>JBHENQ010000107.1:0-75005 GCA_046261975.1 Gemmatimonadaceae bacterium | reverse complement strand
AAACGTAGCTGAACATCGTGCCTTGCTGCCGCTCGGAACCACGCATCGCGATCACCTTGGGCTTGGGATGCGCCATGATAAACATCGAACATCCTTTGCACCATCCCCAATCGCTACTTTTTCAGCAACCTGCTAGTCCCTTAGCTTCTACAGCCAACCCGAGCGCTTGAATCCTACGTAGAGCCCGGTGCACATGGAAAGCATTATTCCGACGGCCAGGGCGTAACCGAATCGCCAACCGAGCTCAGGCATGAACGTGAAGTTCATGCCATAAATTCCGGCAATTGCTGTCGGTACGGCGATGATCGCGGCCCATGCTGCAAGGCGCTTCGTGTCTTCGTTCTGTGACACCGATATCAGCGACAGGTTGGCTTCGAGCGCGGTGGTAAGGAGCTCACGAAGGGTGTCGACCATCTCGTTGACTCGCACAACATGATCGTATACGTCCCGGAAGTAGAGTCGCGCGTCGTCCGGCACGAGCTCGATATCGAATCTCATTAGCCGGTTGCAGACGTCCACCAGAGGTGAGACAGCGCGCTTGATCCCAAGAAGGTCGCGCTTGAGGTTGTATATCTGGGCGGTGGTTTCGCGGCTGAACTTTTCACCGAAGATGCTCTCCTCCAGCGCGACCAGCTCTTCCTCCAGTGCCTCCACAGTTGGGAAGTACTGATCGACAACGAAATCCATCAACGCGTACAGAACGAAGCCTGGTCCCTTGGCGAGCAGATTGGGGGACGCTTCACATCGGGCCCGCAATCCCACGTGCGACCGCAGCGATCCGTGGCGAACAGACACCACATAGCGTGGCCCCACGAAAAGATGTGTCTCGCCGAAGTCGATGTGGCGCGGATTTCCACTCATCTGGACTGTTCGCAAGACTAGGAACAGCGAATCCTCGTACTGTTCGATTTTGGGCCGCTGGTGCGCGAGGTGGGCATCTTCCACCGCCAGGTCGTGGAGGCCGAACTCATTCTGAACTTCGCGCAGCAGTTCCTCATCCGGCTCGAACAATCCCACCCATACGAACCAGTCTTCGTTCTTGAGAGCCTCGCTTATGTCAGCGATCTCCACGTCCGCTACTCGGCGGCCGTGCGAATATGCGGCGCAATCGATGAGGCCGGCACGCTTCATCGGCCGCTCAACACCTGCCAGCGCAACCTCGGTTTGCTCCACTGGCGCTCCTCCACCAACCAGCGTCACGATTTCCACGATTCAAGATTCCCGACTGCCCCTACCCCGAATAAACGATGTCTCCCTCCGCATCCATTCCCATTTCCTGATGCATTCCGCAGACACCACAGATCCTCGTGGCGTGCCACACTTCGCCGAACTCCTTGGCGTGCTCGGCTGATGCAGGCTTGACGGTAAGCTTCTTATAGGTGTACTCACCGCAATGTTCGCAAGCGTGCCCACGAGCTATCCGTTCGGCGCGCTCACGCGTAATCTTCTGCTCCAAACTCAGCGCTCCTTCTTCTCCGGTGGTACCCATGGCTGACCGGTCAGCGCCGCGAGGGTTCGTGGAATTTCTTCCGTGTTGCCAGCTTTGGAACGTGGAGTAGGCTGATCGGACTGGCCCTGAGCGGCGCCACCGGCCTGCAACATGGCTCTAAGTCCACCAAGTGCTCCCATGACGCCCGTCGCCTCGCTAGGGAGAAAGATCGTAGTCCCCTTACCCTGAGCGACAGCCGGTAGTGCCTCCAGGTAGCGAAGGCCGAGTAGGTAAGTAGCGACCTCACCATGCGGCAACGCGGCCGCGATGCGTTCGATAGCCTGCGCCTCCGCTTCGGCCATCGCCAGACGGGCGGTAGCTAGTCCTTGGGCGCGAAGGATGGCCGCGTCCTTTTCACCTTCCGCCCTGCGCACCTGCGATTCGCGAACGCCTTCCGCCTCGAGAATGGCCGCACGCTTTCCAGCTTCTGCGTTTGTGACCGCGGCGCGCCGTTCGCGCTCGGCGCGCATCTGCAGCTCCATCGACTGCTGAATGTCACGTGGCGGCTCGATGGCTTGAAGCTCGACACGCGTGACATCAACACCCCATCCGATAGATGCTTCTTCGATCACCTCTCGCATCTTCTTGTTGATCATGTCGCGACTGGCCAGAGTCTGGTCCAACTCGATATCGCCGACGATGTTGCGGAGCGTGGTGCGGGTGAGCGTCTCAAGCGCGTATGGAAGATTCTGGATCGCGTAAGTGGCCTTCTGCGGATCGGCGACGCGATAGTAGAGCACAGCGTCGATGTCTATGGTCACATTGTCCTTGGTGATTACAGGCTGGCTCGGGAAGTTGAGCACCTGCTCGCGCAGATCGATTCGGGATGTATGGCCGGCCGTGATGCGCTTTACCCCACTAACATCGGCCTCGAAATACCTGACATCGATTCCGCGTGGCGCCTCGATGAACGGTATCAGAATGTTGAAGCCAGAGCGTGCGACGCGGTTGAAACGGCCCAGTCGTTCGATGATCATCACCTCCGCCTGGCCGATGATCTTGAACGACTTTCCAACGACCATGATCCCCAGCAGCGCGAGGACCCCCAAAAAGATCAGTCCGATCATGTGTACCTCAGCTTTCGTGAATCATCCGGAGCATAAGAGGGCGGGTGTGGGGTGTCGGGTGTAGGGTGTCGGGGTTTACACCACACCCGACACCCCACACCCGACACCCCCTACTTCGCGATCTTCACTACCACCGCCGCAAGCCACCTGATGTTACAGACTTGACGCGCTGCTCACCAGTGTCATCTCCAGTCGGCAATGAAGATGTTCGTTTCCCCTGGCGCAGCCGCGTTTCGGTTCGAAGCCCACACCAACTTTCGCCCGTCCGGACTGAACATTGGGAAGCTGTCGAACTCCGCGCTCGTGGTTACCTGTTCGAGTCCACTGCCGTCCCTGTTGATCAGATAGAGATCAAAGTTTCGCGAACGCGCGTTCGTATGGTTAGAGGCGAAGATTATCTGTTTCCCATCAGGCGTGAAGTAAGGGGCGAAGTTGGCGCCTCCCAGACTGGTCACCTGCCGCTGCCCGCTGCCGTCGGCATTCATGATCCAGATTTCCATCCTAGAGGGCCGGACTAGCCGCTCACTCAGCAGCCGGCGGTAGTCGCCCAACTCGGCCGAATCGGATGGATGCGATGCGCGGTAAACGATTTGCCTGCCATCCGGCGAAAAGAAAGCGCCGCCGTCGTAGCCGGGTGTGTTGGTAAGCCTGCGCACGCCGCTTCCGTCGGAACGCATGGTGTAGATCTCGAGGTCTCCATCCTTCAGTGAAGTGAAGACGATGAAACTGCCATCGGGTGAGAGAGTTGCCTCAGCCGTGTACCTGCCGTATTTCGTCAGCCTGCGCAGATTGGCGCCGTCGGCATCAGCGGTGAAGATGTCAAACGGATCAAGACGCCAGACATAGCCACGGGAATAGTCGGGGCGTGGCGGGCAGGCAGTGTCGGCTTCGTGCGACGACGAGAAGAGGATACGGTTGCCGCTGCGAAAAAAGAAGCCGCATGTTGTCTTGCCCGCGCCGGTGGAGACGCGGCGCAAGTGACTACCGTCTATATCGACGACGTACTGCTGGTCACAGGTGCGTCCGTCCCGTGTGGACTGAAAGATGAGCTTCTTTCCGTCAGGGCTGAAGTAGGCTTCCGCGTTCTCGCCGCCGAAGGTGATCTGCCGAATGTTCGCCAGATGCCTCTCGCCGGCCTGAGGCACCACGGACATGCCGGGGCCTGAAGAAGAGGAGCTTGTGCCCACGCATGCGACAGCGGCCACCAGAGTGGCCGCTGCAAGAGATCTCGTAAATCGCATGCGAGAAATCTACTTCGTTTGCCTCTGTGCTGCCTGTGCGAGCGTGAAGAGATCCTGCTGTGTACGTCCTTTCTTCAGCAGCTCGATCGCTCGAAGCAGCTGGGGGTCGCGCGGAATGCTGCGGCGAAACTCTGCCGAGTCACCGAAGGCGAACCGCGTCACCTGTGTCGAGATCCAACGATCCACCAGTGTTGCCGCTGAATCATACTGTTTCCGGTTAATGGCCACTTTGGAGGAATCGAGTCTCTGAAAGAACTCCTCGCGCCACGCGGGTTGAGGTGTGAACCCGCGACTCACCTTGGACTTGAGGTCGAGAGCGTAGTTATACAGTACCGACCGGACGACCGCCGACTTCGGAGCGAGCGCGCGGGCAAACTCCTGCTCGGCGGTGCTTAGCGTGTCTTCGGGCACTATGACGTCAGGCGTTATGCCGCCGCCCCCGTAAACGTTGCGGCCGGCGTCAGACTTGAATACCGGACGATCCTTCTTCACCGACTCCCTTTCCAGGGAATCCGGAGGCTCGTCTGCAGCGGTCGCGCTCGGTGTTTCAGCCGTCCGGTCCTTCTGGATGGTTCTTCCGCTAGGCGTGAACCACTTGGCGGTAGTCATCTTGAGGGCATACCCCCCGTCCAGTGGAAAGACAGTCTGCACCAGTCCTTTACCGTATGATGTAGTGCCGACTACGAGCGCCCGATCGTGATCCTGGAGAGCGCCGGCCACAATCTCGGCCGCCGAGGCCGAGCTATTGTCCACCATGACGACCAGCGGCCTGCTCGCGATGTGAACACGGCCCCGCGCCAGGAAAGACTGGCTCTGGCCCTGGCGAGCACGCACCTGCGCGATCTGCTGACCCTCCTTCAGAAAAAGATCGGCGACGGCGAGTCCCTGGTCCAGAATTCCGCCAGGGTTGTTCCTGAGATCCAGAATAATTCCGTGAGCTCCGGCGTTCGTTAAACGCCGGATAGCTTCCTGAAGCTCCTGTGTCGCTGTCTCGTTGAAGGTCTGGAGCGGGATGTACGCGATCTGATCGTCCAACATCAGAGCGTAGGGAACCGCGGGTATATGTATCTCGGCGCGCTGCACGCGATGCTCGATCACCTGCGCCACGCCGGGTCTCGCGAACCGAACCGTTACTTTGGTGCCAGGCACGCCCAGAAGTGCGTCTGAAACCTGCTGTGTGGTCCAGCCGCGAGTGGAAGCGGTGTCCACTCCCACGATTCGGTCGCCCTCGACAACGCCAGCCTTCTCCGCGGGGGTGTTTGGGAAGACGCGCACCACGGTGATGCTACCTTCCTGGTTCTCAATCTGCATTCCGATCCCGCTGTAACGGCCTGTCGAGCTGGTCGAAAAGCGCTGGAGTTGCTTGGGCGAAAGAAGCTCTGAATAGGGATCCCCCAGCTGCTGAACGAGTCCTCGGGCGGCCTTCTCATAGAGTGCGGCCGCATCGACGGTGTCCACGAAACGGTCGCCGACAAGCGAGAGTACTTGATCGAAGAGCCGAGCGCCATCGCGTGTAGCCCGCTCCTGAACGACGAAACCGCCTATCAGGAGGGGAAACAGCAGGCTGAGAGCTATGATTTTCGGGCGAACGCGACGCATAGGAGCCACCGGTTAGGAATAAGGACTACGCAGCTTGGACGCATGCTGTGCACAGCCAATCAACCACGTGTGTGACGCACAAACCTGCAGGTTGTTACAGGACCTGTCCGTATAGAATACGATTCAGAAGGCACTAGGTTCCGTACTTCCGCCACCCATCTCATTCCCCCCTTCAGTAGCACCAGCCCACAACGAACGCCAGCTCATCTCGCGACCCTTGCGAAACCCCTTCTGTGTCAGTTTCACACCCTGCGGCGACAATGCCACTGTGTACGGCTCGCCATCGATATCGATCTCACGTTTGAGGATCTTGTCGAGCTTTGTCGTCATTTCACGCTCCGTTGGTGGTGTAGGAAACAGCAAACGGGTAACGCAATGTTCGGGCTTGGTGGCCCAGCGCCACCGCCGCCAGGTGCGCACCCGAACACTACACGCACTGCACTGATTTTTCTACGCTACTCTGGGTGCCAGCAGGTAATCGACGTACCAGTCCCGCATATGTTGGCCCATCGTCGCTTCGCGCAAAAGTCCGGTTGCCAGAAGCATCTCATGCGCGGGCTGGAGAACGCGCTGCAGATGCGATGGGTAATGCTGCGCGAGAGGCAATTGTCCCGCAAGTTGCTCCAGCGAAACGTGCCACAATAGATTTCCTTCTTCACGCGCGACCTCGAGTAGACGATACAGCCTGCGCGCGACAGGAGAGGAGAGAGCTCGATATTGTTGCGCTGACAGCGTTATCGCGTGGCCTGCCGCGATGTTTGATCGCGCCGCGGGGGAGACAATGACGCGAGCCTCGCCGGGTTCGGAAGCGGTGAGGGTGGAGAACAGCGTGAACTGGTCCCGGTCGGCAACGCGACGCCGCTCGACGATCACTGCTGCCAAAAGGGCCATACGTCCGTCCAGGACCGTGCCGGTGACAGCGTCCCGGTACGCACCCTGGGACTCGAGCGTGGTGTGTTCCAGCCGCGAGAGCGCGGACCGAAGCTGCTCATAGGTCCGTCCGTCCACACGCCGGCCCATCGAGCGCAGAAATGCGTGCAGAGTGAAAGAGACAGTGCCGTCGGAGGGCATGCCCGCGTCCAGGTATCTGTGCCAGATCTCGACGTAAACGTCCTGGTCGAAAGTGCCGGGAAGTCTGTCGCCGGGGCTGGGGAGGACGCGCCAGCGTCCACCGCCCGCGGGCGAGTAGTTGATTGCGGCTTCGTCGGCCGAGTCGCTCAGACGGAAGACTGGAAGGGCCTCCAGGGACCGATCGAGGAGGATCGTTCGCGTGACTGTCCGGCGCCGCGCCGTAGTGGTCATAAATGTCAGCCCATAGCTATCACTTGCCCCGTGATCGGCCGCGCTTCTTCCGAGCATAGGAGCGTGATAGTTGCGGCGACCTCTTCGCGTGACACGTAGCTCCGGCTCTCGCCCATCGTTTCAACGTTGGCCGCAGTGCGAATGGCCGAGGGCGCCAGGGCGTTCGCTCGAACACCACGCTCCCGCTCTTCTTCCGCGACTGCCCGCATCAGGGTGATCACACCGCCTTTCGCCGCCGCGTAAGCGGACATCTCTGCGACTTTGGCGCCAGGCAGCGCGGCAGCGGAGGACATATAGACAATGCTGCCGCGAGCCGGCCGCAGCAATGGGAGCAGCGCCCGTGTCGCAAGGTAGGCGGTGGTGAGATTGATCGCGAATTGCCTCTGCCACAGCTGGAAGTCGCTGTCCGCAAGGGGCCCGCCCATGGAGAAGCCGCCCGCCAGATTGATCAGGGCATCCACTCGTTCAAACTTGTTCAAGATTGCCGAGGCGAGGGTAGACACGGCAGCTTCGCTGGTCAGATCGCACTCGTACGCTTGGCCCTTCAATCCGGCAGCTTGCAGCTCGTCCACCCGGGCATTTACCTCCGAGCCGTCGTGATCGACAGCGACGACGAACGCGCCAAGAGTAGCAAACGTGCGCGCGACGAAATCCCCTACCTGACCTTTACGTCCCACACCCGTTACTATCACAACGCGCTCGTCAAATCGCAAAGCTCGGCACTCACCGTTAGGTTAGCGCGGACGATGGCCACGTCCTTACCGTAAGGCAAGAGGGCACGGCGCCGCAACGCCAGTGCAAGGGAGAATTGCAAGTGAGCAAGATCGTGGGTCTGATCGTTCTCGGTCTGCTGGTACTCGGACTTGCCTTCATCGGAATCCTATATGTGACTCGGGGCACGCCGGTCTCGAGCTTGCGCGGCATAGGCGCCAAGGACGAACCGTATGCAGCGTCGGATCCACGTTTCGTCCAAACGATACAACTGCTTAGCGGGACCATGATGGTTGCGGGGAATTCGATCGAGGTTCTGAGCAACGGAGACGGTACTTATCCCAAACTCTGGGAAGACCTTCAGTCAGCCAAGCGCTCGATCACGCTACAGATGTACTATTATGAGCCGGGCGAGATGGCTGAAGCGCTCAAAAAGATTCTGATCGAACGTGCCCAGGCAAAGGTGCGGATACTGGTACTCGTCGATGCGGTGGGATCAAGCGACATGGAGAGCGAATACTTCGACAGTCTCCGAGTGGCAGGCATTGAGGTCGCCAGGTTTCGGCCGGTGCACTGGTACTCGCTTCACAAGGCGCAGTCGCGGTCACACATACGCGTGGTCACGGTGGATGGTCATGTCGGCTACACCGGCGGATTTGGCATAGCTGACAAGTGGTACGGCGATGGACGGCACGACGACCAATGGCGTGAGACCAACGTGCGGTTCAGCGGCCCGGCGGTAAGCCAGCTTCAGGCCACATTCGCCGCTGGTTGGGCTGAGGCAACGGGTGAGCTTCTGGCCGGGGAAGGTTTTTTCCATCCTGAGCAATACCATACCGATGCATCGCGCCTGTCGGGTCTCATGCATGCCGCGCCTACAATAGGTAGCACCCCAGCTGAGCGCTACCTGGCACTGACGCTAGCAGGGGCCCGCAAGACCCTGTACGTGACTAGCGGGTATTTCGTTCCCGACGACGATTTTCGCAGATTGCTGGTAGAGGCGGCCAAGAGGGGTGCGGACGTCCGGATACTATCCGCCAGTGACAAGACCGATGTCCCAATGACTCGTTTTGCAGGCAGGGCCAATTACGAAGAACTGCTGCGCGGCGGTGTGAAGGTTTATGAATACCAGCCTACCATGGTCCACGCCAAGACGATTGTGGTAGATGGTATCTGGTCGTCCATTGGAACGATGAATTTCGACAACCGCTCGATGGTCTTCAACGACGAATCGGTTCTAATGGTGCACGACATCGCCATCGGGAAACAGATGGACGCAATGTTTCTGGAGGACCTGCGCTTCTCGGAAGAACTGAAGCTCGAATCCTTCCTGAAACGCCCTCTGAGAGAAAAGCTGCGCGAAAGGGGAGCAGTGATGCTCAGCCGAATACTTTGACGCTAGGGATTAGGGATTAGGGATTAGGGATTAGGGACTAGGACTAGAGGACTACAAATGGCACTGCCATTTTCCCTAATCCCTAATCCCTAATCCCTAATCCCTAGCTTTATCTGATATCTTCGCGACCAAGAGCGGCTCTCACAGCTTCGCGGATCGCCAGCATAGCGTGCTCCCGAGCCGCTGGTGTGTCGTCTCGCACGTGGACTTCGATGCCTTCCGCTACCTGAACGCGCCTCCAAACGGCCTCGGAGCCGTCAATCTGTGCTGTGACGTTTTCCGCTCCGGCACCCAGCGTCGGTGCCAGCGATACCGCGACGCGGCGCTCCAGTGCATCACCAGTTTGTTCGATCAGCTCGGTCTTAATGCGGTCCAGCGTTACTCCCTCGCGCTGGCGGATCTTGATGAAGAGAAGTTGTAACAAGTGGCGGTAGTTGTAAGTCGCCGCGGTTCCTGTTCCCTCGGGACGATGCAGCAGTCCGTTTGCGACGTAGAATCGTACGGCACGTGCACTCGGGGATGCCCGGGCCGCTGCGTTCGTCGGGCGCATAGCTGCCGCATCCACTAGCGCCGTGGTATGCGCGGCGAGTCCGCGAGCATTCCAGGGTGCATGACGGGCGTGCGCGCGCAACAGGGCGACGGGAGAATCTGACATGTCCGGTGAATACCTTAACTCGGAGCGGAGAGCGTGGGAAGGGAGGTCAAGAGCCGGGAATCGGAACGCTTCGCGTTTCCGACTCCCGATTCCCAAGAGCCTACCGCCGGCCTCCGGCTCTTCTAGCGTTTGCCTTTCTTCGGGGTCGTTTTTGTTCGGGACCCAGCGCGCCCGTTTCTTTTAGCGCCCGCCTTGCTGATGCCCTTGCGGCCCGTAGCCGAGGTGGTCTTCTTGTTCTTCTTCGGTCTGGCCTTGAGCGCTGTGGCTTTCTTCGCTGGTGCAGTCTTCTTCTTTGGCTTCTTGCTTGGGCTCTTCTTCACCTTGGGTGCGGATGCTGTCTTGGGGGCCGAAGTTGCCGGTGCAGCCTTACTGGCGGCTGCCAGGGGGAGCTGAGAAGCGCTGTTGGCGGGAGAAGAAGGCGCAGCCCCTTTCGACGTTGCAAAGCGCTGGACAGTCTTCGATCCACGAGGCCGTCCGCGACGTGCGGGAGTCGAGCTCAACAGCCCGCCTGACATGTCATCGTCATCCTCTGAGCCGGCGGATGCCGGATCCTCCTCGCCAGTACCGACGAGCTCCTCATCATCATCGTCATCGTCGGTCGTGTCCCACAACCCTTCGGCTGGACTCTTCGCTATCGTCCAGCTGGTACTGCCCTCCTCATCTTCGTCGTCGTAGGACGCGCCTCCGCCTCCGAAGCCCAGATCTTCCTCTTCATCCCGATCGTAGGGATTGTCGTCGTTAAACTCGTCACCCCGCGGCATTTTCATCCTCCTGTGTTGTGCGCGAACGGGCTGTGGTCGATCGGATTCCTATGGCCGGATGCACGCAACATGCCGGACATTCTGTCCGCCCTCCCCAATACAACCGCTTACCCATTCCGTCAAGCCAGCAAGCCAAAAGACTCGCCGAGGAGGGCGCCGACTGCCTAGGACCGGCGACGTCTCGGTGTGTAAAAGGTCCCCTCTCGAGCGACGGCTATCCGCGCCTTAAGCTGTCAGGGGACCGTGTTCTCCAGGAAGATCAGGCTTTTGCGACGCGTAACGACGGAGCGCAGAGCGTTGTAAACCCGTGAACTGATGAGAGTGCCGACCACCCCTTTGAGATAATCTACCGTCTCCAGTGGGGTCATCGGTTCTCGGTAAGGCCGTTTGGAGGTCAGAGCGTCAAATGCGTCGGCGGCGCAAAGGATTTGGCCTCCGATTGAGATGGCGTCCCCGGCGAGCCCGCGCGGATAGCCGGTGCCGTCAACATGCTCGTGGTGATCCTGGACGAACTGTAACGTTTGACCGATGTGCTTGAGGGGAGCCAGGATATCCATTCCTATTCTAACGTGCTCCTTTACGTGTTCGAACTCCTGGGTATCGAGCTTTCCGGGTTTGTGAAGCACGGCCTCGCGGATTCCTATCTTTCCGATGTCGTGAATTCGGCCGGCTAGCCGGACGGCCTCGATGGTGTCCTCATCGAGCTTGAGAGCGCTCGCCATGGAGGCTGCCAGCTCCGCCACACGATGTGAATGGCCGAGCAGATAGAGGTCCTTGGCCTCCATGGCATTGACGAGAGCCTCGGCGACCGCGACGGTAAGATTTCGAAGTGCTAGCTTCTCCTTTTCGAGCTCTTCGGTGCGAAGCGCTACCTCATCGCGGATCTGGCGCTCCACGTGGCGCTGCGCCATGAGGAGCTCTCGCTTCCGTATTGCCGCCTCGATGGCTTTCTGGAAGTCGCCCAGGTCGATCGGTTTGGTGAGGTAGTCCAAGGCTCCACCGGCGAGCGCCTCCGTAGCGGTCGGCGCATCGTTGACTGCGCTGAGCATCACGACTCCGATATCCTCGTCGAGCTCGCGGGCGAACCGCAGCACTTCAAGACCCGACATTCCTGGCATGCGCACATCGCTTACCATCACCGCGTATCGTGATTCCGCAAGCCGTTCCATCGCCACCTTTCCGCTCTCGGCCGTGTCCACCTCGTACTGGCGTAACCGGAGGTACCTGGAAAGCGCGTGTCGAATGGTGTCCTCATCGTCCACAACGAGGATGCGCCGGAGCGAAGAGTCCGGGCTCTTGGGCCGGAACGGAGGTGGTACTGCGGATTCGGGCATCGTTACTGTCATGACAGACTCAGCTCAGGTTGGTTGCTACGGGATCCATGGCCGGAAGGGAAATGCGAAAAGCCGTACCGCTATTGGGCGCGCTCTGCACGGATATCGTTCCTCCGTGCGCCTGGAGTATCCCGTAACTGACGCTCAGACCAAGGCCGGTGCCTTGACCTTCAGGTTTAGTGGTGAAGAACGGCTCAAAGATGCGCTTCTGCGTCTTGGCGGACATTCCGACGCCGGTGTCCGAGATCTCGATGACTATACGGTTGCGCTCGTACGCGGTGCGTATTCTCAGGACGCGCTCCTCGGACGCCGTCATCGCATGCTCCGCGTTCAACACGATATTCAGCAACACCTGCTGGAGTTGGCGATCGTCTCCAACCACGAAGCACCGCTCCGTGGTTGCATCGAGCTCGACCGTGATTCCCGCACCGCGAAGGCCATAACTCCTGAGGCGAAGGATCTGCTGGACGAGCTCGTTGATGTTGACCGAAACGCTTCTTGGTCCAGTCTTGTGAGCAAAGGCGAGAAGGTCCCGCACAACGGCAATTGCGCGGTCGACCTCGCGCTTGATCATGCGGACCGACTCGGTCTGACCTGCGTCGACTATTTCTTCCTGGAGAATCTGGGCAAGCGCGGCGATACCAGTGAGCGGGTTGTTCAACTCATGGGCAACTCCCGCCACGAGCTCGCCAAGCGCTGCCAGCCTCTCGGAATGCCGCATGTACTCCGCCGCTTGCTTCTCTCCGGCGAGATCGCGCGTGGATGCGACTATTCCAACCCGGTCGCCCTTCGAATCGCGGATATCACTCAGTGTTAGAAGTACGGGGAATTCCGATCCGTCTTTGCGTTGATGGACACGTTCCGCCTCGAACTTTCCGGTTTCAAGATCGCTCAGGACCTCGGCAACTTCCTCGTCAAGAACTTTACCGTGCGGCCGTAGCAGCGACGCGTGCATGCCCAACAGCTCCTCAGCGGAGTACTGGTATTCACGGATGGCCGCGGAATTCGCATAACGTATCTTCGCCTCTGCCGAGAGTATGAAAATCGGTTGCTGCATGATCTCGAGTGCAGTTGCCAGCGTCTGCTGGCGGGCTTGATTCGCGCGCTCCTCGTCACGAAGACGGGCGTTTACGATGGCTGTTCCCGCCTGTCTGGCTATGAGCATGATCAGATCCATGTCGTCCCAATCATACGCATCTTGCTGGTACGACTGTGCCTGAATGACGCCCAATACACGTTCGCCGTGAATGATGGGCGCGCTCAGAATGACGGCAATGTCGTGCACGCCGGCCACGTGATATGATTGGCCGCTCCACCCCTGACGCGTTCGCGCCGAAATGTTTGGCTCACCTGTCCTGAACGCCTGGCTTGTGGCGCCACTCGCGAGTGGTATGTGAGGGAGGGTATCGTGCGAGATCCGAACGCCATCGTTCACAACGTAGAGGGGCGAGAACGCATTTTCCTTCTCATCGTACCCCATCACCACGAGACAAGGAGAGTCCACCACCGAAGCGACCGCCTTGTATATCTCATTGTAGACTTCGTCCAGGGCCATCACTTCAGTGATAGCCCGCTGGACCTGGGCAACCGCGCGCAATCGAGTGGCGCGTCGTTCCAGCTCTGCGAAAAGAAGCGCATTCCGCAACGCGGACGCAATCAGCGCGCTGAAGTGCAGAAGAAGTTCTCGTTGGTCGGCATCGAATTCCTGCCGCTTGCCAAAGCGCAGATGAATCAGACCCTGCGGACGTCCTTCCATGACAAGCGGGAGGGTTGCACCTGAAACGGCGCCAGTCGCCAGAAGTGCTTCCACGCCTGGCTCGTCTCTGAAGTCTCTGAGTTCGCTACGAAACTGCACATGCCCGCCCGAGACAGCGTGATTGTCAGCTGTTTCCCAGAACGAAGAGAGCGTGAGAGACACTGAGGGGCTCCCAATGCCGTCCGTCAGTGCAGCCTGACGAGCATGGGGAGCGGCGATGTATATCTCCACTCCGTCGGCTTCCAGCGATTCCTGCGCTATGCGGCTCGCCTCGGCGTACATCTCCTGGGGAGTGACGCTGAGCGTCAGGCTTCGGGCTGCCGCTGCGAGAACGCTGGCATCACGGGTCTTTCTGACGGCAACGGCGTGCAATGCTCTTACCTCGATGGCTCTTCGCTCGACATGTTCGAGGAGTGCGCTGCTTCGCATTACTAGTGCGGCCCGTTCGGCCAGCTTCTCCAGAAGCCTTCCTTCGTCGCTCGAGAACGAACCGCGGTGACTATTGACGACAATGAGTGCACCGACCACGGCGTGGTCCACCACCACGGGCGCCAGCACCACCTGTCTCGCGCCAAACCGAGCGACCATTCGTGCGTCTACATGGGGGTCAGCCCTTGCATCATTGCTGATGACTGCGTGGCGGCTCACCGACGCCAGGGACGCGAGAGGCTGTCTAGCGCGGGGTAACGGACCTGTGGCTTGCGCGAAAGTGCCGACGCCGTTCCTGAACACATATTCGCTTTCTTCCAGGAGAACCACGCAAGCACCCTCGGCCCGGAGCAGCGTCTGGGCCTGGGATGTCAGAAATGCCAGCGCTTCTCCGGGCTCGAGGCCTTCTTCTGCGAGCTCGAGATCGATAATTGCCAACCCGGCAGCCATCTCTTGCTGTGGGTCGGGTAGGGGATCAGGCTCAGCGCAAGATGAGTCCAGGCTTTCGGAAACGATCAATGGTAGTGTAGTGCTCACGTTGGACGGACGATTCGCGGCGAAGGCGTGTCACCATCGTGAAGGATTTCTAATCCTGAACGAATTCGAGCTTTACTTGGTGGGGAATGACACCCGCCTCGAATCCGCGATCGAGCAGAGTTTTCACGGCGAGCCGGCCTCGCTCGCCGTAGTCCAGCGTCCAATCATTGACGTACATCCCGACGAAAGTATCGGCTTTCGTGCGATCCAGACCGCGAGCATACTGCATTGCATGGTCGAGCGCCGCGGGTCGGTGGTCTAGAGCAAACGCTATGCTGGACCGGAGGTGTCGCGATACATCCAGCATCGTTTCGGCGCCGAGATCCTTGCGAATCACATTCCCACCGAGTGGGAGGGGAAGTCCAGTTTCGTCAAACCACCATTCGCCCAAATCAGCGATGAGATGAAGCCCGCGATCGCCGAAAGTCAACTGCCCTTCGTGGATCAGGAGTCCAAGGTCTACTGTATTGTCCGCCACGGCCTCCTCGATCGCATCAAAGGCAATAGGTACGGGTTCGAACGCAGGCTCGTAGAGCTTCAGTGCCAGAAACGCTGAAGTGAGCGGACCCGGAATCGCGATGCGTTTGCCGCGGACGTCCACTCGGGACAAAGGCTCGCGGGCAACGAGTCGCGGTCCGTAGTGGTCCCCGAAGGACGCACCGTGCGGCAACAGCGCGTAGCGGTCCGCCAGATAGGCGTAGGCATGGAAGGAAACGGCTGTGACATCGAGTTCGCCGCGAAGCGCCCTCTGGTTGAGCGATTCGATGTCCTGAAGCTCGTGGATGTATCGAATGTCCCCGGTGTCGATCTTGCCTTCCGCAAGTGCGTAGAACATGAAGGCGTCATCCGAGTCAGGACTGTGAGCCACATGAATGGTCCTGCTCACTTGGGTTCTGTTCCCGCGATGCTCAGGGCACGCTCGATATCGGCCTTGTGACCCTCATACTCTGGAAGTTTCCTGCGCCGCTCCTCGGCTACGCTTGCCAGGAGACGGGATGTGAAATCATGGGCGACACGCTCGTTGCCAGCGGAGCGGGCAGCTTGGAGCGCGAGAATCAGACCCAGAAGGTGCGTGGGATTCGCCTGCAGAATCGTGTCTGCCTGACCAGAGCCAAACGGTGGTATTCTGGCCGCCTGCTCGATGCGTCCGATATGGTATCGCGCGTCGGCGTCGAGGGCGGGGAGCATCAGATGTGCTGGTATCGCCATCTGCGCGAAAAACTGCACGCTGTCAATGCGACCGCGCTGATCGAGTTCCATGATGATATTGAAGAGGCGATCTGCCCTCTCCCGCGGCGTCATCCGCGAGATGTCAGGTGCCCGGGTGGCTCCGCCCGCTGCCCCCGCGCGATCATCAAGCCCTGTTTGAGGCAGAGCATTGAGCGGTGCATCGAGGGACCTGGCGGTCTGCCGATTGAAGCGCTGGCCCGCCAAGAGTGCGATGAGTGCAACGACGGCAATCAGGGCTATGGTCCACGGCAGAGCGGAAGTAAGGTGACCTGACCCCGAACTCGCCGTGACGGTAGTGCTCGCCCCTGCCCCAACCGGGGTCCCACAGCGATGGCAAAATTTCGCACCCGGTGTGAGGGGCGCCCGGCAGGCACTGCAGGCGACACCCTGAAGTGGCGCCCCGCACGATGAGCAGAAGTGACCGCTGGCAGGAGACGAACAGGACGGGCAGAACGTGCTTACGGAACTCGTCACCAGCAGCAAACTAACAGGGACTAGTTACAGGTAACAGGGAACAGGTGACAGGTCACAGGTGACAGGGAACAGGTCACAGGTGACAACAAGTGTTAGGTGTTACCTGTCAGCTGTTACCTGTCAGCTGTGACCTGTAACTAGCTCCTATCCATGGAGATTTCCTCTACGGTTTCTCCAGCCTTGCGGTCATTGGCTTCCAACATGATGTCGGCCTGCGCGATGATGCCAACCACACCACCTTTCTCGTCGACGATCGGTATTCGGCGCACCTGTTCTCGCCCCATGAGATCCATAACCTCATCTACCTCCTGGTCAGGGCGCGCGGTGCGCAGCTCCGTCGTCATCACTTCCCGGACCGAACACTTGGACGAATCATGACCCTCGGCAACACAGCGAAGCGCGATGTCGCGGTCGGTGAGTACGCCAATCAGCCGCGTCGATCCGATCTCGTCCACCACGGGCAGAATACCGACGTCTTCCTCCTTCATGAGCCGGGCCGCGTTCTGAAGCCGCGTATCTGGCGTTACGCAGCGCGGATTTGGAGTCATTATTTCCTTTGCTTTCATTGGTCGTGACCTCCGGGTCTGATGAGACTGCAATGGCTGGGATTTCCTGTAGCAAGAACCGCGCAACCGGAATCTGCCGGCACGCCGACTTCCCTTTTCGAGTCCTTCCGGAAGATTAGGTGCGGGAAACGGCGTCTACTCGACTGCAAGGAGCCCTTACGTGCCGTCCAAAGCCCGCGTGGCAGCGCGAAGTCTAAACATCGGAAGCAAAAAGGAAATCCTTAATCTCGCCTCCGAGAACAACGTGCGCTTTCTGAGACTTCAGTTCACCGACATACTGGGTGTAAACAAGAACGTGGAAGTTCCCGCCTCGCAGTTTGAGAAGGCGCTCGAGGGAGACATCATGTTCGACGGGTCTTCCATCGAAGGTTTCGTCCGAATAGAGGAGTCGGACATGTTGCTGTCACCCGACCTGGGCACGTTTCAGATTTTTCCGTGGACCTCGGGTGAGAGTCGCGTTGCGCGCATTATTTGCGACATCAACACCCCTGATGGCACTCCCTTCCCAGGGGATCCGCGAGCTGTGCTCAAGCGGCAGATAGCAAGGGCAGCGAAGCTCGGCTACACGATGAAGGCCGGGATGGAAGCCGAATTCTTCATGTTCAAGCGAGATGAGGACGGTGAGGCTTCCACTGTCACACACGATGTGGGAGGGTATTTCGACCTGGCCCCGGTCGACCTTGGCGAGAACGCCCGGCGGGCCATCGTGGACGTTCTGGAGAAGATGGACTTCGAGGTCGAAGCTGCTCATCACGAAGTCGCTCACGGCCAGCACGAAATCGACTTCCGCTATACCGACGCACTCACCACGGCCGACAACATCGCAACCTTTCGGTTCGTTGTAAAATACGTTGCCGAGCAGTTCGGGCTCATTGCCTCGTTCATGCCCAAGCCGATTTTTGGCCAGAACGGGAGCGGAATGCACACCCACCAGTCGTTATTCAGGGGAAACAAGAACGCATTTTGGGATGAGAATGCGCAGTGGGAGCTTTCGGACGTGGCTCTTCACTACATCGGCGGCCTGTTGCGTCATGCGCGAGGATACAGCGCCATCACGAATCCGCTCGTGAATTCCTACAAGAGACTGGTGCCTGGTTTCGAAGCCCCCGTAAACGTAGCCTGGTCCATGCGCAACCGGTCACCCATGATCCGCATCCCGGACAGGCGCGGGCTCGGCACGCGATGCGAGCTCCGCATGCCAGATCCTGCAGCGAACCCGTATCTGGCCCTCGCAGTCATGCTGGCGGCAGGGCTGGACGGCATCGAGACGAAAGCGGATGCGCGCGAGCCGGTGAACACCAACATCTGGGAAATGTCCCATCGCGAGAAGCGCCGCCTTCGCATCGACGACTTACCCGGGGATCTCAATGAGGCCTGTGACGAGCTCGAGAAGGACGAGGTAATAGCCCAAGCACTGGGCGAGCACATCACCGCTCACTTTCTGCAAGCGAAACGACAGGAATGGAAGGATTACATCATGCAGGTTTCACAGTGGGAGTTAGACAATTATCTGGCCAAGTATTGACAAGCCAGGTGTCGCGTGTGGGGTGGGGGGTGTGGGGTGTAGGGTGTAGACACTCCGATCTGGAGCCAGTGCAACGATCGACTTGCGGCGCGGTGTGGAGGCCGCGCCTAGCGGCCTGAAGTGCTCAATTTCAGCCGGATACCGTCGCATGAATAATGCATCCAGCGCAATATTGCAGGCGCATTTTGCAGCTTTTCGTCCTTCTGATCGCTAAAACTTGATTCTCTGATGCATTTTGAGCAAATTTCTGATACCACCCGCCTGAACAACCAACCCGAAGAATGGAGTCGTCTCATCAAATGCCCACGTCAGCATTGAACCCCCGAAAAGCGGTACTGCAGGATATAGCAGGGCGTCTTTCGCACTTGCCTTCCGCCAATGGAACGAACACATCCAACGGTATGGGACATCGCCGAACGTCCGAGTATTTCGGGATCAATACCTTCGGCGCGCGCCAGATGCGAGACAAGTTACCCAAGGATGTTTACGCCCGACTGCTAGCCTGCATCCGCCAGGGTAAGAAGCTTGACCTGGACATTGCGCCGACGGTAGCGCAAGCGATCAAGGACTGGGCTATCTCTCGTGGAGTGACGCACTTCACACACTGGTTCCAGCCGCAGACCGGACTCACCGCTGAGAAGCACGACGCCTTTCTGTCTTTTGACGATAACCAGCAGGCTATAGAGTCATTCACCGCAGCTCAGCTCATCCAGAGTGAGCCCGATGCGTCCAGTTTTCCGTCGGGCGGTCTGCGCGCCACGTGGGAAGCGCGCGGCTATACCGCCTGGAACCCCGCCAGCCCGGTGTTCATCGTCGAGGGCCAAGGGCTCCGAACGCTGTGCATCCCATCCGTCTTCATTGGGTACAACGGCGAAGCACTCGACGAGATGACGCCGCTTCTCCGGAGCTCGGACGTCCTTTCCGAGAAGGCAATCGAGCTGCTTGAACTGCTCGGAGACAAGGGCGTCCAGCGCGTCTTCACAACGTTGGGACCGGAACAGGAGTACTTCCTTATCGACAGGAAACACTTCGCCTTGCGGCCGGACCTGGTTATGGGGGGTCGCACGCTGATCGGCGCTCCGCCGCCACGTGGCCAGCAACTCGAGGATCACTACTTCGGGGGGATTCCGGAGCGTATACAGGCGTGCCTTTCAGAAGTGGAGTTCGAGCTCTACAAGCTTGGCGTGCCCATCATGACGCGACACAACGAGGTGGCGCCTTGCCAGTTCGAGATGGCCCCGATCTTCGAGGAGACCGACCTGGCGGTCGATCATAACCAGCTCGTCATGGCAACGCTGCGGCGCATTGCGCTGCGTCACGGCCTGCAGGCCCTACTGCATGAGAAGCCCTTTGCGGGCATCAATGGCTCGGGCAAGCACTGCAACTGGTCCATGGCGATCATCGCCGATAACTCGGAGCTCGATGGTAACAACTTGCTCAAGCCTGGAAAGACGCCCCATCAAAATCTCCGCTTCCTGATTTTCCTCGCGGCGGTACTCAAGGCCGTCCACAAGCATGCCGGTCTCTTGCGAGCGGGAATCGCGACTTCCGGGAACGAGCACCGCCTGGGAGCCAACGAGGCGCCTCCCGCGATCATCTCCGTGTTCATGGGCGACATGCTTACCCGCCTGATCGAGGACATTGCCGCTGGGAAGAGCTCGAAAAGCGGTGTCAGTGCTGCGCAACAACTAATCAAGCTCGGAGTCGCGAAGCTGCCGGAGATCGAGAAGGACAACACCGATCGCAACCGCACGTCGCCCTTTGCCTTCACTGGGAACAAGTTCGAGTACCGCGCGGTCGGGGGTTCCGCGTCCATAGCCGCACCGATCACGCTTCTGAATGCAACGGTCGCAGAGGCAATCGGTGAGGTTACGTCAGACCTCCGCGAGACCATGAAGCGCACGAAGTCGGTGGATGACGCCGTTCTGAAAGTTGTGGCGAAGTCCTTCAAGCAAACTTCAGCAGTCAGGTTCGAAGGGAACAACTACTCCGAGGAATGGGTCGTTGAGGCGGACAAACGCGGATTGCCCAATTTTCGGCGCACGCCGGAGGCACTAGCCCAGCTGGTCACGAAACAATCGCGAGCCCTACTCATCAATCTTGGAATTCTGAGCAAGGAGGAGCTCGAGTCGCGCTATCACGTGCGTCTTGAACGGTACGTGAAGGACATGCTCATCGAGATGCACACGCTACAGCAGATCATAGACACGATGGTCCTTCCAGGTGCATTCGCCTATCACGGTAGCCTCGCGTCGGCTGCCGCGCAGTCCAAGACTGCGGGTATCAAGGTCATCCCGCAGGTTGAAGCAGCCAACAAGGTAGGGAAGCTGATCGAGCAACTGAGCAAAGGCAGCACGGCGTTGGGGAAGGCGATCGAACGTTCGGAATTCATGCACGACGATCTGGTGGGGCAGGCGCAGTTTCTCACCTCGGAAGGGGCCGATCGAATGGCCAACGCACGTGCAGCTTCGGACGCCTTGGAGGTCATGGTCGGTGATGATTTCTGGCCGCTCCCGAAATACCGCGAGATGTTGTTCCCTGTTTAGGAGGGCATGAAGTCTCTCGGCGCGTCATGCTCGAGTACGCCCGATGAAGATTTGCTCATGAGGCGACCATAATGTGACAGTTCGGGAGAGCCGTCCGTCGCAGATGAGGGAAGGGGTTGGCCTCAAGTGCCCCCCACCCCACCGCAGGCCTGCACTGGATTCTCTCGGAGCTCTACATGCCCGCTCCTTCCCGGAAAAACACGGCGCTTCGCTGCATCTTGCTAGCTGCGATTTCGATGCCTGTGGGGGGGGCATGTAGCGACGCAACTTCACCAGACCATATGCCGGCCGCTGCGTCTCCAGCCTTCATCTTCGTCTCCGACTCGAGCGGTAACGACCAGCTCTACCGCTTCCGAAACGACTCGATAGTCCGGCTAACGTTCAGTGACATGACCGATCGTGACCCTCACGTCGCGGCCGACCGGCTCGTCTTCACATCCTACAGGGATGGAGACCCGGAGATATACGTTTCGGATCTTGAGGGAGTAGCTCCGCGTCGCCTCACCGAGTCCGTGGGACTCGATGAGCATCCGGTGCTGGGACCGGGAGGTGGCACCATAGCGTTCGTCAGCAACCGGGGTGGCACGCCGAGACTCTGGACTATGCGAGCCGATGGGACCAACCCATCGCCGCTTGCAACTGGCGCTACGGAGTACGTCCCGGAGAGATCGCCGGCCTGGAGTCCTGCGGGTGACCAACTTGCCTTTACCTCTACCAGAACGGGAACATCGCAGGTGTACATTGTGCCGTCGACTGGGGGCAGCGCCCAGCAGTTGACGTCGGAGAGTGGCGGTGCCTTCGATCCACAGTGGAGTGCTGACGGAGGCAATGTCTACTTCGTCGCAAGCGGCGGTGTCACTGAGGTCCGGATGGTCAATATCGCGACGCTGGAGGTCGCGCCTTATGCATCGAGCGCGGCCGGTCTTGGCGAGCCCGCGTGCTACGATCATGGTTGCCTCGCGGTGAACAGAGCCTATGGCGACAACGGCGACATAGTCTTCTATTCCGGCGCCGGCACGCAGGCTCGAATCCTGGTGAATCGCGCCAGCAACGACCGCAGCCCGGCGGTGCTAGGGATTAGGAATTAGGGATTAGGGATTAGGGATTAGGGATTAGGGAATACCACTGCGGACTCTCCATAGCCGGCCCGACGCACAGGGCCCAAGTTTCCGTTCCCTAATCCCCAATCCCTGATCCCTAATCCCTAGTTCTCAGTGGCTCCGCAATTCATTTACGTAATGAAAGACCTGCGCAAGGTCGTTCCTCCCAGCAGGGAGATTTTGCGCGGTATATGGCTCTCTTTCTATCCAGGAGCGAAAATCGGTGTGCTCGGCGCGAACGGTGCGGGCAAGTCGTCGCTACTTCGGATCATGGCAGGCGAGGACCACGATTTTCAGGGCGAGGCTTGGCCTGCCGAGGGAACTCGAGTAGCCTACCTAGCACAGGAGCCTCAGCTCGATCCGCGGAAGAACGTTCGGGAAAACGTGGAAGTAGCAGTGTCGGGAACTCGCGCACTTCTCGCCCGGTTCGAAGAGATCTCTTTGAGATTCGCCGAGCCCATGGACGATGCGGCGATGGCCAAGTTGCTCGACGAGCAAGCCGCCGTCCAGGAAAGAATTGAAGCCGCGGGCGCATGGGAGTTGGATCGCAAGATCGAGATCGCGATGGACGCGCTCAGACTCCCACCAGCCGACGCGGACGTCATCCGTCTCTCCGGCGGCGAAAAGCGCCGCGTCGCACTGTGCCGAGTACTGCTGGAGCAGCCGGATCTGCTACTGCTCGATGAGCCGACCAATCATCTGGATGCTGAATCGGTGGCCTGGCTCGAACGGCATCTCGCTGAGTTTCCGGGAACGGTGGTGGCAGTCACCCACGACCGATACTTCCTAGACAACGTTGCTAAGTGGATCCTGGAGCTTGATCGCGGCCACGGCATTCCGTGGGAGGGGAATTACTCATCGTGGCTCGAGCAGAAACGCACGCGTCTCGCGCAGGAGGAGAAACAGCAATCCGCGCGACAACGCACGCTCGAGCGTGAGCTCGACTGGGTTCGCATGGCACCCCGAGCGAGGCAAGCCAAGAGCAGGGCCCGGATCCAGCGATTCGAGGAGCTGGCCGGGCAAGAGCAGGCCGAGCGTGTGTTGCAACAAGAAATCGTGATTCCGCCGCCGGCGAGGCTTGGGAACGATGTGGTGATCGCGAAGGCCCTGCGGAAAGCTTACGGCGATAATCTTCTCTTCGATGGTTTGTCCTTCTCCCTGCCGCGCGGCGGAATCGTGGGCGTGATTGGCCCGAATGGCGCCGGAAAGACGACGCTGTTTCGCATGATCGCGGGAGCGGAGAAGCCCGATGCTGGAACTCTTACCATCGGCGACACCGTGCAGATCGCCTACGTAGACCAGTCGCGCGAATTGGCCGCGTCGCACAGCGTGTGGCAGGAAGTAACTGGTGGTCAGGAAGAGCTTCAGGTCGGGAAAAGAACGATCAACTCACGCGCCTATCTCGCGAGCTTCAACTTCAAAGGCGCTGACCAGCAGAAGAAAGTGAAGGACCTGTCAGGCGGGGAGCGCAACAGGCTGCATCTCGCCAAGGTGCTCAAGAGTGGCGGCAACCTGCTTCTGCTCGATGAACCCACGAACGATCTGGACGTCGACACCCTGCGTGCTCTCGAGGACGCGCTTGCGGATTTCGCAGGCTGCGCCGTATTAATCACGCACGACCGTTGGTTTCTCGACCGCATCGCGACGCACATGTTGGCGTTCGAGGGCGACAGCGAAGCGGTCTGGTTCGAGGGAAACTACCAGGAATACGAGGTTGACCTGGTGAAGCGCAAAGGAGCCGGCGCGGCTGAACCGCACCGAATCGCGTACAAAAAGCTGATTCGGCGCTAACTCAGGTTGCCGGAGGGGTGCTCGGAGCTGCAGCCGCGGCTGCATCCTTGCGCCGCTGCGCCCAGTGCTGCCGCGCGACGGCGGGCATCGTACGCAGCGTGATATGATTACTATAGTAGGTCACGATTCGCGACCGAACTGAGGCCTGAGTATCACTCGTAAGGGCCTGGAACGGCGCATAACGGTGTCCATCCCCAGAAACGTCGAACCACCACCAAGACCCGGTTCTTGGTCCTCTTGGCCCTTCGACACGGCAACTGTACGTTTTGCCGTTCTCTTCGAACTGGAACGCTCCGATCATAGTTTCTCCGGCCAGCTGGTCTTCCTAAATCTAGTCTGTTGCGCCCGCTCTCGCTTGCGCGAACCTGGCAATCATCTGAATCAAGGATACCGTGCCCTTCAGCACTCTCGGACTCCATGCGGACCTGCTCAAGAGCCTAAAGGAGCTTGGCTTCGCCCGCCCGACGCCGATTCAGACCGACGCAATTCCGCCTGCGCTTGCAGGACGAGATGTGCTCGCGTGCGCTATGACCGGAAGTGGCAAGACCGCGGCGTTTCTTCTGCCTATCCTGCACCTATTGATTGGCCGTCCACGTGGCGTAACACGCGCACTCGTCATCACACCCACCCGGGAGCTCGCGGCCCAAATTCTTGAGGACCTAAATGATCTGGCGGTGCATACTCCGCTTACCGGAGCGGCAATCTACGGTGGCGTGGGAATGGGTCCTCAGGAACATGCTTTCCGGAGTGGGGCGGACGTTCTGATTGCCACGCCTGGTCGCTTGATCGACCATTTCAGGGCACCGTATGCCAAGCTCGACAAGCTCGAGTACCTCGTGCTGGACGAAGCCGACCGCATGCTCGACATGGGCTTCCTCCCCGATATCCGCCGTATCCTGCGCCACCTTCCGGCGCGGCGACAGACGCTCCTATTCAGTGCTACCATGCCTGCCCCCATCGCGACGCTTACCAGCGAGATGCTCCGTAACCCCGCGAAGATCAATCTTCAACGCCAGGCGGCGCCTGCGGTTGGCATTACCCAAGCCGTGTACCCCGTCGAGCAAGAGCTCAAGTCCTCGCTTCTGGTCGCTCTGCTCGAACGAGGCGAGATGCAGGACGTCCTGGTCTTTACTCGGACGAAACACCGTGCTGATCGCCTAGCGAAATTTCTGGTTCGCCACGGAGTGAATGCGGAACGCATTCACGGCAACCGATCTCAGCCGCAGCGGACCGAGGCACTCGCGGGGTTCAAGAGCGGAAAGTACCGTGTCCTTGTCGCGACGAACATCGCAGCCCGGGGGATAGATGTGGAGGCGCTCGGGCATGTCGTGAACTTCGACGTGCCGGCGGTTGCGGACGACTACATCCATCGCGTCGGTCGCACGGCACGGGCAGAATTGACCGGCGATGCGTTCACCTTCGTGTCGCCAGAGGAGGAGCCGGACCTTCGTCAGATCGAGCGTGCAATTGGCAAGCGGCTACCGCGGGTGATCGTGCCGGACTTCAACTATCGCGCTCGGCCCGAGGTGAGTCTCGAAGTCCCGCTCGCCGAGCGAATCGCGGCGATCCGCTCGAAAAAGGCCGAAGACCGGGCCCGCTCCAAGGTTAAAGCGGAACGCCACGCAGCTCAGACGGAGCAGCGTGGGCGTGAAAAGGGGAAAGGCCGCGGGATTCGGGGCGGGAGACGCACGTCACGCTGAGCGCCAGGCAAAAGAGGAACGAATCATGCACTTAGAAGCAGCGTTGTATGGCCACACTGGCAGCACAGACGGCCACGACCAGTAATACGAGGTGAATCATGGGACTTCTGGACAAGATTTTCGGCACTGATGACGACAAGAACAAGCGTCCAGCCGATTTCTCGAACGTGCAGGGCGGCAGCTCGTCTACCGCACCCGCGCGAGATACGACAGCCGGACCGGCTGGGCAGGGACCGCTTGCGGATGTCATCTCCAAGCGGACGTACACCGTGAAGGCCGGCGACAGCCTGTCGAAGATCGCCAAGCACGAGTATGGAGATGCGCAGCAGTGGCACAAGATCTATGAAGCGAACAGGAATATCATCAAAGACCCCGATCTCATATATCCGGGTCAGACGCTCACGCTACCGTAACCTGTCACGCTCGATGGAGGACATGGAATGTCGCACTACACGCTAACTGGGCGCGCTAGCGCGCTCGCCCTGTGCTTGCTTGTTGCTGCAGCGGCTTGCGGCAAGACGGATAAGACTGAGGAGAGAGACGCCGGAGCTGTGGCGACGGTGGCCAATCTGGCCGTCACCGAGGTAGAACTCGGCAAAGGTGTCGACGCTGATAAGCGCGTCGTCGACAAGACTGACGACTTTGATCCAGGCGATGTAGTCTATGCGTCCGTCGCCACGACAGGCTCGGCCTCCAACGCCGAGCTAAAAGCCCGGTGGACCTTCGAAGACGGTCAAGTTGTCGAGGAGACCAGCCAAACAGTATCCCCAACCGGGCCGTCCGTGACGGAATTTCACATCAGCAAGCCGGGCGGACTGCCAAAAGGGAAATACAAGCTCGAGGTCCTTCTGAATGGGTCAGTGGTCGAATCGGAGGAGTTCAAGATCGAGTAGCTCGGGTGTCGGGTGTCGGGTGTCGGGTGTCGGGTGTCGGGAGTCGGGAGTCGGGAGTCGGGAGTCGGGAGTCGGGATAGGGATAGGGAATAGGGATGGTTCCTATTCCCTATTCTCTTTCTCCTTATATTCCTTTCAAAGCTCTTCCCGACTCCCGACTCCCGACTCCCGACTCCCGACTCCCGACTCCCGACTCCCGACTCCCGACTCCATGCACACACATCAGCTATGTGGCGCGCTTGCGGTGACAATGGTATCGCTCAGCGCGCTGCCACTTTCCGCGCAGCGCACAGCAAAGCCGCCCCTGCACGCCAGACACTGGATCGCCATAACTGGTAAGCCGTTAGGCGCCACTGCCGGGGCCATGATGTTTCAGAAAGGCGGGAATGCGGTGGATGCTGCGTGCGCAATGCTTGGAGCGGTCGCGACCATGTGGGACGTCCTGTCCTGGGGCGGCGAGACCCAGGCGCTTCTCTATCATCCAAAGCTCAGGAAGGTGATCGGCATCAACGCGCTCGGTGTGGCGCCGACGGGTGCGACGGCCGAGTTCTACCGCAGCAAGGGACATCGTTATCCGCCGGAGTATGGTCCGCTCGCGGCTGTAACGCCCGGAACGCCAGGCGGACTCATGACGATGCTCGCCGAGTATGGCACGATGTCGCTCGAGGATGTGCTCGCTCCCGCGATCCAGATGGCTGATGGCTATCCCATAGAAGCGCAGGCAGCGAACTCAATTGAACGGAATAAGGAGTTGATAAAGCAGTGGAAATACTCACAACTCGTATATCTACCGCATAAAGGCGAAGAGCGAGAAGCGGCGTACGCTGGCGAGATGTTCGTCCAGAAAATTCTGGCGGCGACTCTTCGAAAGCTCGTGGACGCGGAGCGCCAGGCGCTGCGAAAGGGAAAGAGCCGGAAAGAGGCGATATATGCTGCCAACGATCGTTTCTACAGGGGTGACATTGCGCGCGAACTGGCGCGCGGCGTCCAGGAAGAAGGAGGGCTCATCACTGTCCAGAACCTGAGCGAATGGAAGGTGCGAATCGAGGAACCCCTCAGCACCACGTACAAGGGCATAACGGTATACAAACTCCCAATGTGGCAGCAGGGGCCGGCAATGCTTCAGGCGCTCAACATGATCGAGGGCATGGATGTGAAGGAGATGAAGTACAATTCGCCAAAGTACATCCATGCGCTGTATCAGGTGATGAACCTCGCCTTCGCAGACAGGGATTTTTATTACGGCGATCCTTATTTTGCCCCTGAGGAGCCGGTGAAAGGGCTGTTGTCCAAGGAGTATGCCCAGTCGCGCGGGAAGGAGATCGACTGGTCGCGCAACAATCCCGAGATCAAGCCAGGCGATCCGTACGCCTTTCAAGGCGGCACGAACCCTTTCAAGGACATCTTGGCAAGATGGACAGTGATCCCGGCACCCGACACGCTCAAGAAGAGCGGCGAACAAGACCGGCCCATCCCGCAGAGTGATGCGACCCTCTCGGATTCCGACTTCAAGAGGCAGTTCTATGCTGGTACTACTTCCATCGAAACCGCCGACAAGGAAGGGTGGGTGGTATCGATAACGCCGAGTGGGGGTTGGGTCCCCGCGGTGATAGCCGGGCGCACAGGCATCGGTTTGAGCCAGCGTGCCCAGAGTTTCGTCACGGACGTGAAGGATGGTCCATACAACGTGATAGAACCTGGGAAGCGTCCCCGAGTGACGCTCACGCCAACAATCGCGCTCAAGGACGGACTACCGTTCCTGTCCTTCGCGGTGCAGGGTGGTGACTCGCAGGATCAGAATCTCCTGCAGTTCTTTCTCAACATCGTGGAGTTTGGGATGACTCCGCAACAGTCGGCCGAAGCCGCAAACATCAACAGTTACCAGATGCGATCCTCCTTCGGTGCGCACGAAGCTCGGCCGGGCCGCATGTTGCTGTCGTCGTCCACACCCGATTCGGTCCGGGTCGAGCTTCGGAAGATGGGCTACGAACTGGAGTTCGAGGAGCGCACATCGGGGCCTATCAACGCGATAATGTTCGACAGGAAGCACGGCACCATGTGGGGGGCATCGAGCCACCACGGCGAGGACTACGGCATCGCCTGGTAGGGACGTGCGAGCAGTCGCGCTTCGCGTCCGTGATAGAGGTCTTCGAGTGTCCAGGCGATGATTGTACGGCCGGCAGCAGTGCTTTCACCGAAGTCGGCCGGAACTGAATCGCTGGCAGCGTAGAGCAACAGGGCTTTGGTATCCAGCGCCTCGCGCGCCCACTCGTAGCCTGTGGTCGCGAGGGCGCGCAGGGAGCTCAGATGCCGTGCATGAGCCTCCGGTGTCAACTTCCCCCACACTGCGGCGCCCGTGAGCATGCGACCGTCCTGGAGCCTGGCCACGATGCCGATCTCATGGGAGCTCCTTTGAGGATCGCGGCTTCCACCCCTCTGACTGCCGGATGAGCCAACCCATCGACCCCATTCTACTACCGGTGGAAGCCGCAGCCGTAAGTGGTGGCGCTGGTAGGCCTGCCGGACCATCAACTCGAAAACCCGTCTCATGTAAGCCGGAACACGGGCTGCAATGCGATCCAGCCATACCGTGATGGGTTCATGGATCGTGAGCTCGGAGCGGAAGGGTTCAACGAGCTCGTAGTGAAACCTGTGGGCCGGGTCCGCCAGATGGTACTCAAACGCATGGGTGTGTTTCGCCCCGAAGCTTCGTTCGCTCGTGACGTAGCCCAGTCGGGCAAGTTTTTCAAGCATGACCTTGGTGGAAGTGCCAGGCTCTGTGCCCGCGTTTTCTGCGATCTCGCTGGCCATTCTGCTTCCGGCTCCGATAGCCCGGAGGATGGCCTTGTACTCATGTTGATGCCGCAGCCCGCGCTCCTGGTCGATCCCGGTTTCGATCTGAACGCGTACCTTGCCTTCGGACGCGAGCATTTCTGCGGCCACGTTATCCGCGAGACGTCGTTCCGGATCGATGGCGCTGAGGTAGCCCGGCATTCCGCCGAAGATGCCGTACATGTATGCACACTCGCGCAAGCTCGCCGTTGGCGTGAACTCTGCCGCGTCACGGTAATCGAAAGGTTGTAGCTCGAGAACGGTATCAAAGCGGCTGCGTAGCGGCGAATCCGCGGCCTGGAGACCCGACATGGTCTGATCGGCTGATCCGCAAAGGACGAGAGCGGAAGAACGCCTAGTTCGTCTTACCCTCAGCGCGGCCTCGAGCTGCTCTGTGACGCCAGCGTCGGCGGCAACGACGTGATGGAATTCGTCCAGAACAATCGCGATGGGTGCCGGTGAGCCGAATTCGAGCAGAGCACGAAAAACTGCCTCCCAGGAGTGGAAGTCCGCAGGATCGAGCTCGAGCTCGAAACGGCGATTGGCGGCGAGAATTAGCTCCCGACGGTTAATCGTCCCGGTCGCATCGGCGGCTGCGAAGTAAAACACCTGGTCGTGCGGCCAGACGTGGGAAAGAAGCCTGGTCTTCCCCACGCGTCTCTTACCATGTACAAGTACCAAGTTAAACCCCGATTTGGCATGCATGGCTCGGAGATCACTCAGTTCCCTGTGTCGGGCTATGAGACCTTTGTCAGAACCGCGCAATTTAGGCAGGGTGAGGCTGTTTCGAAACTATATCATTATAAAGATCAACTAGTATATATGATAGGTGGTCCATAGCGCAATCCAGTGATTTCTTTGTCAGGGGCGGCGATCCGAGCCGCCCAACGTCTCACGATGGACATGAGCTCGTTACCCGACCGATTCTGAATTGCGGGTGTTCCGTCAGCAATTGTAGTGCACCTCGTGGGCAACTTCATGGGGCCAACGAGCTGCAAGGAGCATCGCGAACATGCGGACGCCTTTTCGTCCGACTGGGCAACCCTCACGCACAACAATCCCAATGAAATAGGGTCGGTTCTGTTGACGTACTCTCAACCGATCTGATCCGGCGTACGCCGAGACACCTGCAAGGCAGCGGCGATTTCGCTTGTCTTCCCATCGCAGGACCGCTTTCGTATGTTGGCCCCTGCTCCGAGCCTCAACCACGGCGCGGATTCATCTCCGTTCCATGACCTCGCCAGCTCTTAATCGCCGGAGACGATATATGGGTCATCATCCGGGCATTCGGATCGCAGCGTCTATCGTCGCGAGTGGAATCGCGATAGCGACTGCTTCGTGCAGCAGCACGCAGCAAGTGGGCTCTGCTTCTGCTGATTCTGGAGTTGTTACGCGGGAAAATCGAATGAGTGAATGGCGGCCGCTATTCGATGGCCAGACGACTCGCCAATGGCGAGGCTTCCGATCGGACTCCTTGCCCGCCGGCTGGAAGGTCGTCGACGGCGCGTTGACACGGGTAGCGCAAGGGGGCGACATCATTACCACCGAGCAGTTCGACGATTTCGAGCTCAAGCTCGAATGGAAGGTTGCGCCAGGCGGCAACAGCGGGATCTTCTTTCGCGTAACCGAGGCCGAAGACGGCGTCCACAAGAGCGGCCCGGAGATGCAGGTTCTGGACGACGCCAAACATGCCGACGGTAAGCGACCTGAGACATCCGCTGGAGCCGCGTATGCTATTTATCCTGCACCCCGCGGTGTAGTACGGCCCGCGGGCGAATGGAACGAGGCACGCCTAGTGGTGGATGGTAACCACGTCGAGCACTGGCTCAACGGGACAAAGGTAGTTGAATACGAACTCGGCAGCCCCGACTGGGAGGATCGTGTCCGCAAGACAAAGTTCAGCGAGACACCGAGATACGGCCGAGAGCCCAAGGGCCACATAGCCCTGCAGGATCACGGGGATTGGGTGGCCTATCGCAACATCATGATTCGAGAGCTTTAGTGATGAGCAACCGCACGAAGCTCTCAGTCATGATGTTTCTCCAGTATTTCATATGGGGCGCCTGGTTCGTGACCTTGGGCACCTACCTGGGGACGACGCTCAAGTTCGACGGGACGCAGGTTGGACTCGTCTTCGGCAGCACGGCAATCGCGGCGATGATCTCGCCGTTTTTCGTAGGTATGATCGCGGATCGATTCTTCTCCACCGAGAAGATTCTTGCCGCCCTTCATGTCATCGGAGGCTTGCTACTCTACTATGCCTCGACGCTTACGTCGTTCGGGGCGCTCTACCCCGTGCTCATCGCGTACGCCCTCTGCTACATGCCGACTCTGGCCCTCACCAACTCAATATCGTTCGACAATGTCCAGGATTCCGCGCGTGAGTTTCCGCGTATCCGTGTGCTTGGAACCATCGGGTGGATCGTCGCCGGTTTGATCGTTGGCCGCTTGGGCCTGGAAGCTTCAGCGATTCCAATGCGCATTGCGGCGGGAGCATCGTTCGCGCTGGGCGCCTACTCGCTTCTACTTCCGCACACGCCGCCACACGCCGCCGGGAAGCCGCTCGCCGTGCGCGATGTCCTGGGGCTGGATGCGCTGTCGCTTCTCAAGGACAGGTCTTTCGCCACCTTCGTGGTAGGGTCCTTCCTGCTCTGTATACCGCTCCAGTTCTACTACGCCTTTACGAACCCATTTTTGAACGAAATTGGAATGGCGGAGCCTGCGACGAAGATGACGCTGGGGCAGATGTCCGAGATCGGCTTCATGATTCTCATGCCATGGTTTCTGATTCGGCTTGGCGTGAAGAAGCTATTGCTCATTGGAATGCTCGCATGGGCAATGCGATATACGCTCTTCGCCTACGGGGACGCGGGTCCGCTCGCCTGGATGCTCTACCTGGGTATCCTCCTTCATGGCATCTGCTACGACTTTTTCTTCGTGACCGGCCAGATATTCGTGGATCAACAGGCGTCCGTGAAGATTCGCGCTGCGGCGCAGGGTTTCATAGCGTTCGTCACGCAGGGTGTGGGGCTGTTCATAGGGGCGCTCGTGTCAGGTGCGGTGGTGGAAGCGTACAGTGCGACCGGTATCACCGGAGTAGTGACACACGACTGGCGTGCGATCTGGCTGGTCCCTGCTGCGGGTGCGGCCGTGATCCTAGTAGTGTTCGCTGTGCTGTTTCGCCCTCGCGAGCCCTCTAGGGCGGCAGGCGAAACCGCCATCGCGGCAGCCAAATAGAGGAGTATCGCGTGCACGCTGGAGCCCGAGGAGGGGTTAAGGCCGATCCTGTGTCGCGCAGGAGCTTTGTGAGCGAAGTCGCGATGGCTGGACTCGCATTCACGATCGTTCCACGACACGTGCTGGGACGCGGATATCGGGCGCCGAGTGACACGCTTGACATCGCTTGCATCGGAGTCGGCGGCATGGGCCGTAACGATGTAACCGGCGTTGCCGGCGAGAACATCTACGCCCTTTGTGACGTGGACTGGCGCATGGCGCAGAACGCCTTTGGAACGTACCCACGCGCGAAACGCTTTCGCGATTTTCGCGAGCTGCTCGAGAAAGACGGAAAGAACATAGACGCGGTAACGGTCTCGACGCCGGACCACACTCATGCCGTGGCCGCGATGATGGCGCTCAAGATGGGTAAGCACGTCTACTGTCAGAAACCGCTCGCGCGGACCGTGAGCGAGGTGCGTGCGCTCGTGGACCAGGCCAAGCGCTCGAAAGGCGCGACGCAGATGGGGAACCAGGGTCACGCGAACGAGGGTACACGCCAGATCCGGGAATGGGTGGAGGCTGGGGTCATCGGTACGGTTAGCGAAGTGCAATTCTGGACGAATCGTCCAATCTGGCCTCAGGGAGTCAACCGGCCAACCGACATGCATCACGTACCGCCCACGCTCGACTGGGATTTGTGGCTCGGACCTGCAGCGGCGCGACCCTATCATCCGGGTTATTCTCCTTTCAACTGGCGCGGCTGGTGGGACTTCGGGACGGGTGCGCTCGGCGACATGGCGTGCCACATAATGGATGCCGCATTCTGGGTGCTCGACCTTCGCTACCCTTCGCGCATAATCCCGGAAAGCACGCAACTGAATCCGGAGACTGCGCCGAGAGCCTCGCGAATCGAGTTCGAGTTTCCCGCACGTGGGAGTCGACCACCAGTCAAACTTGTTTGGCGAGACGGAAGCATCACGCCCTCCCGGCCGGCGGACTGGCCTATCGAGTCTCTCTGGCCGTTCGAGGATAGCGGCCAGCTGTGGGTCGGCGACAAGGGTACTCTGGTAGCGGGCACCTACGGCGATAATCCACGAACTTCAGACGAGAAGCAGAACATGGAGCTCAAGGCGACTCCGCCGAAGCAGACGTTCGCCCGCACCAAAGGTGTCTATTCCGAATGGGTGGACGCCTGTAAAGGAGGCGCAAAGGCGGGATCGAATTTCGTGGACCACGCTGGTCCGCTCACCGAGATGATACTGTTGGGTAACTTGGCAGTACGCGTTGGGCGAACCCTCGAACTCAACCCCGCCACGGGCCAGATCACGAACGCACAAATACCTGACGAGTATTTGCGTCCAGTCTATCGTGCTGGATGGAGCCTTTGAACCAGCGAACAGCTCACAGGGAACAGCTAACAGGAAACAGACCAAATCTCAGACCCGACACCCCACACCCGACACCCCACACCCGCTCTTCACGACCATGACTACGTACAATTACGTATGTCGCAAAGCGAACTGTGAACGCAAATAAAGGCTTCAGACCTTCATCAACGAGGTGCGTAATGATCATGCGGATCAGACTTCTGTTAACCGCACTGCTTGGTATCTTCGCGGCCTCGGCTGCGAGCGCTCAGACTGGCGTCATCAGCGGCAAGGTAACCGACGAGACTGGCGCGGGCGTTCCAGCGGCTCGGGTGGAGGCGTTCGGAGCGCTCGGCGGTGTCGCGGCGGCCACACTTTCGGGAGATGACGGAGAGTATCGGCTCGTCAATCTGGAGCCCGGCGTTTACACAGTTGTGATTTCCCGAATCGGGTACCAGCAACAGCGTCTGCCAGGTATTCGTGTGAGCGCGAGCGAAGTCACGGTCGCTTCGGCTACCATGACCAGCACCGCCGCGCTGCTCAATCCACAAGTCGTCACAGTGTCGAGAACCACCGAAAAAGCGCTGGATGCGCCTGCGTCGGTTTCAGTGGTTCCAACCGAACGAATCGAGGATCGTCCGGTGCTCACTCCGGTGGAGCACGTTCGTGGTGAGCCCGGGGTGGATGTCGCGACGACCGGTCTCATGCAGAGTAGCACGGTGGCGCGCGGATTCAGCAATGTTTTCTCTGGTGCGCTACTGACGATGACGGACAACAGATACACATCCGTACCGTCGCTCCGCGTCAACACGCCGTTTCTGATTCCCGTAACGAATGAGGACATTGAGAAGATCGAGATCGTGCTTGGCCCGGGCGCCGCGCTTTACGGCCCGAACAGTGCGAACGGTGTTCTACATATCATCTCGCGTTCACCGTTCACGTCGAGGGGCACTACTCTGAGCGTGGGTGGCGGAGAGCGCTCTGTCTTCCTTGGCTCGGGACGGCATGCGGGTGTGGTCGGTGAGACCTTTGGTTACAAGATTTCCGGCCAATACATGCAGGGTGACGACTGGGAGTTTGACGACCCTGCGGAGCCGGATACGCTTCCCGGCATCGGTGTGAACAAGCGTGACTTCAAGGTCGAGCGCTGGACGGGCGAGGCACGGGCAGACTGGCGTCCCGGGACGAACACCGACGTGATATTTGGCGTCGGCCGGGCATCTGCCGGCAACGCGATCGAGCTTACCGGAATCGGCGCCGCGCAGGCGAGGGACTGGGACTATACGTACTATCAGGGCCGCGCTCGGCATAAGCGTCTCTTTGGCCAGGTCTTCCTGAACCAGAGCAATACCGACTCAACCTTCCTTCTCCGCACCGGCCAGAGGATCGTCGACAAGTCGCGTCTCTACGTCGGACAGCTTCAGCACGGGATGGGCTTCGCCGACCGGTTCGATTTCATTTACGGACTGGACGTGCAACATACCGATCCGCGGACGGATGGCACGATTAACGGGCGGAACGAGGACGACGACAAGATCACGGAGATTGGCGGCTACGTGCACACGGAGACAAGGCTGTCGCCGAAGTTTAATTTCATAGCCGCCGCGCGGGTGGATAACCATAGCCGACTGGAGGATCCTGTTTTCTCGCCGCGCGCGGCGCTCGTCTTCAAGCCGGTAGAGGACCAGAACTTCAGGCTTACGTACAACCGCGCGTTCAGCACTCCAACCAGCAACAATCTGTTCCTCGATCTTCAGGTGCAGCGCCTCAACGCGCAGCTGCCCTATTTCATTCGCACGGTAGGGGTTCCAGAAGGCGGACTGCGTTTCCGCCGCGATTGCGCCGGCGGACTCTGTGTGCGCTCACCCTTCGCTGCCGACCAGACAGCTTTTCTTGCCAGCGACATCACGGGACTCTGGGTACCGATCGTACGTCTGCTTGCCGCCCGAAATATCAATATCTCGCAAATTCCTGCTCCAACGCCGGCTCAGGTTCAGACGGTGCTGCGTAAGCTGAACACCAGCGGAACTGGGCCGCCGTTCACAAGCGCAACAGTGGCGGACGTGGTCGACGTCGACCAATTGCGGCCCACGATCAGCAGCACGATCGAGGGTGGCTACAAAGGATTGCTGGGGAAGCGCGTACTGCTCGCTGCCGACGTGTACTACGAGAAGAAGACTGATTTCGTGGGCCCGTTGATCGTTGAGACACCGAGCGTGTTTGTCGACCCAACATCTTTCGGCACCTACATGGCGACCAGGCTCACGCAGGCGTACATCGCGGCCGGTATGCCGCCGGCGCAGGCGCAGGCGCGCGCTACAGCCGAGGCCACAGCGATGGCCCAGGCTGTTGGACCTGTTCCGCTTGCAACTGCGACACCAGACAATCCTCTCACCAACAGCCCCGATCTCTTTCTCACGTATCGGAACTTCGGCGATCTGGATCTATGGGGTGCTGATCTGGCTGTCGAGGCGCTCATGACAGATGTGGTGTCTGTCGCCGCTACTGTCTCATTCGTCAGTAAGGACTTCTTCCCCAGGAGCGAAATCGGCGGCAACTCCGATCTTGCTCTCAATGCGCCTGGCAGCAAGGGTTCGCTGGCCCTTCGATACCGCAACCAGACGAGCGGGTTATCGGGCGAGATACGCGGTCGCTACGTTGACGATTTCCCGATGAACTCCGGCGTTTACATAGGCCGTGTGGAGTCGTACACGCTGGCCGACATTAACGTTGCGTATCGTCTCCCGTTTGCCCGCGGGTTGATGCTTGCCGTGAACGCCCAGAACATATTTGACGAGAGACACCGGGAGTTCGTGGGCGCACCCACGATCGGCAGACTAGTGATCGCGCGCACGCAGTATACCTTCTAGGGAGTCGGGAGTCGGGAGTCGGGAGTCGGGAGTCGGGAGTCGGGATCCGATTCCCGATTCCCGATTCCCGATTCCCGATTCCCGATTCCCGATTTCCCTAGAACAAATTCCTGACCACGAACCAAACATTGGCCGGGCGCTCGGCCAGCCGGCGCATGTACCAGGGGAACCATGCGGTGCCGTAACTGATCAGTACGCTGACTGTGCAACCGTCCAACGCGAGCGATCTCTGTTCGTTTGAACGGATGCCATAGAGCATGTGGAATTCGTAATTGCTCCTGGGTATCCCGGCAGTGCCGGCGTGGTGGCGTATGCGGCCTATCAGGCCCATATCGTGAGTTCCGAACACCGGTACTACCTGCCGATCACCAGCGAGCGAGAGTAGCTGCGTCGCGATCGAGAAAAAGTTCTCGTCGACATCTCGTTTCTCGCTAAAGGCAATCTCACGAGGCTCGTTGTACGCGCCTTTCACCAGGCGAATAGCTGGGTCCAGCGGCATCAGTGCGGCCAGATCGGCTGCCGTGCGCCGGAGATAGGCCTGCAAGCATACTCCGATGTTGGAGTGTCTCTCCCGGACCTGCCGAAAGATGGTGAGGGTAGCATCGGTGTACTGCGATTCTTCCATGTCGAGCCACACCGTAGACCCGTCGACCGAAGCGTGTTCGGCGAGCGCCAACACGTGGTCGGCGCAATGCGTTTGGTCGACGTTCAGGCCCAGGTGCGTGAGCTTGACCGAGATCTGCGCCGGAAGGCCACGTTCCCGCACTGCATTCAGGACGCCAAGGTAGTGATCCCGGACTCCTGTAGCCTCGGCCCTGGTTGTGACTCGCTCGCCAAGGTTGGTGAGCACTGTGCCGATACCAAGCTTGGTGAATTCGACGGAGGCTTCGAGGGCCGCGGAAACATCTTCGCCCGGCATGAACCGGCGCACCGCGCGGCGAGCGAATGCACGCCGTCGAAACTGCTCAGCCAGGAAACGGCTGCGCGAAGCGCGGAGGATCATGCTCCGAGCTAGCAACATGAGTTGCGCAGGCTCAAGGCCGTGAGGTCGGTTGCCGCGGCAGCACTGCGTGTGTGCCCGGGCCTGGGAAATCTTCTCGCCAAACAAAACCATCGAGCGCGATCAGCTCGTGAGCTTCGGGAGGCCCCCAGCTTCCTGCCTCGTAGAGTGGGATGCGTGCACCTAGGTGGCGATCCCAATGCCTGATGAGTGGATCGACGATTCCCCACGCCACCTCAACTTCATCGCTGCGCGTGAACAAGGTCGCGTCGCCCAGCATCACGTCCAGTAGCAACGTTTCGTACGCCAGAAAACTAGTACTACCGAACACCTCTGAGTAATCGAAGTCCATGGATACTATCCCGACCTCGACTTCCGGAGTGAGAGCGAGTGCCGGTCCGGGGCATTTCAGCTCTATCGAAAGACCGATCCCCTCGTCAGGCTGTATTCGAAGTACGAGCACGTTGGGGGATCTGGGCCCGCGCATGTAACTGCCGAACATTGCCATGTGCGGATCGCGAAACTGGATGGCAATTTCGGTGACGCGACGGGCCATCCGTTTGCCGGACCTCAAGTAGAACGGCACACCCTTCCACCGGGCGTTGTCGATGAGGAACCGAGCTGCTGCAAATGTCGGCGACAATGAACCTGAAGCGACACCCGACTCCTGCCGGTAACCCGGCACATCCGCGCCGTCGATCCGTCCCGCGGCGTATTGGGCGGCGGTGGCTTGAACAGAATCCCCCGCAAGGGAGGGTGCCACGAGCGATCGCAGGACTTTTACCTTTTCATCTCGTATGGATCCGGCATCCGCTCGAGCCGGCGGCTCCATCGCGGTAAGGGCAAGGAGCTGCAGCAAGTGGTTCTGAAACATGTCGCGAAATACACCAGCCTCCTCGTAGAACTGCGCGCGCGCGCCGACTCCGATCTTCTCGGCAGCCGTGATCTGAACGTGCGCAATGTGGTTGCGATTCCAGAGGGCCTCGAAAATTGAATTCGCGAATCTGAAAACGAGAATGTTCTGAACCGTTTCCTTGCCGAGGTAGTGATCGATCCGGAATATCTGCGACTCGTCGAAGAGCTCCAGCAATGCGCGGTTCAGGAGCCTGGCACTGGCGAGGTCGCGCCCAAATGGCTTCTCGACTACGATGCGCGTCCATGGATGTGAGTCGGGACCCATGGCGCGCGGAGCGACGCCACTCGAAGAAAGCTTCCGAACAACCGTGGGAAAGACGCTCGGTGGCAATGCGAGATAGATCATACGGTTCGCATCGTTTATCGGCGTCGAAGCCGGAAGCGGTCTTTCTATTTCACTCAGCCGTGCCGAGAGTCGGACATAGGTATCGTCCTCAGTGAGGTCACCCGATACGTAAAACACCACGCGAGAGAGTTTCCGCCATGCGGCGTCATCCACCGCCGTAATCTCCTCCGACTCGCCGAGCGCATCCAGTAGCGAAGTCCGGAACTCCTCGTCGGTCAGCGGCGCCCGCGCGGCTCCCAGCAGCGTAAAGTCGTCTGGAAGCAGATTATTGGCGGCAAGGCTATAGAGCGCTGGCAAGAGCTTGCGTCGCATCAGGTCTCCACCCGCGCCCAGAATGACAAGGGTGCACGGATCGGCACGGCGCGCCTGTGCCCGCGGCTCATCTCTGGTGGCGCGCACTGCATGGCGCACGCCGTCCTGTTTCATTCCTTCTTCACGACGTGCCCGCCGAATTGGTTCCTGAGAGCGGCGATCACCTTGGCGGAGAACGAATCGTTCTGCCGAGAACGGAATCTCATGAGGAGTGACAATGTGATTACTGGCGCCGGAACGTTCATGGCGATGGCTTCCTGCACCGTCCATCGTCCCTCGCCGGAGTCCTCCACATAACCGCTGATGCCGTCGAGTGTGGCATTCTCCGCAAAGGAGGATGCAGCAAGCTCGTTGAGCCATGACCGCACTACGCTTCCGTGATTCCAGAGGGCGGAGACCTGTGGTAGGTCAAGGTCGAAATGGGGGTTCGACCGGAGCATCTCATAACCTTCGCCATACGCCTGAAGGAGTCCATATTCGATACCGTTGTGAATCATCTTGACAAAATGTCCCGCGCCGGACGGACCGACATGCGCATAGCCGTCAGCGGGTGCCAGCGTCCGGAAGAGCGGCTCGCAGCGCGCGATAGCTCCATCGGCTCCCCCGGCCATCAAGCAGTACCCGTTCTCGAGTCCCCAGATTCCACCGCTCGTACCGCAATCCACCAAATCGATGCCATGTTCGAGCAGTCCAGCGCTGCGCCTCATGGTGTCGCGGAAGTTGGAGTTGCCTCCGTCTATGATGATGTCGCCCTTTCCGAGCACACGGGTCAACTCCGAAACGGTATGCTCGACGGGATCACCAGCGGGGACCATGATCCAGACTATGCGCGGCGCGCCGAGTCGCGAGGCCACGTCGGACAGAGAGGTCGCGGCAGTGGCTCCGAGCGTCTCGAGACGAATGGCCGCGTCAGGATCCCGGTCGTATACCACAAGCTCATGAGCGCCGCGGAGCAGCCGTTCCGTCATGTTGCCACCCATGCGGCCCAGTCCGATCATTGCGAGTCGCATCCGCTACCCTCGCAACACCGCGCGCGCCGGTGCGCCGTCGCGCCCGACTAGCTTCAGAGGCAGGCACATCAGCTCATACTCGCCGGGCATAGGCTGCGACAGATCGAGCCCTTCCACTATCACTATGCCGCGCTCCAGGAGCGTCAGGTGAGTTCGGTGATGTCCAGAGTGAAACTGTTCGACGGAGAGATAGTCGATGCCCACAAGCACGACACCGATACTGGCAAGATATTCCGCACCATCCGGGGACAGATAAGTGTAATCCGTCTGAAATTCACGCTGGCGTAGCAAAGCGGAATTGCGCGTCGCCAGGAGGACGCGCGGGTGCCCTCGAAGGTCTTTGTGCTCGAGATCTCTCTTGCGGATGACGCGTAGACTGTCCTCGAACCTCACCAGAATCGCGGGCCCGATTAGATGACCGAGTGGAATCGCGTCGACGGGCGCACCTCCATCGATAAAGTGCAAAGGAGCGTCGACGTGTGTGCCTGTATGTGAGCCGAAACTGAGTGCTGAAACGTTGGCGGACGAGCCGGCCGCGATAGACTCGTGCTCTGTTATCCGGATGGGTGGATCGCCGGGGTACGCGAGCCCACCGTCTCTGATTCCTTGCGAAACATCGTAGAGACGTACCATCACGGTATGAGCCGAAGGCTGCTGTTCAGGGTTTCGCGCTCAAGGCGGTAGAGATCGGCTGAGCAGCTGCGCGAACGTGCATCCCGTAGTTCTCTCCCAGCAGCGCCGCCAGGGTTGCGGCGATCTGACCCTGAGTCACTGGCGTCGCATTCCTAACCTCACCGAGAGCAGGAGTATCTGGGCCGAGTACGGCGATCCAGATGTCTTCAGCGCCCTCCACGTCTCGACCGTGATTCCTCCACTTCGCAAGGCCGTCCCCGCGACCATGATCGGTGGTGATGATGAACGTCGTTTTTCCGCGGTACTCCGGCATCTGCTGCATCGTACTCCAGAGATCCGAAACAAAGTCGTCAACCTGGTGAGCAGCGCCAAGCAGCAAGTCGTAGCGTCCATCGTGAGACCAGATATCCGTCTCGCCGTAACCGACGAACAGCACCCGTGGACGATGTCGGCGCACGTGATCCATCAAGGCCTCGTGCATGAAGGAGTCGTACACGACGTCATCCCACAGCCTCGTAGTCGTGCGGTAGAGCTTGTCCAGCATGGCCTGCGAGCCCGTAAGCGGGCCTGTGATGGGTTGCTCCCAGGCCACGCGCATGAAGATGCCGCTGCGCTTGTCGTTGAAGATGTCGCGGAACGCGTCCCAGGTTCCGAAGGCCGCAACCTTGCCTCTGAAACCAGGACGGCGGCCCAGCCACTCGAATACGGTGACGTTGGGATTGGGGCCGAATTCGTTGCTGGTTATGCGGGCGTCGACAAATCCAGTCAGGAGCTCGTTGTAGCCCGGGTACGAGAACTTCAGGCCATTCGAGACTCGTGCGATGCTCGCTTTTGCGGGATTGCCGTAGACCTGTCCTTTTGTCGCGATCACGTTCCAGAAAAACGGAAGAAGAATGGAACGCCGCGCGTCGGCGGTACGGCGCCAGAATCTTTCACGCAATGCCGTTGTGTCTACAACGCCGCCGTGTTCCCGGTTCATCAGCGAGGAATCAGCGCCACCGAAGACTTCCTGCCAGCGCAGGCCATCGGTGACGATCAGCACAACGTTACGTGTTTTCCGGTCCGTCTGGGCTACCGCGCTATCCGGTTCGACCAGTAAACACCACGCGAGCAGCAGAAAAATAGACGGAGCTTTCACTGGGTTCTCCTCCCAGCACGCTCGTCAGCGATCACGTGACTCACGTGATAGGCGCTCAGCGGGACGACGCTGACATCCGCACTGCCTCCGAAAGCGCAGGAAGATCTGCGTCAGCCCGATGCCAGATTCCTAGCAGCTCCGAGTAGGTCCGGGCCGCGGTCGCTCGGTCCCCGGTTGCGACCGCCGCGCGAGCAAGTCCCAATAGCGCGATGGCGCGTTTCGGCGTCAGTTCGAGTGCGCGCTCGAACTCGCGGGCTGCCTCGGCCGGACGCCCAAGCTTCATCAGGGTCTCGCCGAGCAGCTCATGCGTTGGCTTGGCTATGGCCGGCGGGCCGAACTCCAACGGCATCGCATCTTCCAGCTTCGTCGCTTCGCGCAGCAACGCAACGGCCTCGTCACGACTGCCTTCGGCGAGTCTAACCAAAGCTCGCAGCTGTTTCTCGAGGATTACCGGATAATCATCATCTTCGGGCGAAGCCTTCCGGCTTGCACCTGCAATTCGAGCCAGATGCCCTTCGGCGGCGGAACGATCGCCCTTGCTCAGCGCGGCCATACCCCTTACAAACGCGTCAACGAGCTGCATGCCGTGGATTCCGGTGGTGTCGACCTCCCACTTCAGGACGGGATCGTCCCACCTTTGAGTGTTTACGATGTAGTGCGCGCGCATGCTGATCAGAGACGCGCGCGCGGGGCGCGCTGCAGCAGCGCCCACGTTGGAACGTACGGTCTCCAACTGCTTGCGCGCATCGCTGTAGCGGCCCTGTTGCAGGTATCCATAACCCAACCAGGATGTGTAATGCCCCGGGCGCCAGGCCGAATGATCGTGGCCCGAGGCTATCTCATTTTGCGAGACGACATCGTCCCACATTCCCAGTGCCACGAAGATGTGCGTGGTCATGTGCTGTGCGTGCGCTGCGTCGGGTGCAATCTTCGAGTAGGCTCGCGCTGCCTCGAGGCCCAGCGCAGCGTGAAGTGGATCATCGTAGGCATGGATGATGTAGTGTGCGGCGCCCGGGTGATCACGATTTTGCTTGAGCACTTCGGATGCTATGACCCCTGCGCGCTCGTATGTGGGAATGTGACGTGTGCCCTGACCGAGTCCAATCAGCGATAGCGCGTAGAATGTCTGGGCGTCGTGATCATCGGGGTATTGTCTGGCTAACTCAGCCATCGCTTCCGAGTACAGGGTATCGCGCTTTGGCTTGGGTCCATCACCGTAGAGAACTTCCACGGCTTGAAGATAGGCGCGCTCACGTGGTGTAGGCGCCTTGGCGCTGCGGGCCATCGGGGCAGGGCCCAGTCGACCGAGCGCTTCTCGCGCGGCTTTGAGGTCCTGTTCGTTCCAGACGGGGTGGTTGTATGTCATGGCTTCGCCCCAATACGCCATGGCGAAATCCGGATCACTTTTCTGTGCTTCACGAAAAGCGCGGGCGGCGGCGTCATACTCGAAGCTGTGCAGAAAGAGAACGCCGCGAATGAAGTGCGGTTGCGCCTCACTGTTGCCCGATGTGGGGAAACGGATTGTTCCAAGCGTCTGGCCCTGCAGCCGGTGGGGCGCCGGCACGAGAAAAAAGGCTGCTTCGATGGCGATGCCAAGGATGCCGGCCGACGAGCGCGACATGCGGCCGAATCTCCTGAACGTTGTTGTCATGCTGTCACGGCTTCCATTTCCCCTTTGCCACAGCAGGGATGAATTTGTCGACCCCTTTGGGCGGGAAGTTCAAGGTGACACCCTGCTCAGCGCTCATGTATGCCGCCATTAGCAGCGTCACGATCTCCACCCCATCGTCGAAAGTCAGCAACGGCGCTTCCTTCCCCAGAAATACGCGCGCGAAGTGACGGTCTTCGGCTTCGTACCCGTAGAAAGCCGCTTCGCTCGCAACCACCGGCATCAGGCCCATCTCCGCGTTCTGCTTTTCCACGAGGTCTTCGCCCGCCTTTCCCTTCACCTCACGGCTAAAGAAGAGCCGTAGCCCGCTGTCGAGTGTATTCCACGACATCGAGTATTCCGGGCCCAGCAGTTCCGCCGAGAGTCGAAGGCCCGCGCCGACGAAACTCCAGGATGTGGTCGCTTCACCCAGCACCGTATGGCCATCGTCGGTTTCAAACTCTATCATGACGCTGGCGAAGTCTTCAGATGGTTGCTTCGAGTAATCCACGTCGCTGCCCATCATCTTGCTGAGGCGCTTCACGTAATCCGGACGCGTCCACTTGAGGCTGGCGACGTGACCCGTAATGCGTACGGGACGTACCGATGACAAAGGTTCCCCCGGGCGAGTGAGCAGGTGGCGTACCACGAGTACCGAGTGACACATCATGTCGTTCAGAACGCCGCCACCCTGGAGTGAGCCTTTCCAGAACCACGGCATGTGCGGCCCGCTGTGTTCTTCAGCTGCACGCGCCAGATAGGGGCGGCCGGTTGTCGCGGCACCACGAGCCCAGATGAGAGCGCGGCCCAGTTCCACCTGTGGAGCAAAGAGCTGATTCTCCATGTATCCACCGATCAGGCCGGAGCGTTTGAGAAGTGCCGCCACCTTCTTTGCCTCGGCGACGTTACGGGCAAGCGGTTTCTCGCACGCGATTCCCACAAGCGATCCCCGTCCGCGCTCGACCGCGTCGACGATCGCCTCCATGTTCTCAACGCGCGCCTGATTCGGCCCGCAAAGCCATATGGCATCGATGCCCGGATCGGCCACCATTTCCTCGATGGATCCGAATGCTTTGGCCTCGCCAACGTCTAGGTTGCGGGCAAAAGCGGCTGTGTCTTCCGCGCGCTTCCGGTTGGGGCTCCACACGCCGAGTACGTCAGCGTCTCTGATGGCGGTGAAGCCCTGGATATGAAACCGTGCATTGAACCCGCTACCAACGAAGCCTATTCCGAGCCGGTTGTTTTTCATGTCATTTCGTTCTGTAGGAGACTCCCAGTTTACGCAGTGCCGACGGTGGGCAGCCCTTCCACTCCGCGATCGCAGTATTGCCCATGTACTGGAGATCCTTCACCCCCATGCGGCTCGACCAGAAACCGCTGGCGGTGAGATCACGGAAGCTGTTGAAGAATGTGACACCGTCCTTCATTTCGGGGCGAGCACGCCGAGGCCAGGCGATGTCGTCCAGCACCAACGTACGTTCCTTCAGCGTGGATGCAACGAACGTATTGGCATGCCGCCTCTGGCACTCGGAATCGAGCCACGCCAGCCCATCCCGCATATTCTTCTGGCTAGCCGGGTACTCGGTCATTATGAAGTCCATGAATTCGGGAACACCGGCGTCCGTAGCGCTCCCGGAGCGGCGATCGCGAGGAATCACCAGGTCCGAGAGCATTCGCACGGTCCGCCATTCATGAGCGGTGAAAAACTTGGGGGCATAGGCTTCGCCACGCGAGGCTAGTCGTTCCAGCGCACGGCGTGCATGCTGGGCTGCACGATCCAGCTCGGCACGCGACAAAGTCAGAACAGCCACCGGCGTCGCCGCCAGCAACGTGATGGCGTGCCTTCGGTCGATGTCGGTCACAGGGCCCCTTTCTTTCGCTGGTCGCTGATATAGTCTGCTGTGCGCATGGATAACGCCAGGATCGTCCATGTCGGATTCTTGTCGGCCTGCGAGACGAACGGCCCGCCATCTGCGATGAAGAGATTTCTCACGTCGTGCGCCTGGCAGTTGGCGTTCACCACTGAAGTGCCGGCATCGGTCCCCATACGCGTGGTGCCGAGCTCGTGGATTATTGCTCCACCGTTGGCGATGCCATAGCCTTGCTCGGAAGTCGGCATGGGAGAGAACACTTCGCCGCCCATCTCGAACACCAGATCGCGGAAAGTCTCCTGCATGTGCTTGACCTGCCTGTACTCATGGTCCGTCCATCTCCAGTGGAACCGCAGCACCGGGATACCCCATTTGTCTTTTGTTTCGGGGTCGAGCTCGCAATAGCTCTGCGCGTTCGGAATCATCTCTCCACGTCCCGAGAAGCCGATCGTGGACCCGTAGTAGCGCCGATAATCGTTCTTGAGCTGCTGTCCGTAACCGCCGCCCTCCGCGTATGACTGAATGCCACCCATGAATCCGTACGATGGCACGCCGAGTCCCCCCCAGATCTCGATATGATAGCCGCGAGGGAAATCGAGCTTCTTGTTGTTGAGCCACCAGGGCATGTAGAGGTGCCCGCCACCGACGCCATCCTCGTTGTGTGGTACGTGATTCATGAGACGAGGTATGAATCCCGCGACGTCGGTACCTGTAGTGTCGGTGAGGTACTTGCCGACGGTGCCACTCGAATTGGCGAGGCCATTGGGAAACAGTGATGACCTGGAATTGAGCAGTAGCCGAGCGGATTCACAGGCACTCGCAGCCAACACGACGATGGAGGCCCGAATGCTGCGATCAGCGCCGGTTTTCGTGTCAATGTAAGAAACGCCGTTCGCGAGCCCATTCGTACCGAGCGTCACCTCACGAGCCATGGCGTTGGTAATGAGCTTGAGCCGGCCTGTTCTGAGCGCGGGAAAGATGAGCACGTTGGGCGACGAAAAATTCGACGTCGTCATGCAGCCGCGGTTACACTGGCCGCAGTAATGACACGGCGCGCGGCCGTTGTGCGGCTTCGTGATTATGGAGAGTCGCGCCGGAATGCAGGTGACACCCAGCTTGTCTGCGGCTTGTTTCACGTACAGCTCGTAGCACCGCGGCCGTGGAGGCTTGTGAAATATTCCGTCGGGATGCTGGCGAAGACCTTCGTTGCTGCCGAAAATCCCAATGAGCCGGTCGATCTTGTCGTAGTACGGAGCGATGTCGTCGTAACCGATGGGCCAGTCATCGCCCAGGCCATCCATGCTCTTGCCTCGAAAGTCATCGGGTCCGAAGCGTAGAGAGATCCGGCCCCAATGGTTCGTGCGGCCTCCCAGCATACGTGCACGCCACCAGTCAAACTTCGTGCCGGCGGCGCGCGTATAAGGCTCCCCCTCAAGATTCCATCCGCCCGGACATGCATCGAATTCGCCGAACGGCCTCTCGCGTGTAGCGGCACCGCGTCGCGGAGATTCGTAGGGCCACTTGAACATGGCCGAGTCTTTCCTGTTGTCCCACATCGGACCAGCTTCGAGCATCACCACCCTGGCACCGGCGTGGGCGAGGGTATAGGCCGCCATTCCGCCGCCTGCACCGGAGCCAACTATGCAGACGTCGTAGAGGTCTGACCTGGAGGTTTCCTGCATCCGGTGTCTTCCTGTATCTGGTTGGCGCCAAGCTACTACCAGAGGGCGGGGGGTGCCAACTCCAGAATGGCGATTTTCGGCCGTGCGTGCCAACGTTTGGGGGGATCGGGTGTGGGGTGTGGGGTGTGGGGTAGTAGCTCTTAAATCCGAAACATCACTTTTCCGATTGAAAATAAGATCCATACTACTCATCTGCCTGCCATGCTCTCGACTCGTACTCTTCTCGTGCTGCTCACATTCCTCCTCGTATCGTCGCCGGCGGGCGCGCAGCGTACGCGAGCAACGCCGGCATCCGCCCGGCTGCACGCAATCATAGGCGCAGCGTGGGAGTTCGAGTTGCGGGAGAATCCTCTTCTCGCCACCAGCGTCGGTGACCGCCGTTACGATGACCGTTTGCCTGGAATGTCGCAGGCCGACCAGAAACGTAGGCAGGACTCGCTCGCGTTCTACCTCAAGCGACTCGGGACGATCGACCGCCGGTCACTTGCACGCCACGACAGGATCAACGCCGCCATGCTCGAAGACCGTCTTAGAACGTGGCTGGACGACATCGAGGGCGAGGTCGATCGCATTCCCATCCTAGCGGACGACGGGTTTCACATTTCGCTTGCGCAACTTCCAGCGCGGACTCCGCATCAAACCGCAACGGAAGTAGAGAAATACATCGCGCGGCTGGGGCAAACTCCCCGGTACTTTCGCGAGCACATCGCCCTCATGAGGCGAGGGCTCGAGACCGGATTCACGATGCCGAGGGTGGTCCTCGACGGGTACGATGTAACCATCGGCACGCACATCGTGACCGCGCTCGATTCAAGTGTGTTTTTCAAGCCGCTCACCCAATTGCCGGAAGCCATGCCTTCCGGTGAGAAAGAAAGACTTCGGCTTGCGGCGCGCACGGTGATCCGCGACAGCGTCATACCCGCGTACCGTGAATTCCTCGCTTTCATGAGCGGCGAGTACATCCCCGGTGCAAGACAGACCATCGCTGCCAGCGATCTTCCGGGCGGCGCTGCTTACTACAGGCGTCAGATTCGGAAGTATACGACGCTCGATCTATCAGCCGACTCGATCCACACAGTCGGTCTCTCGGAGGTTGCGCGTATTCGAGCCGAGATGGAAACCGCGATGCGCCGTTCAGGCTTCGCGGGCACGCTGGCCGAGTTCATCCAGATGCTTCGCACCGATGCACGGTTCTATCCGACATCGGCAGAACAACTGCTAGAGAGAGCATCATGGATCGCCAAGCGGATGGATGGCAAGTTGCCATCGCTCTTTAGCCGCCTTCCTCGTGCTCCCTATGGGGTGGATCCGGTGCCAGCTCACCTTGCGCCGAAGTACACGGCAGGCCGTTATGTAAATGCGCCCCCAGGGAGCACGGAGTCGTCCAAGTACTGGGTGAACACTTACAATTTGCCGAGCCGCCCGTTCTACGCGCTGGAAGCGCTCACGCTACACGAGGCTGTTCCGGGACATCATCTGCAGATCTCCCTCGCGCGCGAGCTGGATGGGTTGCCTGACTTTCGGCGTTTCACGTACATCTCGGCGTTCGGCGAGGGCTGGGGCTTATACTCGGAGCGGCTCGGGCTCGAGGCGGGGTTTTACACGGACCCTTACAGTGATTTTGGACGTCTGACCTACGAAATGTGGCGTGCTTGCAGGCTGGTTGTAGATACGGGAATTCACTCAAAGGGCTGGACGCGCGATCGAGTGCTGAGCTACATGGCCGAGCACACGGCGCTGTCGCTGCACGAGGTGAGAACCGAGACGGACCGCTACATCTCGTGGCCGGCCCAGGCGCTGGCCTACAAGCTTGGAGAGATCAAGATCAGAGAGCTCCGCGCCCTCGCGGAGCGCTCACTTGGGGATCGCTTCGACGTGAGGAAGTTCCACGACGCGATCCTGCGCAACGGGTCTGTGCCACTGCTGGTGCTGGAGGCGGAAGTGAAAGAGTACCTCGCCGAGAAATAACTGACGGAAGCGATCACACCTCGCAGATCGCGACAGCCTCTCGAAGCGAAGTGAGCGGGTCGCGTGTTGGCACGAACTCGTGAGCGACGAAACCGCCGAAGCCGGTATCGGCGATTGCCTTGGCTACGGCACGCCAGTTCAGCTCCTGTGTCGCGTCTAGCTCGTTACGTCCTGGCACGCCTCCGGTATGGAAGTGGGCGATGTGGCCAATGTTAGCTCGAATGGTTCGGATGACGTCGCCCTCCATGATCTGCATGTGATAGATATCCTATAGCAGCTTGACCCTCGGTGAGGCCACGCCTTTCACGACTTCAACGCCGAATGCCGTACTGTCGCCGTGGTAGTCCTTGTGGTCGACCTTGCTGTTCAGCAGCTCCACGCACACGGTGACGCTGTGTTCCTCGGCAAGGGATTTGATGCGATTCAGCCCCTCGATGCACGCAGAGATGCCCTGTGCATCAGCGCGGCCCTGTCGGTTTCCGAACATGGCGATCACGTTAGGCACGGAATGCTTGGCCGCCCGCGGGATGGCCAGCTCGAGCTCGGACAGCAGCATCCGGTGACTCGCACGATTGTTGAATCCGTTGGTGAGAAAATCGGGGCGCGCGGTGGGATAACCCATCGAACAAACAAGACCGTACTCGCGGACTACTTCCCAGTCGGTGGGCTGGAGGAGGTCGATACCCTTGAGTCCCATCCTGGCGCCTGCTTTGCATAGTTCACGAAGAGGAATGCCATCGTAACACCAGCGGGAGGCTGATTGCCGTAGCCGCCCAGCCGCTCGTCTGGCCACTCCTTTCGCGCGCGGCTGCTTCTGAGCAGCGACGTCCAAGGCAAGCGATCCTGCCGCGACGACCGCTGTCGCGGTAGTCGCGAGCATAGCGCGCCGCGAGAGGGGCGTCATGCTAGAATCTCAGTTGCAAGAGATGATCGTAGCTCGATTTCACGCTAGCGAGGCCGTCAGGCTTGGGCTCGTCGTGCTCGACGAAGAAATGCCTGATGCCAGCCTGCTCTCTCAAAGCGAAAATTCCCTTGAAGTCTATTGCGCCACGGCCGACGTCCACCATGCGCTCGCGGGCGTCCATGTCCTTGACGTGCACCAGAGGAAATCGGCCCGGGTACCGCGAAAAATACTCGAGTGGCTTGTGGCCAGCCTTGGTGATCCAGAACAGGTCCATCTCCATCTTCACGAGCGCGGGATCCGTGCGATCGAGCAGAATGTCATAAGGCACAGCGCCGTCGATCGGGACAAACTCGAAATCGTGATTGTGATACGCGAACTGGACGCCAAGCTTCCTGGCGGTTTCGCCTGCGCGATTGAATATGTCGGCCAGCTTCCGGTAATCGTCCAGCGTCTTGCGTTCTTCAACCGTGAGATACGCGACCCCCAGATACTCGTGACCGATGAGCTTTGCGTTCTCGATGGTTTGTGCCCAGCCGGTGACGACGTTCGCAGCGGTTCCCACATGAGCTGAGGGTGCCGTTAACCCGTGCTTATCGAGCGTGGCGCGCACGTCCGCCGGTGAGCGATCGTAGTAGCCGGCGAACTCCACTTCCTTGAAACCGATCTCTGCCACGCGCGCGAGGGTCCCGTCGAAGTCCTTGCCCAACTCGTTGCGCAGGGTGTAGAGCTGAACGCCGATTCTCTCGATGCGGCTCGTACCGGAAGCAACGCTTCGGGGCGCGCACGCCGACTCAGCCACGCCCACCGCACCTAGCGCACTCGCGCCAAGTGTCCTGAGAAAATCGCGACGATCGATCACAGCTCAGGGTGTTTCATCTCTTCGACCACATGCGCCTCTGTACGCGCGATGGAGCAATTCGTGATTCAAAACACCAGGCCAAACGTGACAGGAACGAACTGAACGCCTTTGGTGTCGATTATCCCTTCGTCTGTATATACATTCTGGATTCGCGCTTCGATGAAGCCATCGATGCGTCCCAACTTGAGCGCGAAACCGGCACCACCATCGATCCCGAACTTGGTGTCCGAGACTTTGGAAGTGGTTGAAGCTGTCTCTATGGCATTCCTCACATTGAACGCGCCCAATCCAGCCGTGATGTATGGCCTGTCACCAGTCTGTCCAGGCAGGAGCACGGCTTCCTTAAAATCGAACTTCTGATAGCTGACGTTTACCCGGAATGCCGGCAGGCCGCCAGGAAGCCGGAACGGAAGGTACCCCTGACCGTTTATACCGTTTTTGAGCGCGTCTTTCGCATCGCTGACCGGAACGCTCACGCCGCCGCCAAAACCAACGCGAACCATGCGGGGCGTGGTTTCCTGTTCCATTCCAGTGAGTTGAGCGTCAACTCGTGTTGCCGCCGCCGTCAGGGCAAAGCTGATGCTCAGGCCGATTGCCATCCTGATCATTGAGGTTTCTTCAGATAGGGTCGAAAAGTATGATCGCGTCGCACCTTGATGGCAAGGACGAATCATTCACGGCCACGCGAAGATGCCCGTTGCCGGTACGCCCGCTCGTGCCTGTGTTATGTCCCCCGGCTCTCGCCAGAACGTGCGTAATGGCCGCGATGCCGTGAAGCGCAGATCCCATGACGGCGCGTCCTTGTCTGGGGCTATCGGGACGGCGAAATCGACCCGGAGCAAACGGTTCGACTGAGTGGGAACTGCTCCGAGAAGCGAAATACCAGCGCTCGCACGGGTACCATGGGTTCCGAATGGGACCGACCCACGCCACATGCGACCTGCATCGGCAAAGCCGGCCACCCCGAATCCTGCATAGCGACCAACCTCCCGGACCACCCACCGGTGTTCCACGGCAAGCACAGCGCGTCGCGCGCCTGCCACGCGCGAGCCATCATAGCCACGCACACCACCCTCACGATCGCCGATCGTTAGTTGGAACGGAACCCGGGACCGCCATGCTCCGGTGAATGCGCTGCTCACAATGACGGTTCGCTTGGGTGAAGCCTTGGAATAGAATGCGAGATGCCCGGCATGAACTACATCGACCCAGCGATCAGCTGTCTGGTCGAGACGACCTTCGCTACGGAGGCGAAACGCCAGGAACGATGCCTGCCCGCCGGCTGCTGCGTATACATCCGTGCCGACGTACTCGCCATCGTTGGTTCCAAAAACCGGACCCGCGCTGACGGCTGCCTGAAAGCCGCGACCCACGTCCTGCGGGCCAATGAGCGCGTCGAACCCCCGTACCGTTCTGAACGACAGCGCCCGCATACCCAGCACCGCCGCGATTCGCGTCATGCGTGACGAATGATACCGGCCTGCCAGCGTCTGATCGGGATCGCTCAGCAAAGCCGTGTCGGTGACGACGACACCGCGGTCCGCCGGCTCGATTCGTTCGTGCGCGATGATTCCGCCGGCAAACACGCGTCCGCCGCCGCGTCCCAGCCGAAAGACGCCTCCGATGTCAGAGAGCTCCCGCCTCAACATCAGGGAGATTGTGGGATTATTGGACCGCAAGAACGCAACGAAGCGATCGCGATTGGCGTATCCCGCGTGCCACGCTACTCTTTGAAATTCCGTCTGGAATGGGCTGGTGAGCGCAACTCCGTACTCTTCCCCCAACGGATGCCGCTCCGCCTGCATTGCGAGCTGGTTGGGGCCGCCGAACATGTGGTAGTTGACGAAAGTCACCCCAAGGCCGTCGCGAAACGCAAACCCATCCTCCCACTCTACCGCTGCATACAAGCCACGACCCAGGAGATTTGCGTTCCCGAACTTGATTGAGGAAGGCTTGCTATTGCGAACGCGCAAGCCGACAACTATCGGAATCTCGTCAATCGTTTCGATTTCCAGAGCAACGCTGTCGCCACCGGCGGGTACTGCTCGCACGGTAGCGTCCGCCAGATAGGGCTGCGCCCGAAGCAAGCGCTCCGACTCGGCGCGTCGAAAATCCGTGCAGGTGGATCCGTCCTTCAGAAGAAGAAAGGGGCGGATCGCCTCCGGCCTCGTAGTGCGATGCTGAAGCAGGAAACTCAGAATCGGACGGCTCCATTGCGGAGCTGATCGTCCAATCACTGTGGGCGGCTCGCGCTTGATCGAGATGCTGGATACCGGCTGACCATCGCAGCGAAAGGCCGGGTGAGCTGCGTCTATTGGGACATTCTGAGCCGAAGCAACCCTTGTCTGCGCAACATATAGCAACGCCAACGCAGCCAACTGTACGAACTTTCCGTAGAGCATCATTTTTTTGACTCTCGCTAGCCTTGTGAATATTGCCAGTATGCGCCACGATTCGATCAGCCACAAGACGACACCGTTGCTATTTCCTGGAAGCATCGGCCAGCTCGCGTAGTGGCGCCACAAGCGTCTGGAGACTAGCCATGCTTCGTAGGCAAGCGTCCGCACACAGCACGCATCTCCGTTCTTTCATCGTCATCGGCGTCACCCTGGCTGTGAACGTTGGGTGCGCGACGCCTCGAAGCGATCCCCTTCCGGTTGGCCCTACCTCCCGTGCTGTAGTCACCAGCACCGAAAGCTTCAGCGCAGCTGACGTTCCGCGGTACACCGGGTCTCATACGGCTGCCTACGAGTACATCGACCGGAATCAGGCGGCGCACCTCGAGCATCTCAAGCGCTGGGTGAAACAACCTTCTATCAGTGCTCAAAACATCGGAATCGCCGAGATGGCAGGTATGTTGATCGACGATCTTAGAAAACTGGGCTTTCAAGAGACTGAGCTGGTGCCCACTGCCGGACACCCCGGAGTTTGGGGATTCTTCGACGCCGGTGCTGAGAAGACACTCGCGGTATACATGATGTACGACGTACAGCCAGTGGAGCCGAAGGACTGGAAAGTACCACCCTTCGACGGAGCCGTGGTGGATCACGAGTTGGGCCGCGTCCTGATGGCCCGCGGTGCGGTAAATCAGAAAGGTCCGGAGCGTGCGTTCCTCAACGCGCTCGAAGCGATCCGGGCTACCACCGGAAAGCTACCCGTCAATTTGATGGTCGTAGCGGAAGGAGAAGAAGAGCTAGGCTCACCACACTTCCCTGAAATCATCGACCGCTACGAGGCGCGGTTGCGAACTGCGGACGGCGTTTTCTTCCCAATTCCTTCGCAGAGCGCTACTGGTGCGGTAACGCTCAGTCTGGGAGTAAAGGGAATCGTATACTTCGAGCTGGAAGCGCGAGGCGGTTCTCATGGCGGACCGACGCGATCCGAGGTCCACGGTTCGCTAAAGGCGATTGTCGATGCACCGGCGTGGCGTCTCACTCAGGCGCTCGCGACCTTAACGTCGGCCGATGGAAACACAGTCCTCGTTCCAGGATATCACGATGCCATTCGCCCGCTTACCGACGAGGAACAGCGTTTGGTCAACGGATACCTGGCTGACTGGACGGAACAGGAGCGCGTCACGATGCGCGACCTCGCAGTCGAACGCTGGGCCGGCGGCGTGACGGGCAGAGAGTCGCTCTTACAGTTCCTGTTCACGACAACGCTAAACATCGACGGCATCTGGGGTGGCTACACCGGGCAAGGCGTGAAGACGATACTACCGCACAGGGCCACCGCAAAGCTGGATTCCCGGTTGGTGCCCAATCAAACGCCCGATGAGGCGCTGCGTCTCATCCGCGCTCATCTCGATGCGAAAGGGTTCAACGACATCGAGATTCGTAAGCTCTCCGGTTATCCCCCGGCACAGACCTCGGTTTCGGCGCCGTTGGTGCAGGCCGCAATCGCTGTCCTCAACAAGTACGCTTCCAGGCTGAGCGTGTCGCCCAGGCTTGCCGGCAGCGCTCCCTACTACGTCTTCACAGAACGCCTCGGGCTCCCGATGTTACCGACCGGGCTGGGAACCGGTGAAGGCGCTCACGCACCGAATGAGTACCTGCTCGTTGAGCCCAGGGCTGGTTCGCGCGTCGCGGGTTTGGCGGAAATGGAGAAGTTCTACGTCGACCTTCTATACGCCCTGGCTGCTGCGCCCCGCTCGGCCAATTCCGTGAGGCAGCGTAGACCGTAAGGCGCGCTCGACGACTTACCAGGTAACTGGGCGATAGTGTGGAGATACTGACGACGCTGGTGCAGTCGCTGGGCCTCGCGTATGCGGCGGGCGTTAACCTCTATGCGACGGTAGCCCTCACGGGTTTGGCTGCGCGTCTGGGTTGGATCGGTGCACTGCCGGAGGCTCTGGCACCGATCAGCGAGCCGTGGGTCATCGCTCTCGCGGGCTCGCTTGCGGTGATTGAATTTCTTGCAACGTTGATTCCAGGAATCGCGTCGCTATGGGACACGATCCACAGTGCTATCCGCCCGCCCGCCGCGGCGATGCTTGCCGTACTGGTTGCGTGGCACGGAGACGCTTCCTTGATCATTGCCGCGGGTTTGCTCGGAGGGGGGCTCGGCCTCGCGACGCACACCACCAAGCTTGGCTTGCGCTACGCCGTCGACGTTTCGCCCGAGCCCGTAACCAACGCTGCCTTCAATCTTGCGGAGCTGTCGCTTGTGGCAACGCTCTCGTACTTCATCTGGCAGCACCCGTACCTCACTCTCGGTGCAGCGCTCGTTCTACTCATCTGTCTTATCGTGATGCTCCGGCTGGCATGGAGGGCGATGCGTCGTGGGCTGCGCGCCCTCCTTAACCCCTACAGGCAGCGGGTGTCAGCGCGGCCTGTGAAGTAAGCTATTCTCGTGCTTTCAGCGGCCTGTAGTCCACGCTGAGGAACTTCAGCCGCCGGAGATGCGGCGTCAGCCTCCGCTTGAAATCGTCAAGGTTTTTGCGTGCTCTTGGCGTCCAGACAACCTCGGCAAGCGCTGAAAGCCGCGGGAAAGACATGTATTCTACGTGTGCCGGCGTCTTTATGTACTCGGTCCAGACCTGAGACTGGGCTCCCAGGATATGCTTGGCGAATTCCGGCTTCAGTGACGACGGTACCGGCTCGAACGAATAGACGGTGTCGAGCGGCAGGAATCCACCTATCGCCAGCGGCTCCGTTCGAGCTGGCCTCGCCTGATAATAGTCGAAATACGTGTGGCTGGTGGGCGCCATGACCACGTCATGTCCCATGCGTGCGGCTGCTATTCCGCCCCGTGTGCCTCGCCAGGACATCACCGTCGCATTGGGCGCCAGTCCGCCTTCGAGAATCTCATCCCAGCCAATCAGCCGGCGTCCCCGGGCGGAAAGAAAGGTATCCATCTGCCGGATAAACCAGCTCTGCAGCTCCTCTTCGTTCTTGAGACCCAACCGGCGGATCTGCTCCTGAACGCGCGGGCTTCTTCTCCATTGAGTCTTGATTGCTTCATCTCCGCCCACGTGAATAAACTCGCTCGGAAAGAGCTCGATCACCTCGGCGAGAACGTCCTGCATGAAAGCCACGGTCTGTTCACTAGGATTCAGAATGTCATCGCTCACGCCCCATAGAGTCAGTACCTCGAGCTGCCTGTCCGTATTGCCGAGAAAGGGATATGCAGCGATTGCAGCCTGGGAGTGGCCAGGCATCTCGATTTCGGGTACGACGTTCACGAATCGCGCCTTTGCGTACGCAACAATCTCGCGAACTTCGTCCTGCGTGTAGAATCCGCCGTGGCGCTTTCCGTCGAATACTCGTTTGCTGGGGTCGCTGTTATAGCGACCAATGAGTGTCTCTCGACGCCACGCGCCTACTTCAGTGAGCTTCGGATATTTCCTGATCTGTAGCCGCCATCCCTGATCATCCGTGAGATGCCAGTGGAACGAATTCATCTTGTGCAGCGCTAGCAGGTCGATGTACTTCCTCACGAATTCCTTCGTCATGAAGTGACGGGAGACATCCAGGTGAGCGCCTCGCCATTTGAATCGCGGATAGTCCTCGATCAGTACAGCGGGAACCGTCCAGCTCACTTCAGGGGCATGCGAGGCCCGAAATATCTCCGGAGGGAGCAGCTGTCGTAGAGTCTGCACGCCGTAGAACAGCCCCGCCTGCTCCGGAGCCGAAATGACAACTCGCTCGGGCGAGACTTCCAGTCTGTACCCTTCAGGGCCCAACCGAACGAGCGATGAGTCACGTCGGAGAACGATGCTGTTCGATCTGGTTGCGTCGCCGGTGTGAACGGACAGGGGGAGGGGAAACCGAGTCGCCGGCCTGAGATAGTCCGCGAGCTGGCGGCCGAGCATTCCGGTTGCGGAGTCCGTCTGGATACCAGTCGACGCCGTGACGTTGAATGAGCCGATCCGTGATGTGACGCTAACGGGCCTGGGAACGATCGCAATTGGGACCGTCTGAGCCTGCGCGTCCAGCGTCACCACGCAGACCGCGACGACAGTAGCAATCCTGTTCAGCAATTTGGCACCGGATGGTATCTCGAGAATACCGCGCATACCCTACGTCGTTGTCATCTTTAGAACGGCTTGGATGCTCGAATGTGAGCGCGATCCCCGGTGGAGTAAGATACTGCTGTGCAGGGGTGCGCCGAAGTAGTTCCTCGACATCCACCGAATCTTCCGATGTACCGCCGCGTAGGTCATTATGTGATGTTCGACTCACGGCACGTACGCCGTGTGAGCCATGATTGGAGCTGACATGGAGAGCCCTTCAAGACTTCTGCAACAATCCCCTCCGTCCCGATCTGGCGCGCCAACGGCGGCGACGCGGGCCGAGATTCAGGAGCGAGTCGATATTGCCCAAGAACGCGCTGAAATCGCTCGCGAGCGCGCCGACCTTGCCCGCGAGCAGGCGATGATGCGCGGCCAAGGCAGGGAAGGGGTTGTCATAGTCCCCTCGCGCAGACCGCCCCGACCGGATCCCATCCCTGAAGAAGCTCTCATACTCGGTGTCACGTTTTTCATCATGGTGGCCGTCATCGTAATCGGCCTTCCTCTGGCCCGTGCATTCGCGCGGCGGCTGGATCGCAAGGGCGTCACCCCAGCTCTGGGGCCGGAAGTCGCCGCCCAGATTGGACGAATCGAGCAGGCCGTCGACACCATGGCCATCGAGGTCGAACGCATTTCGGAAGCGCAGCGCTACATCGCCAAGCTTCAGGGCGAGCGTTTAGGAGAGCCAGCAGTGGGAAATCTCCCGCGCGGGCATGCGTGATCTCGTTATCCTGGCGGCGGGCATGGGCACGCGATTCGGCGGGCCCAAACAGCTAGAGGCGGTCGGACCGAGTGGTGCAACAATCCTGGATTATTCCATCCACGATGCGCGTCGAGCCGGGTTCGGGAAGGCGATTCTCGTGATCCGGCGCGAGATGGCCAGCGCCTTCGAGAAAAACGTGATTGCGCGCTGGCGATCACGGTTCTGCGTGGAGGTCGCATTTCAGGAAACGGATGACCTTCCCGGCGGCTTATCGCTATCACCCGGCAGAACCAAGCAATGGGGCACCGGCCATGCCCTCCTAGCCGCCTCAGAGTTCGTCGGCGGTCCGTTTGCAACTCTAAACGCGGATGACTTCTACGGCCACGAGGCCTTTGGCCAGTTAGCAGCGTTCTTCGACACTCGTCTGGAGGAGGCTGCGCCGGCCTACGCCGTAGTGGGCTTCCCGCTCGGGAAAACCCTGAGCCACTCCGGCGCGGTCAACCGTGCCGTGCTACACGCGGACGATCAGCAATGGCTTACTGATATCGAAGAGGTTCCGGGTATAGTCCCGAGAGAAATTATCACTGGACCCACTTACTCTGCTGACGCTGGTGATAATTTCACGTCGGGAATAGGAAATCGCTGCGTCACGGGCGACGGTCGCACTCTCGCGGGCGAACTTCCAGTTTCGATGAACATGTGGGGGTTTACGAGGGCCATATTCTCGCAGCTCGCAGCCCAGTTCGGCGAGTTTCTCCGGAAGTTCGCTGCAGATCCGAACGCGGAATTTCTCTTGCCGTCAGCCGTGCAATCATTGGTGCGCCGACGCGAAGCGAAGGTGAAAGTGTTGCGGGCTGAAGGTCAGTGGTCCGGCATCACGCACCGGGATGACAAGGTTGCGGTGGCCGCCATGCTGCGCCGCCTTACAGAAGCTGGAACCTACCCGGCCGACCTGTGGGCATAGCTCGCCCAAACAATCTCAATCAGTCTGGCGGCGGCAACGAACCGGCCGGACTGGCATCAAGGACGATAGGTCATCCGGCTACAGCGGATGTAACGGATTACTCGGATTACCTGCTACTAGAATAACTTCCACCTGTTAGCGATTGATGCCTGATAGGGACATTACCACTGTCAGACCTTCCCCTTAACCTCGCCTATCGCGCACGCCATGCCCTCCCTTTTTCGTGCTCTCGTCTGCACAGCCAGCTTCATAATACTGTGGACCCCTGTGACCGTTCGCGCACAGAACTTCCCGACTGCAGACACGGTGATCCGGCGAATCTGGGCCGAAGGAATGGAGCGTTCGCATGCATACTCTCTCGCGCAGGCGCTCCTTGACTCCGTGGGACCGCGGCTCACTGGATCGCCCGGACAGAACGCAGCGAACGACTGGGCAGTGGCGATGTACGCCAAATGGGGAATCTCCGCGCGTAACGAGCAGTACGGCACGTGGCGCGGCTGGCGACGTGGGATCACACATATCGACTTGCTTAGACCGCGAGTGCGCACGCTCGAAGGGACCATGCTCGCTTGGAGTCCTGGTACCGGCGGCAAGGACGTAACAGCGCCGGTAGTGATCTTGCCGGAGGTGGCGGACAGCAATGCCTTCACGTCCTGGCTGGGACGCGGTCAGGCGAGAGGAAAATTTGTGCTCGTCTCCTTTCCACAGCCGACGTGCAGGCCCGACACAAACTGGCATGCGTTCGCTACCACCGAGTCACTTGCAAAAGATGCGGGCTGACCGCACAGCCGCGGAACAGAAGTGGGCAGCTCGCCTGCGGGCTACCGGGGCGTTGTTACAGCTAGGCACAGGGACGCTTGGCAAGCGCCTCGAACAAGCTGGTGCGGCGGGGATAATCGCATCGCGCTGGTCGAACGGATGGGGTGTCAACAAAATCTTCGACACGAAAAACGAACGTGCTCCGGCGCTGGACCTGAGCTGCGAGGACTATGGACTACTCTTTCGACTGGCGGAGAACATCCAGGGACCCATCGTCCGCGTTCGCGCGGAGAGCGAGTTTCTGGGCGAGGTGCCGGCGTTCAACACCATTGCCGAAATCAAGGGGATCGAAAAGCCGGACGAGTACGTGATGCTGTCCGCGCATTTCGATTCATGGGATGGGGGGTCGGGTGCAACTGATAACGGCACCGGCACCATTACAATGATGGAAGCAATGCGCGTTCTGAAAGCGGTATATCCCCGGCCCAAGCGCACGATCCTCGTGGGGCATTGGAGTGGGGAGGAGCAGCGGCTCAATGGCTCCCGGTCGTTCGCCGCGGATCACCCCGAAGTAGTCCGCGGGCTGCATGCGTTGTTCAATCAGGACAACGGAACGGGGCGCGTCTCGAACATCTCGATGCAAGGATTCACCGGCGCGGGAGCCAACTTCACCCGGTGGGCTGTTCATCTCCCACTCGAAATCTCGCGCCATATCTCCTGGATCTTTCCGGGCGCGCCCAGCGGTGGCGGGAGCGATAGCGCCTCGTTTGTGTGTCACGGAGCGCCCGCGTTCGGACTGGGCTCCAACTCGTGGGAGTATGGAACGTATACGTGGCACACCAATCGTGACACCTTCGACAAGATCGTCTGGGATGATCTCAAGAACAACGCGACATTGGTAGCCATGCTGGTCTATCTGGCGTCGGAGGATCCGGACCGCGTGCCCCGGGATCGGCGCATATTCTCGCCCGGCGCGCCTGCGCAAGCCGCGCCCGGAGGGTTTCCGCAGCCGTCCGAGTGGCCGAAGTGCGTGACGCCCGCGCGTACGTCATCCCAGAGCACGCGCTGACTGTCGGGAGTCCGGAGTCGCAGTTGTGTGTGACCCCCGTGTCAAGACTGTTTCGGCTTCGTGTCTGTATTCTCCGCTATGTTGTGATAGATTTTGGGGCGTGAATCCCTGAGGAGGCTGCGGGATTCGTGTTCTTGGGGTGTAGGTCAACTGGCAGACCGCCGGACTGTTAATCCGGAAGTTGGTGGTTCGAGTCCACCCGCCCCAGTGTGTAGAAGCAAGAAACCGCTCGGATTCCCCATTCGGGCTCCGCTCTGGTTACGGCCCGAGCGCAATGCACTCTTCGCCATCCTCGTCCATGGCAAGTTTAGGCCGGAGAGCTCTGGGTAGTGACTGCGAATAGGTTTCCTCTTAGAAGGCCGACGCGGCGGGTTCGACTCCCGTGAATGTCCAGGGCGTCGGAGCTTGGAGCGAGGTTCGATTCCTCGGCAGTCATAGAGCTAAGACGGGTTATGTAGCGCCCTCCGTCGTCACTCAATCGCTACTGGCTGCACATTCGGAAGTAGTGGTTCGAGTCCACTGCCCCAAGGTGGGCCTCAGCGACAGTGACCGCAATCACTGGTCATGATTCGGGGTGCAACCTGAATCTCAATCCCACGGAACACCCAGTGGAGTACGGTTCTTGCAAACCGGGGCAGTGTGCCGGTTCGATAGGTCGTTCCGGCTGAACGTCTAAGCTCAAAATGGAGGCACTAATGGCAATACAGATTTCACCGGCCGCACGCGCCGTGTTCGCCGCTGCAGCAGTCGTCATGATCGGGGCTTGCGCACCAAAGGATGACAACGTGGCAACCACGGATACGGGCATGATGGCAGACACCGGCATGGCGCCATCCGTTATTACACGGGAATGGAACGACGCCAACGTAGTCGGCTACCTCGTCTCGGCTAACAAGACCGACATAGAGGGTGGCGAGGCGGCCGTGAAGAAAGCTACAGATGCCGAGGTCAAGGCGTTTGCGCGGCGCATGGTGAAGGAGCACGGTGCGGCGCTGAAGCAGGTCGAAGCGCTTGCCACGAAGCTCAACATCACCGCGCCCGCCACAGGCGATGATGGGATCGTCGAGGATCACAACGAGGCGATGAAGGACTTGGCCGAGAAGGACAAGGGCGAGTCGTTCGACGAAGCCTACATCGAGCACGAGATCGCGATGCACAAGGACCTGATCGACGACCTCGAGGATGCCCGGGAGAAGACGCTAAATGCGGAGCTGAAGGCCGCCATCGAGGCGACTCTGCCGACCCTCAAGGCTCACCTCGCTGCTGCCGAGGCGATTGAGAAGAAGTTCGGAATGTAGAGCTAGGGATTAGGGATTAGGGATTAGGGATTAGGGAATTGTGGAGAGGCCGGATGTTCGGATCTCCCGATTCCCGACTCCCGACTCCCGACTCAGTCCACTCGCTGCTTCGGCGCGTTCTTGACGTACGTATCCAACCAGGTCACCATCTCCCACAGCGTGTGACCCACTGACTCGCGGGCGCGATAGCCGTGTGCTTCCGCGGGTAGCAACACGAGCCGCACCTTTGTGCCATTCCCCTTGAGCGCCGAATACAAACGCTCCGATTGGAGGGGGAAGGTCCCCGAGTTGTCATCCGCTGCGCCGTGTATCAGGAGAAGGGGAGCCGTGATACTGTCCGCATAGGTGAACGGCGACATCTCCATGTATATCTCCCGTGCCTGCCAGAAGGGCCGCTCCTCAGCCTGAAATCCAAAAGGCGTGAGAGTACGATTGTAAGCGCCGCTGCGTGCTATTCCGGCGCGAAAGATCCGGGAATGGGCCAGGAGATTCGCCGTCATGAATGCGCCGTACGAATGTCCGCCGATCGCGATTCGGTCTCGGTCCGCGACTCCCATCTCTACCACCTTGTCCACCGCTGCCTGGGCACTCGACACGAGCTGCTTCACGTAAGTATCGTTCGGCTCTGCGTCCCCCTCGCCGACGATAGGCATCGTCGGACCGTCCAGGATTCCGTAGCCTTGCGTCAGCAGGAACAGATGCGACGCGGCTGTCGGACGCGTGAACCGGTAAGGCGAACCCTGAACCTGGGCGGCGGCTGCCGCGGTCTTGAACTCGCGAGGATACGCCCAGAAGAGAAACGGAAGCGGCCCTTTTGACTTGTTGTAGCCTGCTGGCAGGTATAGAGTCGCCGAAAGGTCCACCCCGTCCGAGCGCTTGTACCGAATCAGCTCCGATGTGATGCCGGCGAATTGTGGAGCCGGATCCCGGAACTTGGTGAGCTGTGCTGTTTTCCTGGTGTCGATTGCCCTCAGGAAATAATTCGGGACGTCTCGGACGGATTCACGTCTCGTTATTGCGCGCCTGCCGGCCCCGTCCAGGACAGAAACCACCTCCTCGTAGTATGGCGCTTCCGATCGCCAGAGCCGCTCTGTCCTGCCGGTGGCAAGGTCCACGCGATCCAGAAATGGACGGTCGCCTTCGAGCGAGGCTCCGCCGCCGGCAAGGTATGCCGAGCGTCCGTCTCTGGTGGTTAGCAGCACGGGAGTGCCCAGGGAACCAACCGTTGTTAAAAACCGTCCTGGATCGTTGTAACGGTCTTCGGAGGAGCGGTCGAAAAGGAGCCGTGGCGTGGCGGCGGGACTCGAGGGATCCAGTGCCCAGGTCTTAGTCCGGCGGGTCTTCCACCATGATTCGTTAACGAGCGCGAGATCAGGCCTTGCCCAGATTACGTTTCCAAGTCGCGTCTCAGCATCAAGTAGAGTTTTGGGTTGAGTGTTGAAAGGTGCCGACAGCGTGGCAATGCGATCTCGCTTGGACACTTGGACTTTAGGATCTCCGCGGTCGAGCGCTTCCTTCCATACCAGAGTGGCGGGGACATCGGAGCGCCATTCGACATCTCGGATTCCTGTCGGCACGGCATCGAACGACGTGGAGACTTCCTCGTGTAGCGGCCGGTCCGCAAGCAGCTTGACGAGCTTGCCATCTAGGTCCCACACCTCAACGCGGGATGGGAATCGACCCATGGGAACGAGGTAAGAGAATGGCCTGTGCGTGATTTCCACCAGCACGTAACGGCCATCGGGGGAAGGCTGCACGGCGTTGAATATCGCTGGTGCCCCGACGGGCCTCGTACTCCCATCAAGCCCGATCAGCGATAACTGACTGCTGAAGTAATGGTCGAATAGCGCTTCGTCCGACGGCGAGCCTAGCAGATCCTGGTACGTTCGATTGGGAGCTGCGCGTCCCTCTGATTCCTGGATAACGGGACCAGTGGGTGTCTCGGGTGCCTTTGGCGCCTTGGGGCGCGATGAGGGCACGGTCCGGCAGATTAGCGAAGTGCCCATCGCGATCCAAGTGCATGGAATTCCAGTCGTTGCGTTCAACAGGGGCCCGGTGAGCTGCCTGGCTTTTCCGGACGCTACATCCGCCACCCAGAGTTCGATGCCCTCGGCGGCGGTCACGGTGAAAGCTATGCGCGCGGCGTCAGGGGACCATCTCACATCGCCTAAACGTGCTCCGCGAGGCGCCTCTATGGGACGCACAACTCCACCCGCCACAGACACCAGGCGCAGAGCTGTGAGCGCGAGCTCGCGGGACGGTCCGTTTGTTCGCGGATTGATTCGCTCGCCGGCGAGACGCAGCTCTGGAGCCGCAACCTCGGAAATTGGCGGCAGCGAGGCGCGCTCGAGCACCAGCAACCATGCGCGGTCCGGGCTGACGCTCGCAGCAGGAATCGGCGCGGCATCCAGAATCTGCGGTATAGGTGCCGGAGGCAGCTTGTACGGCTCCTGAGCGGCGGCTACGCGAGCAGCGAGGAGAAGTGCGATTAATGCCCACACCCGACACCAGTGGGTGTAGGGTGTGGGGTGTGGGGTGTTGGGTGTCGAGTGCGTCATAGTCGATTTCTCATCTAGGATTAATCTTTTACGCTAGCCTCATTCGACTGCCTGCGCTACGGCAGTGCCGGGAGTATCTTTATGGTTCAGGGAATACAACTGTTTGCTGACGAATCTGCCTTCCATCCCGCCACCGACATGACTTCGAACAACTACCGGCTGCTCTCTCGTGCCTCTCGTGCCGTTGTCATCGCATCCCTTGGTGTGGCCGCGTTCATCGGCGTTGCCAGCGCACAGGCACCCGCAACGAATGCCAGGACGGCTGCCGCCAAACCGGCCACCGCCAAGTCTCGCGCTAGCTCGTCTTTCGCCGCCGTGCGCGGACCGTCGGTGGAAGGGATTACCGAATACACGCTTCCAAACGGACTCAAGATCCTGCTTTTTCCGGATCAGTCCAAGCCGACGGTCACTGTCAACATCACGTACCTCGTTGGCTCGCGTCACGAAGGAATCGGAGAGACGGGGATGGCCCATCTGCTCGAGCACCTGGTGTTCAAGGGTACCCCAAAACATCCCGATATTCCTGCCGAGCTGACGGCTCACGGTGCTCAGGCAAATGGCACCACCTGGTACGATCGTACGAACTACTTCGAGGTTGTGTCGGCTACTGATGCCAATCTCGAGTGGGCGCTGCGTCTCGAGGCGGACCGAATGGTGAACTCGTTTATCGCCAAGAAGGATCTCGAGAGCGAGTTCACTGTCGTCCGGAACGAGTTCGAAGCCGGTGAGAACAGCCCCTTCCGTGTTCTGTGGGAGCGTACCATGGCGACCGCCTACCTGTGGCATGGATACGGTCGCAGTCCGATCGGATCGCGCTCCGACATCGAGCGTGTACCGATCGACAAGCTGCAGGCCTTCTACCGCAAGCATTATCAGCCCGACAATGCCGTTCTCGTTGTAGCAGGAAAGTTCGACGAGAAAAAGACGCTCGGCTTGATCGAGCGCGTCTTCGGTCCGATACCACGTCCCAAGCGCCTGCTCGACAATACATATACGGTGGAGCCGACGCAGGATGGTGAGCGTATAGTCGAGCTGAAACGGGTGGGTGACACTCAGATGCTGATGGCCGGCTACCACGTACCAGCGGGCACGCACGCGGATTTTGCAGCGCTGGACGTCCTCGCCACCGTTCTAGGCGACTCGCCCGCAGGGCGGCTCCACAAGGCTCTGGTTGAAAGCAAGAAGGCCTCATCCGTGGCGGCGCTCAACTTCCAGCTTCGTGAGCCCGGGATCATGCTGCTGTATGCAGAAGTCCGAAAGGAAAGCTCGCTGGATTCAGCGCGTGTGGCGTTGGTCAAGACTCTTGATGACGTCGCCACCGTCGCGCCTACCGCGGAAGAGGTGGACCGGGCGCGAACCTCCATTCTCAAGGAGATCGAACTGTCGTTGAACGCTTCGGACCAGGTTGGTATCGCGCTCTCAGAGTGGGCATCGATCGGCGATTGGCGTCTGCTTTTCCTGCATCGCGACCGCATCCGCAAAGTGACCCCGGAAGACGTGAAGCGCGTGGCCGCGGCCTACATGAAGCCGTCAAACCGCACGCTCTCCATGTTCATTCCGACGTCCACTCCCGACCGTGCGGAGATTCCCACCGCCCCGGACGTCGCCTTCCTGGTGAAGGATTACAAGGGCGACACCATCGTGACGGCCGGCGAGGCGTTCGAAGCGACGCCGGCCAACATAGATGCGCGCTCCGTGAAGGCCACCATGCCCAACGGCATGCGTCTCACGACGCTCTCCAAGACCACACGCGGCGGAACGGTGCGCGCCATGTTCCAGCTTCGCTTCGGGTCCGAGCAGGCCGTCACCAACAAGAGTACCGTAAGCTCGCTTACCGCAGGCATGCTCGACCGCGGGACCACTACCCGAACGCGGCAGCAGCTGAAAGACTCGCTCGACAAGCTGAAGGCGCGGGTGAGTGTTGGCGGCAGCAACATCTCGGCGGTGGTGAACATCGAGACCACGCGTGAGAACCTGCCTGCGGTGCTCGCCATTGTTAACGATATGCTCCGGCGTCCGGCGTTCGACGCGAAGGAGTTCGAACAACTCAGGCAGGAACGGCTAGCTCAGATCGAGGCAGGCAAGTCGGAACCGCAGGTCGCCGCGGTAGTGGCCTACTCCAGGAATCAGAATCCGCGTCCCAAGGGTCATCCATTGTACACGCCGACCATCGATGAGCAGATCGCGGACACAAAGGCCGTTACGCTTGAGGACGTGAAGAAATTCTATGCCGATTTCTACGGTGCGAGCGACGCGGACCTCGCCATCGTGGGCGATTTCGACAGCGCCAGGATCACCGCTCAGGTCACCGAGCTCTTTGGCTCCTGGAAGAGTCCTCAGCCGTTCACCCGAATCTCGAACCCGTACCGCGAATCGCCTGTGGCAGCGCTCACGATCGAAACGCCTGATAAGACCAATGCTTTCTTCGTTGCCGGACTCAACGTAAATCTGCGCGACAGTGATCCTGATTACGCGGCGATGGAGCTGGCCAACTACATAATAGGAGGCGGCTTCCTCAACTCACGTTTGGCGACGCGCATCCGCCAGAAGGACGGGCTGAGCTACGGGGTCGGCTCCCAGTTCGGCGCTCACCCCATCGATAACAACGGCTCGTTCACCGCCTTCGCAATTTATGCTCCGCAGAACGCCGAGAAGCTCGAAGCTGCCTTTCGAGAAGAGATCGAGCGCGTGCTGAAGGACGGATTCACCGCCGACGAGGTCGAGAAAGCGAAGACCGGGCTGTTACAGGGACGCCAGCTAGAGCGCGCCGACGATGCTCAACTGGTGGGTGAGCTCGCTGGACACCGCTACTTCAACCGCACTTTCGTCTTCGATGCGGAGCTGGACAAGAAGCTGGCTTCGCTCACTCCGGAGCAGCTACGCGACGCGCTGCGCAGGCATGTCGACCCGAAGAAGATCACGGTTGTGAAAGCCGGCGACTTCGCGAAGGCAAAAGCCGCTGCGGCGGCGGCGCAACCTAAACCCTAACGGCACGGGAGTCGGGAGTGGGGAGTCGGGAGTCGATTACAACTTCCCAACCTACTGCGTAGTCCTCAGGCCCAGGTCCCGACTCCCGACTCCTGACTCCCGACTCCCGAGGCCTTTCCCCACGTACGCGCTCAGAAGTCTCTCACGCACATCGTCCGGCGGCCGTGGAGTGCGCTGGGAAAGTTGTGAATGAATGCGACGAGCGCCTGCGAGATCCCCGACGCGCAGTTTCGCCACAATCGCTCCGGACCGGAAATCGTCGAGGGGTACCCAGGGCTTGCCCTCCAGCACGGCCGGCATGAGCGAATCAGCCGCAGCCGCCGCGGCCTGAAAATCCCAGCTGGCCAGTCCTCGCAGGAAAGCAACGCTGGTTCGCGCGCCCGCTGGCGCGTTGTGGCGGTTCATGAATCGCTCGACTGAGGCATAAAACTCTTCATCGATCGCGCCGGCGGTTCCGCTGTGCAGGTCGCGCTCGACGCTCATCACATCAATCAGCCATAGACGCCAGTCTGCCGGTGCCAGATTCGATGACAGCGCTCCTTGCAACCGCCAATGCCGCTGAAGCGCGGCGGCCACATCCGAGGTGGCAGCTGAGTCGGCGAGACTGCCCGGTTTAGAGTCCCGGAGCGCGGCACCGATCGCCAGCGACTGCATCCGCGCGATGTTCGGGATCGGAGCTCGCTGGTCTGTGCTGAACGGCGAACGAAGATCGAAGAATGGCGCGATAATGTCGAACCGGTCGGAGCTCAGGCTGGCAAATCCGGTGGCGAAGGTGCGCCGGAATCTGGTTCTCTCCGTTCCGAGATCGAGAACCGGGAAGTAATCCGAGTTCGGTTGTCCCCAACCGTCCAGAAGCGGCGCCAGCGCCTGCCTGGGCAGCGAGCGCGTGGCGTCCAGGAACCTGGGGGTAAACTCGAATGCGTGCGTCAGGTCCTGCTCGATCATCGGGTACCGGAAAACCGACCAGTCAGGCTGTCGAAGCTCGCTGTTGCTGGCGACGATCAGCATGTCTCCCACCGAGGTCATATAGACCTGGTACGAAGGAAAATTCTGGTGCAGTGCAGCCAGCACGCTCAACACGAGTCCATCGCTGATTTCGTAGAGGTGCAGCCACTGGCCAAAGACGCCGTCGTCGGACAGATAACGTCTCACGCGACCGTAGAACTCCGTGGTAAAGAGACCGGAGACGCCGCTCACCCATGGGTTGGATGGCTCTGAGAGAATGATGTCGTATCGCTGCTTGCTGGCCGCGAAGAACGATTTGGCATCGTCGATTACGAAACGCGAGCGCTTGTCCTCGAACACGCGCCGGTTCACGGGATAGAATCCGCGCGACCCCTCGATCATGCTTGGTTCAATTTCGATCGTGACCAGTTCCTGGATGTTCGGGCTGCCGAGCAGGAAGTGGGAAGTCATTCCGGATCCCTGCCCGATCACTGCGACATGTCTGGCACGCGGCACGTGCGCGAGAACGATGAGCGGCAGGAGGACCTGTGTGGACACGTCTCCGCCCATGGGCCGGCGTGGCCCGCCGATTCCTGGCTTCCGGAACCACACCGAGTCCAGGGACGCGTCAGGCTTGCCGTTCGTGGAGATGTAGGTCGTGCCATCAGCAGTCGATTTGCCAACGGCTACCGTTGCCGTTCGGCCGTCCTTGTAGAACGTCATTTGCCGGCTACCAGGCGCGGGCAGTTTGCCGTAGCGGTACACTCCGCTGGACAACACGGTCTTGTCGAAGTCGATTCCGGCAACGGCAATGATTGCCATGGCGGCCACCGCAGCAGCCGATGCATAGGCAAACTGCCTTCTTTTCTCATCTGTCCCGGCGGCCATGCGCATCAACAATACGCCGAAACCCATGTCGATGGTCGCGCCGAGTATGAGGAGCATCTTGAGGCCAATGAGGGGCATGAGCAGGAGGCCTGCCAGCATGACGCCGGCGATCGAGCCGAGCGTATTGACCGCGTACACCGTGCCGATAGCCCTCTCGCCCTTCTCGGACACGAGCAGCGCGCGCGTGATCAACGGAAGAGTAATCCCCGCGAAGAATGTCGAGGGCAACATCACTGCGAGGCAGAATATGTAGCGAGCCAGCGTGAAGGCCGTGTAACCTTGGTCCGTTGGTCCAATCGTCGAGAGCAGCTTTTCCGTCCAGGAGAACGACTGGAGGTAGATGGGCAGAGTGGCGATTGCGGCGAGGCCCATGCAGAGTTGCACGACGCCAAGCGTTCGAACGGGATCTCTGAATCCGTCCGCGCGCCTGTGTACCCACAGCGCGCCGAGCGCGAGTCCCATAATGAACGCAGAGAGCATGAGCTCGAACGAATGCGTCGCGCTCCCGAGGACCTGCGAGAGCATTCTGATCCAGGCGATCTCGTAAATAAAAGAGGCGACAGCCGTGCCGAAGCTCAGGACGAGCAGGAGACGCCAGAGTCGGGAGTCTAGAGTCGGGCGGGTGCCCGCTTGCGGACGGATGGAGTGGGGAGTCGGGAGTCGGGAAGCGGCAAGAGTATTGGCGCCCGAAAGGCGGACGCCGATGAAGACAGCCAGGGCAACGACCATGTTGATCATGGCCGCCGTCAGTAGTGTTCCCGGCAGGCCCGAAACGGCAAGCAAGTAGAATCCCGCGAGAAGCACGCCCACTGCCGCGCCCAGGCTGTTCGCGAAGTAAAGCAACGACAGGACGCGTCCCGGTCGCTTGCCGACCAGGCGCAGCACACCCGCGCTCATGAGGGGAAAGGTGGTCCCAAGGAGAATAGACTGAGGCAATATGAGCGCGCCGGCGATCGTCCACTTGGCGACGGTGAGCATCGTGCCGCCAGCAAGCGCCGGGAAGATCGAATCGTAGGCATATGTACTCACGCCCAGGTACACATCATGAAATACCAGGCCAATGAGACCGACGATGCCTTCGATCGCGGCATACCAGACAAGCGGCTCGCGTATCCTTTCCGAACGCCGCCCTATGATCATCGCACCCGCCGACATTCCGCCCAGGAAGATCGTCAGGACAATGATCTGTGCATACGCACTGTGGCCAACGAAGAGTCCTAGATAGCGGCTCCAGATGGATTCGTAGATGAGTCCTGCAGCTCCGGACAGGACAAACGCTATAAGTAGGAGTATCTGCATGGCCTGGAGTTGTTTGGTGCGGGTGGCCGGGGTAGGCGGCGTCCATTGCTCGGCGGTGTCCCTGCTCCGAGACAGACAGCTTGTTGTGGGGAAAAGCAACTATGTCAAGCGGCCAAGTGAATGCATCCTATAAACGCGCCACGGAGAACGGCACGGACAGGCACGGACAGAGGCTTTGGAAGGGCCGCCACGGAGAACGGCACGGACAGGCACGGACAGAGGCTTTGGAAGGGCCGCCACGGAGAACGGCACGGACAGGCCGGACAGAGGCTTTGAAGGGCGCCACGGACAACGGCACGGACAGGCACGGACAGAGGCTTTGAAGGGCGCCACGGAGAACGGCACGGACGGGGCTTTGAAGGGTGCTGCGGAGGACGCTTGGACAGGACAGTGAAGAGCGGTTACGCATCTACGGTGCCGATAAGGCAGGTGAAGCGGTCAGGCAGTCGGTGTAGACTGACGGTAGGGGCGCTTGTGATCGTTGGTGAAGACGAGACGCCTGAAGCAAGGCTTCGCGCCAAAGTTCAGCAGCAGGCCTACCTCGGCCTGAGAACAACGCAAGTAGTTCAGGAGCTGCGCGTCGTGTGCTGGTTCGAGGATTCGCCCCGCCTTGAGCTCGACAATTACGCGGCCCTGCACGACGAAGTCGGGTCGGAAATCTCCAACTCGAAGCCCACGAAAGTACACTTCGAGGCGTGGCTGGCTCTCGATAGAAAGCCCGGCTTCAGTGAGAGCGACCTCCATTGCGCGTTCGTAAACTGACTCGATAAACCCGATGCCAAGTTCGTCGTAAACGTTGTAGAACACGCGAATGATCAACCGCGTCAAATCCTCGTGCAGCAAAAGGCGGCACCCCGACTCGATGGTGGCTCGTAACTCAACTTCCTCGCCTAAACATCCCTCCCGCGGTCGTCCGTGCATGTCCGTGTCTGTCGGTGGCTCGCTGTTCTGTGGTTGTCCGTGGGTGTCCGTGTCCGTCCGTGGCTCGCTGTTTTGTAGTTGTCCGTGGGTGTCCGTGTCTGTCCGTGGCTCGCTGTTCTGTAGTTGTCCGGGGGTGTCCGTGGCTGCCGTTCAGTAGTAATCTGGGCGCGTCCGCGGATGCATGACCCAGGATGCATCAGCGCCGCGCAACTGCGTTACCGCAATATCGCAGCCTTTATCATTTCCTCGGCGGCTTTCGCCAATGCGGCGCCAGCTAGGGCAACAGACGCTGTGGCACCAAGGTACGCTCGAGAAAGGCCGCGATTCGCCGGTATGCGATAATCCGGTTCGACAGCTTGCGAATTCCGTGGCCCTCATCCGGGAAGCGTAGGAACTCCACTTCGCCGTTCTGCGACCGAATCGCCGCCACGAGCTGGTCGGCCTCTGTGACCGGGTCTCGAGGATCGTTCGCGCCATGTATTACCATGAGGGGCACCCGCACGTTCTTAACATGCGTGATTGGCGATAGCTCATCGAAAAACTTGCGGTCCTCAGGGTCCTCTATGTTTCCATATTCCATCTTGTCGCTCGCCTTGAGCTGAGGCGACGCTCCCTCGAGCGCCGTGATCCAATTGGACACGCCGACAAACCCAACTCCTGAACGAAAGCGATCTGGCAATTGAGTGAGCGCCGCAAAGGTCATGTAGCCGCCATACGATCCGCCCATCACTGCTGCGCGCGCTGCATCAACCCGGCCGGTGGTGGCCAACCAGTCGAGCGCGGCACCCATGTCCTTCACTGCGTTGGGACGCAGGCGACCATTGTCGAGGCGAGTGAATCGCTTCCCGTATCCGGTGGATCCACGGAAGTTGAGATCCAGAACCGCGATACCGCGTGTTAGCAGGTACTGAAACGGCGCATCGTAGTCCGGCCTGGCCTGCGACGTCGGTCCGCCGTGCACAGCTAGCAGCACCGGCGGCTTCTGTCCTTTCTTGACGTTCTTCGGCAGGTAGAGAAGCCCGTAAATCTTTTCGCCGTCCCAGCTGTCGAAGGCCACCGCCTCTGGCACCACGAATCGCTGTGGGTCGAGCCCTCCGGTAGCTGAGCTGGTCACGCGAGATGTCTTGCCGGTCCGCGCGTCGAACACCCACGCGTCGCCCGGAACCTGCGGCCCCGCTACGCGCACCAGGAGCACGGGTTTTCTCGGCGCCCAGAGAATGTCGTACACACCCGGTGGGAGGGCAGGCTGCACCGCAACTAAAGTTCCCTCGAGCAGATCACGCACGTGGAGCGTGGAGTAGCCATTCTCGTTCAGACTCCAAGCCAGATAACGGCCATCGCGCGACAGTCCCACGCCCTCCGCTTCCAGCGTGGGAAGTTCTATCCATCGCAGCGTCTTCGTGTCCACCTCGTAGAACGCAACCGCGGCGAGGTCGCGATCCTGATTGGTTACGACATAGAATCCCGACCCGTCTGGCGTCCACGAGAAGCTGCCGTAGGCCGCCGCGTCCGCGGGAACAAAGACGGTGTCGACTCGGGAAGTCGCGATGTCGAGCAGATAGACATTGTTGTCGGCCTCACCTCGGGTCTCCGAAAGCACCAGCGCCCCGCCATCGGGACGCCAGGCTGCCACGTACAAGCCGCCGCGTCCGTCCAGCACTCGCTTGGGTTTGCCCGGCGCTCCGTCGACACTGACGTTCATGATGTAGATGTCGAAGTCCACACCGTTCCTCTCCGTGGACGCGAACGCAATTCGCTTCCCATCCGGTGACCACCCGCCCCACTGCCGGAATGCGTCGCTCGGCCTCAGGAGTTCGCGCTCATCCATACCATCGGGCGAAATGAGGTAGAACCCTTCACGCTCGTTACCAGCACGGTCAGTTCCGTACGCGATCCAACCGCCCGCTGGGGACCACTCTTGAAAGGTGACGCTCGATTCACCAAAGGTGAGTTGCGCCGGCGCACCTCCTGACGTGGCAACGGTCCAGAGTTGAGGCTGGCCGGTGGTGGACGTGACGTAAGACAGGCGCGTCCCATCGGGCGACAGTGTCGCGCTCCCCACCGTTCGGACGTTCAGAAAGCGAGCTATGTCGGGCATCGCAGTGCCGGCTAACCCAATGTCACTCGGCACCGGCTGTGGAATGTCCTGCGGTCCTGGAGTCTCTATTGTCTGCGCGCCGAGATCCATGAGTAGGGCCAAGGATACCAGGGTGGCGAGGCCGATCGGATACATAGGGACTAGGGACTAGGGACTAGGGATTAGGGATTAGGGATTAGGGATCAGGGCAATACTGCAGCGTCCGGGCGTCGCCGGACACCCCCTTTTTTCGCCGTTCCCCTTCCCCATTCGCTCTCCCGATTCCCTATTCTCTAATCCCTAGTCCCTAGTCCCTATTTTATGCTTCTCCCTCTCTTCCTGGCCATAGGCATCCTGGTTGCTCTCGCTCCGGGACGAGCTGCCGCAGCGCAGGACTCCACGCAGGCCGATACCGCGAAATCGCTTCCCCTGAAGCCCACCCGCACCGTGAGCTTCAGCACGGACGAAGGCACGTGGGTCTCGCTGGATGTGTCGGCCGATGGCAAGACCATAGTCTTCGATCTCGTCGGCGATCTGTACACTCTCGCGATCACGGGCGGAACCGCCAAGCGAATCACTGAAGGGATGGGCTTCGACGGCCAGCCACGCTATTCGCCCGACGGCAAGACAATCGTCTTCACTAGCGATCGCAGCGGCGCCGAGAACCTGTGGTTGGTGGACGCAGACGGCAAGAATCCGAGAGCTCTCACCACGGGGGACAAGGCGCAGCACATCTCGCCCGAGTGGACGCCTGACGGAAACTACATCGTGGCATCCAAGTCTCCGAATGGGGTACTCGGAAGTTCTTACGATCTCACGCTGTTCCACAAGGATGGTGGCACCGGAATCAAACTCACGGGCTCGGGTACGACTCCGGCTCCGTCCGCTCCACCCACGCCGTTCACTCCGCCGCCCTACGACAACTACCTGGGTGCAGCGTTCGGCAAAGATCCGCGCTTCGTCTACGCCTCGGTAAAGCGCGGCGGTTTCGCCTACAATCAGCAGCTCGGCCAGGGATGGCAGGTGGCGATCTACGATCGCGAAACAGGCAAGACATTTCTTAGGACTTCTGCCGTGGGCGGGGGAATGCGGCCTGTCGTGAGTCCCGACGGCAAGTTGCTGGTATACGCATCCCGATTCGATGGCAACACCGCTCTTCGCCTGCGTGATCTCGTCAGTGGTGACGAGAGCTGGCTCCTTGCGGCAATTCAGCGCGACGACATCGAATCGCGTTACACTCGCGACGTACTTCCAGGCTACGCTTTCACTCCCGACTCGAAATCGCTGGTCATCTCGTACGGCGGCAAGCTGTGGCGGGTTGCTGTTCCGGGCGGGGGTGGGGGTGGGGG
>JBHENQ010000106.1:0-22449 GCA_046261975.1 Gemmatimonadaceae bacterium | reverse complement strand
ACGACAACGGCCAGATGATTCGCTGCGCAGGCTGCCCCGACGGCGCGAACAGCGTTCGGCCGGCCGATCCTGTTGGCGATGTCGGCGTAGCTTGCGGTCTTGCCGGCCGGAATCTCGCGCAGCGCTTGCCACACGCTGCGCTGAAACTCCGATCCGCACATGTCCAGAGGCACGTTGAACCCCACTCCTCGAGGTGATTCGATAAAATCGATCACCTTGGCGACGAGCGCGTCCAGCTTCGCGTCGCCGGAGATCAGCGTGGCGCCCGGAAAACGGTCCCGCAGCTCGCTGCGGAGCTCGTCGCGGTCGCCGCCGAGCATCACAGCGCGGACGCCGTTTTCGCTCTGTGCAACGAGAACAAGTCCAATTGAGGACTCGCCAATGGCTGCGTGGATTTCACGTGCATCAACTCTCATTGTCGTCTCCTGTTTCTTATTCGGTTGTCGATCCTTTGCTCACAGAAACTAGGCGACTCCCCTACGCTATTCTCGCTATTTTAGGACATGAATATCGGTTCCCAGGAAGGCTGAACCAATTGCTGCGTCACCGTTTGCGGTCAGGCATTGCTTGTCCGAAAATGGCTAGCGTCATCGACTGGCAACCGCTAGAATGCGGCATGATACACGATACAGCGGCGCTCTACAACGCGCTCTCTTCGCGCGACCCGCGCTTCGATGGGGTGTTCTATGTCGGCGTAACTTCCACTGGCATCTATTGCAGGCCCATCTGCTCGGCCAGAACGCCGAAGGCCGCGAACTGCCGGTTTTTCAACTCCGCGGAGTCGGCCGAGAAGGCGTCATTTCGCCCGTGTCTGCGCTGCAGACCCGAGCTCGCGCCCGGCAACGCGCCCGTGGACGATGGGCATCGCATCGCGAGTCTCATCGCATCTCGCATCGATGAAGGAGCGCTAGACGACGGAGCAGGGCTGGAACGAATCGCGACGGAGTTCGGATGGAGCTCCCGCCAGATTCGGCGGATCGTGCAGAAGGAGCTGGGCGTGTCGCCGATCGAGCTGGTGCAGACCCGCCGTCTGTTGCTCGCCAAGCAACTCCTGACTGAAACCAAGCTCCCGATCATCGAGGTTGCGTATGCGAGCGGCTTCTCGAGCCTTCGCCGCTTCAACGATGCATTCAGCAGTCGCTACGGTATTCCCCCAACTCATTTCAGAAAAGCAGCGGACGTCGGGAAAGGGCTGCGCGTGTCTGGCGAGTCGTTCACGCTGCAGTTGAGCTATCGGCCACCCTATGACTGGGCCGGGATGATGCGATTCGTGGGCGCGCGCGCGCTAAACCACGTGGAGTGGGTGGAGGCGAACGCTTACTCCCGAACTGTTCAGCTTGGCAAGCACGTGGGCTGGATTCGCGTTCGCCAGGCGCCGGAGAGGAGCGCTCTTCTCGTGGAGCTCACGCATTCCCTCACGCCTGCTCTGCCGGCGCTGCTGGGCAGACTGCGCAACGTGTTCGATTTGAGCGCTCGTCCCGACATCATCGCCTCGAAGCTCAGGCAGGATCCCTTGCTGGCTGACATGGTGACGCGGAATCCGGGACTCCGTGTTCCCGGAGCATTCGACGGGTTCGAGCTGGCGGTGCGTGCCATTCTCGGCCAGCAGATCTCCGTGAAAGCCGCGACCACGCTGGCGGGTCGTTTCGTGGAAGCGTTTGGCGCGCCGATCGAGACTCCGCACCCAAGGCTCGCTCGCTTGTCTCCGACACCGCAGCGGGTCGCCGCCGCGAAAGTGGAGGAGGTTGCGGCGCTAGGCATCACTCAGGCGCGCGCGCGAAGTATCATCGCGCTGGCGGAGGAGATGGCGTCTGGCCGGCTCAGGCTCGACGCCGGCGTCCATCCCGAGCAAACTATAGAACAGCTCGTCGCGATGCCGGGCATAGGCAGGTGGACGGCGCACTACATCGCCATGCGCGCGTTGCGCTGGCCCGATGCGTTTCCCAGGGAAGATAGCGCCATGCGAAAGAAGCTAGGCGGTGTGAGCGCGCTCCGGGCTGAAGAACTTTCGCAGTCATGGCGGCCGTGGCGCAGCTACGCGACTCTGCATCTGTGGCTGAGCACCGGGATGGGGACCGAGGTGAGCCCTCCGCGAACAAGCGTCGACTCGCCGCTCTAGCGGGGCCCCCTACCTCTTCCTACGCAACCGCCGCCTTTCCAATAGACCGAGCCAATCCGCGAATCTCGCGCGACTCGATGATTCGCGTCCCGGGCTGGTCCGCTACCGCAGCCTGGAGCAGCGCCCCAGCGACATCTCGCGCGTGCACCGGCCGGTACTTCGCTGGTGCCAGGAAAGCGAGCGGCTTTGTCAGAACCTCGCCGAGCCGAAACTCGCTCCGTTCGCCAAGCAAGAGCGACGGCCGCACGATCGTGACGCAACGATAAGAGAGCGCCGCAACCGCAGCCTCCGTTTCTCCCTTCACGCGACTGTAAAAGACGCGAGACGCGGGGTCGGCACCGAGCGAGCTTACGAGAAGAAAGTGCCGAGCGCCTTGTTCCGCCCCGAGACGCGCAGCCGCGACTACGTAATCGTGATCGACCTCGCGAAAGCGTGACTGCGAGCCGGCGCTCCGGATTGTAGTTCCCAGGGCGGAGAGTACGTGCGTAACGGAAAAGCGAGACGCATGATCCTTCAGGCTGTCGAATTCGACGACGTGCTCGTGCACCTTTGGGCTCCGCGCCTCGGGTGGCAGTGGCCTCCGAGCGAGAATCACAACGCGCTCGAACGAGGGATGCGCCCCGAACTGACGCACGCACTCGCTGCCGACAAGCCCGGTCGCGCCTACTATCAGAACGCTCTTGTCTTTCCCCCTCAGTTGCTCAACTTCCTTGATCATGGTCCATACGCTTGGAGTCAGAGCGCATAAGACGCGGACCGCTCGCGGGCTGCCTCATTCGGTGGATAGCCGCGAGCGTAGTCGGCCTGGATTCCGGCCTCGATACCGGTAATTTGCCTCCCACGTTCCACGGTCATTGTGGTAAGCGATAGCCGAAACTCATACCAGCCTTCAAGCTCTTCGAGTCTCCCCGTTACCGTGGTTTCGTCGAGGTCATCCAGGATGATCGCGTCCCAGGCAATGCGCTCGCGGTCTGGCCCTCCATTCATATCCGTATGCCTCGGATCGGTGATGCGAGCATAAACGTCTCCTTCGCCTGACGTCGTCCAGATTGACCACGGGTCGGCGCAGACGACCAGGTCAGCTCCGATTACGGGCATGGCAGCGTAGCAGTAGTCCCACGGGGTTTTCCGAACGAGACTCCGGCTGGGAACATCGACGACATATCCCTGACCTCCCGCGACTACCAGCACAGTCTGAGCCGCATCCGCATCGAAAGACGCAATTCCTGTAAAGTCCGCTGACTCTGTACTTCCGAATACACCCACCCATTGGAACTTCGACTGCTCGAAGAGAACCCAGGCGTTTCGGTCGGCGGATACGGAAAAATGCTGTTCTTCCAGAGTCCCGGACTCCGGAATTTGTGTCAGGAGTGTGGCTCGCAAGAGAAGAGAGGCTGACGCTATTCCTTTGGTAGTGAGTCAGTCCGAGTTCGAGGACTGCCACCAAGAAAGACACAGACGCGAGACGCGAGACGTAAAGTCTGCGAGTTGCGAGAATGAAGCACTCGGCGCTACACGAGCCCGCGTGATTCAGAACATCCGCGCCATAGGATGGTTAGTTTGCGAAAGGGAGCTTCACTCTATCGTGTGGCATGGGCGACTTCAAGTCGTGGAAGTCCCAAAAAATGCTCTATGGTCTCCGTCGTTATCTGGCTTCTCAGTCAAAGGACACCAAACAGGCCTAAGTGTTGGGTTCATCCTCGACCCTGAGGTCTATGCTTCTGGCGTCTCGCGTCTGCGGCGTTCTTGGTTGACCTTCCGCTCCCAATCTGACCCACTACCGACCGGCAGCAGGACTGTGGACATGCGCCCCATCCTCAGTCCGCCGGTGGCGCTATCCTTGCCATAGGCCTAATAGGAGGGCAAAATCAAGACAGATTGCGGACCCCAACTCCGGGAGAGACCCATGCGAAATCGTCCACGCATCACTCATTTCACTGCGCTTGGAGTCGCCCTCGCGTTCAGCGCCGCCGCAGCCTGTTCTTCAGGAGAGAAGGACTCAGCGGAAGACACCGCCGCGATGGGCGCAATGACCGACACCGCGGCGAGCAAATCCCTGTACGACAGGCTCGGAGGCAAGACGGCAATCACGGCAGTCGTCGACACCTTCGTCGCACGCGTGGCGGCCGACTCCCGCATCAACAAGAAATTCGCGCGGAGTGACATCCCCCGCGTGAAGTCGATGCTCGTGGACCAGATATGCATGCAGACCGGCGGACCGTGCACGTACTCCGGACGCAGCATGAAGGAAGCGCACCGCGACATGAAAGTGACCGAAGGCGAATTCAATGCGCTGGTGGAAGACCTCGTGGCGGCGCTCAACCACTTTAACGTGCCGCAGAAAGAGCAGGATGAGCTGTTAGCCGCACTCGGCTCCATGAAAGGGGACATAGTAGAAGTACAGAGCGCGGAGACGGGCACCCGGCTTCCGTCGAGCTTCAAGGCTGCACCTGCTTTGGATAAGCCGTAGTCGTCACTGGGCACCGAGCGCATCAGGCGCCGAGTGCCCGCTCGATGTGTTTGGTGAAGTTGCGCGCGAACAAGTTCCGGTGGAGCTCCTCCCCCCACTGGTCAGGATAGAGGTGTGGGGTTGCCCAGTTACCTTGAGCAACGCACCGTTCAGCTGGCCGGGGCGGGGCTCCACCAAAGCGATCATGTTTTCGCCCCAACTTGTCCACGACATGCCAGTGGTAAAAATGGCACGCCGTTCTCCTTCCACGGAGACATCATACGTGCGCGCAAGAACCTCATCGCAACTCATATTGTGTCTCCTTACCGCTGAGGCTGATTGCTAGCCAGGATCGCATTCTTCGGGACGCGCTCGGCAATCCCCGCTCTCAATAGCATCGTGCCGGTGTACGCAACGACAACTACAACGAGCCAGCGCACGGCTGTTATCGGAAGACTCTTCACCACGAACGCGGCCAGCAACAACGCCGGGACTCCACCGAGGGTCAACCCCAACGCGGCGCTCGCTGAATAGCGCGCGCTGCGCACGAAGCGCGCACTGGAGATAGTCATCAGATACGCGCACGAACCCATCATGATGGGGAACGCCGCAACCGGATTCATTCCCAGAAGACTGATGAGAATCATGCAGGGGGCGTAGAGTCCGATACCGAGCGTCATCAGAGCGCCGAATACAAAGTTGCCGGCGACAGCCGTGGCAAGCTGCGGCCCACTGAGACCAAGTGCGTCGCCACCCAGCGGAAGTCGTCCGGTTACCGTGAGAAGCAAGAGTCCGGATGCCGCGAGCAATGCCATGCCCATTCCCAGGCGAATGCGGCGGCGCGGCAGCCTCGAGACGACGCCGGCACCGAGCCACGCTCCCAGCATTGAAGCGACGATCATGGGCACGAGCGTCGTGGTCGCGACGGGAACGAGCTGTATGAAGATGAATGCGGCCAACACTGCAGACATGGTGTGGCCGACGTTCAACGTGCCTGGAATCAGCTCATCGGGTACGAGTCGCCAACCGCGAAACAGAGCGGTGGTGGTTGCGAAGGAACCGATTCCGAGAGTGTCGAAGAACGAGGTCACAAAGCCAGCCGAGAGCTCCTTCCAGGAAGGAGGCCAGATTCTTCCCTGCCCTCGCGAGGCATGCGACTGACTGTCCCGGAGGCGCACGAGTCCCTTGATCAGCACTACGATGAAAACGAGTGCGAGCAGACCGAGCGGAACAAGCAGCAGAAGACGTAAGCTGGTTGCAGGCAGCATCATCCCCGAAGCAGTACTTCGATCCGCTGGATCACCGTTTCGACCACCACTACGGGCATAGCACTGATGCGCTTCGCTTTTCTGGACCGCCAGTCGATGCTCTTTATCTGGTCAGAGAGGATCACACCAGTGATCTTGAGGCCCGAGGGAACCGCGACCTCAAACGGGTACCCCTTCACTTGCGACGTGATCGGGCACACGAGCGCCAGGCCGACCTTGGCGTTGTATGCCATTGGCGAGACGACGAGCGCGGGACGCCTGCCAGCCTGTTCGTGTCCCGCGCGCGGATCGAACTCAAGCCATATCGCATCCCCTCGCTCGGGCACATAACGGCCGACGCGCGCCGCACGCCTTACCACGCTTCGCGACCGACCGGCTGGCCAGTGGGCACCTCGCTGTGACGGTTCTCATCCGTGACTGCGGCAAGTAGTTCGTCGAGTCTTACCGCCGGTGGGACGGTTGTGACGACGAGACGACCGTCCTCGACGGTGAGTTCGACCTCGCTACCTGACCCGAGGCGCGAGTCCTCAGCCAGCGACTTCGGAATGCGCAGGGCGAGGCTATTCCCCCATTTTCTGACTGCGACGCGCATGAAACCTCCAGTGTGGGTGTATCTACATTGAAGATACAACCCCGCCCCCATAGGCGGGGCAAGGTCTTGCTCACATCGCAGAAGGACGAACTGCGCTGAACTGCCATCAAGGACGAAGGGTTACACGGATGCTTCGGATTGGACCGGATCGAACGGATCGCTCCTTTGACGTTCGAGATCTCTTCGCCGTACCCACCAAAGTTTTGGTGGTTTCGAGGGATAGACTCTCCCCGCAACGCCTCGAGGTTTCTTGCGATGAGCCTTCAGCACCGAGGAGCGATCCGCTCGATCTGTTGTTTCCGATGAATCCGTGTAAACCTTCGTCCTTGATGCAACCTCGGCGCAGCCTGCCGGTGCTATCAATAATTCAGAATCATTCCACTAGTGGACTGTAACGGTGGAATCGACAGTGGATGGCGAAGGTCTCCCAAGCAGATCTCCTCCTACGCCGCTGTGCAAAAGGTTGCTAGGCTCCGGTCTTGGGAGATGCTAGCGTCTTCACAAGCTGGTACCAGAATTCGGCGGCCTCGTGGTATGCCTTCACTCCGATCCGTTCGTCCCGTCCATGGGCACGAACGTCGTCGACACGTTCGAATACCGCCATCACACCGTAGGTCGGAATCCCGCCGTTCCGGGTATAGAGGCCGTCCGTTGCTCCGGTCGACATCTCCGGAACGATCGCGGCATCTGGCCACATCTTCGCGACCAGTCGCTCAACGGGACGCATGACGTCGGGCCGGAGCGGTGATGGCGGGCTCGGTACGGGCGGTCTGATTCGAGTGATATGGATGGCGGTGTCGGCGAGCACCCTTCGAAGAACAGCCTCCACACTGTCCGGCGGATCATCCGGAAGCATCCGGCAGTTCACCGTTGCCCTCGCAATCTGGGGTAGCGCATTGTCGGCGTGGCCCGCGAAGAGTCTGGTCGCCACACATGTCGTTCGCATGACCGAATTGTAATACGGCACCGTGGAGAGACGTCGCACCGCGATTGCGTTTCTCGAGCGCACCACCGCCCGCATGTCTGCCGCGACCGCTCGCGGCTGACTCCTGGCCGCTCCCTCGAAGAAGGCGCGAGTAGTCTCGTTCAGCCGCACGGGAAAAGTGTGCCTTCTGAGCCGAGCGAGGCCTTCGCTCAGGCGGTAGATAGCGTTGTCCGGCTCCGGAACCGAGCTGTGCCCTCCCCTGTTCCGCACTTCGAGCTGAAAACTGAGGTAGACTTTCTCAGCCGTCTGTACCGAGAAGGCAATAGCTTTTCTGTCTCGGAGCTCGCCACCACCGGCGTCCGCATTCAGCGCGAAGTCCGCGTCGATCAGATCCCGACGCTTCTCGACGAGCCATTGGATACTGGCGCCCGTCGTCTCCTCATCTCCCGTGGCGACGATGATGAGGTCCCGGTCCGGCACGAATCCCTCTTGCTTGTAGCGAATAAAACTGGCGACGAGCATCGCGACTCCGGACTTGTCATCCATGGTCCCGCGTCCGTAGTAGTAACCCTCCTCCTCGCGGAACTGGTACGGATCGAACGACCAGTCTTCCTTTCGCGCATCGACCACGTCCAGGTGCGCCATGAGGAGAATCGGCTTGGCACTGCCGCCGGAGCCGCGGTAGCGCGCGACCAGGTTCTGGTATCGCGGCGAGAAGCCGACCACCTGAACGTCCTGTGCAGGGAGTCCCGCAGCAACGAGCCGGCGCGCCATCGCTTCCGCTGCCTCGCCGCTGCGTCCAGCCGAGTCGCTTGTATTGATCTCGACCAATTCATTGAGGATTTCCCGCTCGAGAGCGCGCGGATCCCTTACCTGGGCTGTGAGCACGAGAGGCGCGGCGGAAAGCAGGAAAGCCATGCGCAGGACACGGATGATCTTCATGGAATTAGGTTCGGGATGAATGATGAATGAGAATACCTAAGCTCCGTGGCTGCGGTAAGAGACCGTTCTTCGGGTCCAACCGGCCGATGGCGCCTGCTTTCTTCAACAAGCAAGTGCCCGGTTAGCATACTCGTCGTCGTTGGTTACCTCGCGCTCCACTACGCCGTCCAACCAACCGGGGAGCGGCGGACTGGCATCCGGGTCGTCGACTTCCACCTCAGCCAGGACGAGTTCCCGGTCGAGGAACTCGTCGATCTCCCATAGGTGAGAGTCATCCTTCACCCGGTGTCGGAGCTTCCGAATGCGCATTCGCCTGGTAAGAGGCCACAGCGCGTCGAACACGCTCTTGTCCGTTTCCTCCTCGATCTCGGTGCGGTCAAGGCCGACACCAACCTTCACCGTCCTGTAATAGTGGCTGTCGTCTTCGGATGTAACGCTTCTCACCCGCTCGACCAATCGATCCCCCGGCAGGTAGCCCTGTTGGATCTCCACGGTCGACGCGAGTGGCATGTCCGCCGGAATTCGGCGCAACAGATATTTGTGCTCGATCTCGCGCCCCTGCTTCGCAATTTCGTCGAGCGACGCCGCCACCGAGGCGACACGTAATAGGAGCGGAGCCGCCTGGTCACCGAGCCATGACGTCTTCACCGATGCGAACGTGGTTTTCTCTGTGCGGTTGAGGCGGCGCGACATCGCCACCAGACCGGGCACCGCATCGTCGTGACCATTGCTGCGCGATCGTCCGCCGGCTTGAGCACCCTTTGCGGCCGAGGACTCCGAGGTGCGATTAGCGAGCAGGTCAGCGGTCAATTCGGCAAGCTGGCTGCCGAAGATCTGGGCGTCGTGCAACTCGCCAAGCTGGTCTTGCAGGGAAGTCAGAGCCTCGACTAGGGGTGGTACTTCGGCCAGCACATGCTCCAGCGGCTCCAGGAGATATCGTAGGCGCTTCGCTCTGATGCGCGCATCGTGTGCTTCGGTTCGGTCGCCGAGCGTGGAGACTCGGGCGAGCGCACTCGACAAGTCGGCGGCGTGGTGGCGGATCACACCGGCAACCACTCGCGCGAATCGGGGCTCCGGTTTGGCGACACTGGCAACGTAGCGCGCCATCCCCTTGTCGATCTGCCTGACGGTGCGATCAAACTCGTCGTCCAGAACCTCGCGAAACTCGCGATCCCGCATAGCCTTCTCGTCGCCGAGGCGGCCGAGCAGCCAGGTTGCGCCGTAGCGCGCCGGTCCCCGCAACGAGCGACGCGAACCCTCCACCCACTCGATGTGCACTTCGAGGTCGCGGCTGTCGCCTGTGGCCTGGGCGATACGCCTCAGGCGGCGCTCCTGCTTGGGCTCGAGCGTGTCGCGCATGATGTCACGAAACGCGCGAAGCCAGCTGCGGAGCCGGCGGACGGCGACGCGAAAGTCGTGAAGCGCTTCCGAATCGCCAGGGTGATCGAGCCGGTCGCGCGCCTCACGGACGTCTTTCAGAAGATCGAGCGCGGAGACGCGGGCGGCGCGCGGCGCGGAATCGCGCAGCGCGGAGTCGTTGAGATGCATGGAACTACTAGGGATTAGGGATTAGGGCTAGGCGTCGCTCTCGAAAGTACAGAAACAGCGGCAGAGTGCCAGCCAGGCCGAAAAGGAGCGCGAGAACCACAAACGCCCATACACGCCTGATCCCGACGCGCCGGCCTTCGTGGACGAACCACACGAATGCCACCGCAACCGTAACCAACAAGTCGAGCGCGAACGCAGTGCTTGTTCGATTGGCGAACAGCTGACTGGTGGTGCGCACGGGATCGGTCCAGAAAAGAATATTTCCGGCCTGGACGGACTCCATCAGCATGGGCACGCCGGGCACGAGAAACCCGACAACTGCCAGGGCGAGGTACAGTCGCTTCATTTTTTGGGATGGTGAATCCATGACGCGCTACCTTGGCGGAGATTGCTCAAGTCTACTGTGAGCGCAAGCAATTCAACACAGTGACGGAGATCCAGGCTGAGCAAACGCAGGCGCGGTGTCCGTTTCACGGTGAATCCAGGCGGCGTAGGCGAAGCTTGACGGAGATGACTAGGGTCTCCATGCTCCACAACGTGGGGCCGGCTGATGCATCGTCGTGCTGGAGCTGGTGAGAACCCCATTCATCACCTCTCTTACGGAGAGCATCATGCGCACCTCTCGCTCGTTTTTCGTCGCCACGCTTCTCAGCCTCGCCGCGATCCTGAGTCTGGGATGCGACGACAGCACGGGACCGCAGACCGGAGCGATCGAAGTCACCGTAAGGAGTGCGGGCGCCGACATCGATCCGGACGGCTATAGCCTGACTGTGGGCGGCCGGCCGGTGCAGGCGGTCGGTCCGAACGATGCGATCACTATCGTCGGCCTCCCGGCTGGCAGACACCAGGTTCAGCTTGGCGGCCTGGCCGCCAACTGCTCTGTAAGCAGCTTCAATCCGGTCTCCGTGGACGTGGTCAGCCGCGACACCGTGGCCGCGGCTTTCTCCGTATCGTGCGTCGCGAAGATCGGGAACATTCAGGTGACTATCGCGACCTCGGGCACGGGCACGGATCCCGACGGCTATACCTTGAGTGTGGATGGCGGAGGCGGTCAGGCGGTTGCACCGAACGCCGCCTTCACTTTCACAGGCCTGAGTGAGGGCGAACATACGCTCACGCTGAGCGGCGCGTCCGCTAACTGCACGATCAGCCCGCCCAACCCCCGCACGGTAACCGTCACGTTCGGCGCAACGGCGACTGCCGCCTTCTCCGTGTCTTGCACCGCGCGAACCGGGTCCATCAGAGTGGTCACCGTGACCACAGGCGCCAACCTCGATCCCGACGGCTACAGCGTGTACGTGGATGATTCGTACTACTACTACTACGGTCCACGGCAGAATGTTGCGACAAACGGCTCCGTGACATTCGCCGATATTGGCGAGGGCGTTCACACCGTTGGACTGGACGGCATAGCTGCGAACTGTACGCTCGCTCCGCCAAACCCCAGGACAGTGAGCGTCGCGTTCAATGCAACCGTCGAAGTCACCTTCGCCATTCAGTGTTCTCCTGTTGGCAGCGTCCAGGTGACGACAACGACGACGGGAGTCGATCTCGATCCGAACGGCTACACGTTCACCGTGCAAGCTGCCAACTTTGGCGCCGGCGACAACGTCCCTGCCAACGGGACCGTCACCGTTTCCGGGCTCCTCGGCGGCGACTACGTCGTGACGATCTTTGGCGTGGCAGCGAATTGTGACATCGTCAGCCCTAATCCGCGCACAGTTACAGTAGGCACTGGGAGCACGACCATAGTTGCCTTCGATGTTACCTGCGTGGCGCTCACGCAGCTCGCGTTCGTGAACGGTGAGGACGGCAACCCGGAGATCTACGTCATCAACTCCAACGGCACCGGCGCCACGAGGCTCACCAACCACGCGGCCGCTGACTTGGATCCAGCCTGGTCGCCCGACGGCGGCAAAATCGCCTTCGGAAGCAACCGCGACGGTAACCGCGAGATCTACGTCATGAACGCGAACGGCTCGAGCCTGGTGCGGCTCACGAACGTCACGGCTGCGGACTATGGTCCGACTTGGTCTCACGACGGCGCCAGGATCGCGTTTGTAAGCGAGCGCGACGGCAACGCAGAGATCTACGTGATGAACGCCGACGGCACGAATCCCGTGCGCCTCACGACTAATACTGCATACGACGCCGACCCCGCTTGGTCGCCCGACGGCAGCAGGATCGCCTTCCGCAGCTTGCGCGACGGCAACCCCGAGATATACGTCATGAACGCGGACGGCTCGGGCGTTGCGGCCCGGCTCACCAACAACGTTGTGAATGACGCCCAGCCGGCCTGGTCTCCCGATAGGACGAAGATCGCGTTCTCGCGCGGCGACCCTTGCTGCTCCATCAACTTCATCTTCGTCATGAACTCTGACGGGTCGGGCCTCACGCAGCTCACGCGGAGCTTCTCCGACGATACCGATCCCACGTGGTCACCTGACGGCCGCAAGATCGCGTTCGCCGCGTACTACTGCGACTACTACTATGGATGTTTCTCCGATATCAAGGTTGTCAGGTCGGACGGAACGGGCCTAACCGACGTGACGTTCGGAAAAGCCTCCAATCCCGCCTGGCGGCCGTGAGGGTTTGATGCGCTGGGGTGGATTGCTCGGCGCGGCACTGGTCATCGTCGCCTGCGCGGACGACCCGGCCGCACCCTCCGGGCCGGTCGCGCCAGCGATCGACGCGACCATCGTGGTGCCGAATTCCCACAATGCGCTGAGTGCCACCCTGTCGGTCCGTCTGCGCCATGCCGATAGCGTAGCCGCGCGGTTCCACCTCGCGGACACTCCCTCAGCGGGCGACAGCGTCACACCCGCTGTGCTGGCAGCGGGAGATTCCGTGGCGATCCCCGTGCTTGGGCTCCTTCCGGCCCGCCGCTATGTTCTGCGCGCTGTCGCCTACGGAGCTGGCGGGAGCGTGATTGGCGATTCGGTGGAGCTCACGACCGATACCTTGCCGTCGGACCTTCCCCAATACACGGTGAGCGGCCCCGATCCATCACCGGGATACGTGGTCTTCGCCGCCGGCAAGTATGGGCTGGTAATCGACAATACCGGTCGCATCGTGTGGTACCGCCGCTTTCCCGATGGTCCCGGGCTCAACTTCTTAGCTCAGCAGAACGGCCGCTATGCCGCGCGGCCGATGACACCAGATTTGAGCGACCTGGATTTGTGGGTCGAGCTCGACCCGTTGGGCAACGTCACGCGGACGCTCGGGTGCGCCCTCGGACTTCAGCCGCGGTTTCACGATCTGATCAGCGATCCGGACGGCGGCTACTGGATCATGTGCGACGAGACCCGTACCATGGACCTCACTTCGGTGGGCGGCTTTGCCAACGCGCGCGTTACCGGCACGGTCGTTCAGCACATCAGCGCGAGCGGCGCGCCGCTGTTTCACTGGAGCGCGTTCGACCACTTCGCGATAACGGATCTCGAGCCCGCCGACCGTACGGGAGCGACCGTCAACTGGACTCACGGGAATGCTTTCGACTTCCACACCGACGGCAGTCTGATTGTTTCGTTCCGGAGCCTGGGAGAGATCACGAAAATTCATCCGGTCACGGGCGCGGTGATCTGGCGAATGGGAGGCCGGCGGAATCAGTTCACCTTTGTCGACACGCCTGTCCCGGCGTTCTCCCGTCAGCATAGTGCACGGATGCCTGCACTCGGCGCTTTGCTGCTCCTGGACAACGTGGGCAATCCGGGAGAGTCTCGAGCCGAGCGCTATGCGGTGGATGAGGCCACGCGGACCGCGCGGCTTGCCCACTCGTACGGTTCTATCCCCGGTGTCGTCACCCAGATCGGCGGCAGCGTGCAGAGCCTCCCCGGCGGACGCACCCTGGTTTCGTTCGGCACTGCGGGCCGGGTCGAGGAGTACGACGCTTCAGGGCAGGTGATGTGGCGAATCGAGGGGAACGCCGGGTATGTGTTTCGTGCCCAGCGGATCCGGTCGCTGTACGCGCCGGGCGCGGGAACCTCACGCTAGGCTCCGCTACGGGCTGCTTCCCTTGCTCGGCTCTCTCGCCAGTAGCGGCACCAAGGCGAGCAATACCCCGGCCCCTGTTCGCGCCTCGAGGCGGAATTCTCCGGCGCCAGCCGGCGTGAACTCGACGTCGAACGTCTCACCAATGCTGATCGGCTGACTCGCCGGTCGAGTGACCTGACGTGCGGCGGGCAGCTCGGCGCCGTCCTTGGCCATCAACCGCCAGGAGACGAGCGTCGTGTCCTGCCGCAATTCCATCCGCATGCCCGCACGACCCGTCGTGATGTTGATGAGTCGGAGCCGGTATGGCACGCCTACGCGAACGTCGAGCGCAGCCGGCGCCAGCTTCCCGTTCAGCAACACTGCCCGCGCTTCGTCCTCGCGGTCGCGCGGCGATGTGATGAGCACCGGTATGTCGGTCGCCGGGTCGTAGGGCCGGTCGGGATCGACGACGATGAGAGCTCCGGCCAGGCCAGCCGGCTGCTGTCGCGGTTCGTTGATATGTGTGTGGTAGATGAACGTCCCCGAGCGCGGCGGCGTGAAGCGCACATCGAACGAGTCGGCGGGCGCGATAATGGGCGACAGCCGCTTGCCGCTCCCGCTGAAACCGGCCACGCCGTCGAAGTAGCTCTCCAACTCCATGCCGTGCCAGTGCACGGCGGTCTGCTCGGGAGTCCGGTTCACGACGGTGATGCTGACCGGCATGTCGCGCGTTAGGACGATCGTCGGGCCTGTTCGAACGCCTGAGTCGGGGGTTTGGGGAGGCTCGGGGCTGCCCAGCTCGTGCAGCGCGTAAGTGTAGAGTGGCAACGCCTCGGTGCCGCCGGCGCTCGGCCGCACGAGCAGTCGCAGGCGGCGGCGGGAATCGTCACGCTCGCTCGCCAGTTTGTCCGCACGCGTGCTCTTGCGAGCCGGCGCGACGTGAACACCGACAACGAGGCCGTTCATTCCCTTGAGCGCGTGATTGTCGACATGGTGCGGGCGCGAGCCGGGGGCCGCCGAGTCAAGCGACATACCCAGCGGTCGGCGCGCGGCGAAGTGCGAGGGAATGTGACAGTGAAAGAGCCAGTTGCCCGGACGCTCGGGTACCCACGACATGGCGATAGTTCTGCCGACAAGCATTTTCTCCGTAACCACTAGGTCCCGGTCTCGCTCGGCGTACGTCGTATCACTCCTGCCGTTACCGCGGCTGTCCACACTGAAGTAGAACCCGTGCAGGTGCATCGGGTGCAAGTCTGCCGAAGCGTTGATCACGCGCCAGCGGACGGTGTCGCCGACAGCGTACGACAGCCTCGTGGTGTGTGGCCACGACCGCCCGTTCACCACGAGGAGTGTCCTCTCACGGCGCCGGCCCTGCGCCCTCGCTGCGGCTGACGCTGTGTCGGCCCACAAGCCGATGACCATCACGCGGTCACGCCGCGAGCCGGCGCCTGGCTCGTCGACAACGATTGCGCCCGAGAGCTGCGCGTCCTCTCGCGATCGCGCGTTGAAGGTTCGTCCGGTCGTCGTTCCCCAGTAGTAGTAAGTGCCGGGGGCGTCGAGGCGGAAGCGGACCTCTCGTGAGGCACCTGGTGCGATCTGCACTGTGTCGGATGGCGATCCGGCGGACGCCGGCCGCGTAACGAGTCCGTGGAGGGTGAGCACGCTGTCGGGCACGGAGTTCTTCACGGTGACGACGACCTCCGTCCCCGCGGAAACGCGAATCATGGGACCTGGGATCTGGAGCCGACGGCCGGCCTCGGCGAACGCAGGCACCGCTGCGCCTGGCGCGTCATCGCCGTCCGGGTGCCACATGCCCATCCGCGTATCGAGGCGGAGTCTCAACACGCCATCGCGAAGCGTTCCGTCCGGGCGGAGATTGTCGTCCGCCCGTATTCGCTCCGGCGCGCGGCGCGAGTTGAACCGCGTCACATTGACAGACGCAGTGAGTGCGGCTAGCGCGAGGAGGGCGAGCGATGGGTGAAGGTGCACAGCCATCTCCGGAACGTGGGATCAGCAACGGCGAACCTTCTAATAGGATACTCGCCGCCGAAGGTTGTCAACTCGTGATTGGGGCTGTCCGCTATTCCAGGCGCATCTTTCGCAGGATGCGCGTAAAGCGCGGGTCCGAGCGGAGCGGGTCGTACGTGGGATCGACCTTGAGAAAGATCGGCACCCAGTGATCCTCCAGCCCTTGCTCGAGCAGCGCCAGTGCTTCACTTCGGTCGCCCAGGCCGAGGTGGATCAACGCGATGTCAGACGCCCTGCCCCGACCCTGCTTTGACTGATCATTCAAGTTGCCGAGCAGCTTCAATGCGTCGGCACGCCTGCCGGCAATCGCGTAGACGTAGCCCAGTTGTCCCACAGCACGGTCCCCTCTCAACTCGGCGAGCTTCTCTGCCATCTCCACTGCCTCGCCGAGTTTGCCTTGCCGCGCATAAACGAATGACAGGATGCTGTATGCCTGCTCGTACGCCGGGTCCATCTCGATCGCCCGCCTCAATTGCGCGATCGCCTGGTCGTATTGCCGGGCAAAGAAGAGCAAACGTCCCCGTATGGCGATGCCACGGATCAACAGCGGATCGAGCTCGAGAGCGCGCTCATTCTCTCGCAACCCATCCTCCAGCCGGCCCGTCGCCGCGAAGTACAAGCCGTACCAGTGGTGAGCGTTCACGTGGTTCGGGTCGAGCATGAGCGCGCGCCGCAACGCTTGCTCGCCGCCCTGCCAATCCCACTCGTACACCATCCTCACGAACGCGAGGGACGTGTGAGCCTCAGCGAGCGTGCTGTCCAGCGCCAGTGCCTTCAGCGCCGCTGCCTTACCGGGAGCATATGCCCCCTCACGGCCGAGCGAACCGAAGCTGCCCATCAGCATGTACGCGTCCGCCAGTCCCGAGTACGCCATGGCGAAGGTGGGATCTTCCGCGAGCGCGCGCTCGAAGAGCTCTATCCCTGTCCTGAATCCCTCCGCGGTGAACTTGTTCACGAAGTAGCGCCCGCGCAGGTAGAGATTGTATGCCTCGAGGTTCTCTGTCGAGCGCTTCACGAGCGGCGCTCCCCCGCGATCCTCGAGCCTGAGGCGTAAAGCGCTCACGATGGCGCGCGCGATCTCGTCCTGAACGGCGAACACGTCCTTGAGCTCGCGCTCGTAGGTCTCGCTCCACAGGTGGTAACCGTCGGCGACGTTGACAAGCTGCGCCGTCACTTTGAGCCGGTTCCCCGCCTTCCGCACGCTCCCCTCGAGTACCGTCGCCACGTTTAGCGTATCACCGATTGTACGGACATCGCTCTGCTTTCCCTTGAACTGGAAGGCCGACGTGCGCGACGCGACGCGCAATCCCCCGAGCTTGCTGAGCGCATTGATGAGCTCCTCCGTCATGCCGTCGCTGAAATACTCGTTCTCCTTGTCGGCGCTCATGTTGACGAACGGGAGCACGGCGATGGACTGCGACGCCGGCGCCGCGGGTGCTGTCGTGCTGCGTGCGTTCTGCATCGCAGCATCATTCGCCGTCGGGCGCGTGCCGCTCGCGCGCGAGAAGACCGCATATCCCGCGGCCACGACGAGAATAATGAGGCCCGCGTAGATGCCCGCGCGGCGCCAGGCCGGGCGACCAGTCGCCACGGTTTCCGGCGGCGAAACTGCCGTCGGCCCTGCCCCCCCGGTCGATGCTGCCAGTGCCATCCTCACCTCCTGCAACACCACACCCGCCGATTGCGGCCGGTCCGCAGGCCGCTTCTCAAGGCAGCGCATCACCAGTGCGGCGAGCGCGGGCGGAACGCTCGCACGCCGCTTGGTTACGGGATCGGGCGTCTCGGTCGCGTGCGCGGCCAGAACCTGCTGCGGCGGGAGCCCGCTGAATGGCGCTCGGCCAGTCAGCAGCTCGTAGGCGACCACGCCCACAGCGTAGATGTCTGCGCGGTGGTCCGTCGTCGGATCGGCGGCGGCCTGCTCAGGCGCCATGTATGCTGGGGTGCCGAGTGCCACGCCGACGGAGGTGACGGACATCTCTCCAGTGGCCGCGCTGATCGCCTTCGCGATGCCAAAATCGGTGACGAGCGCGGCGTCCTCGGCAACCAGGATGTTCTCGGGCTTGATGTCGCGGTGAACGACGCCGCGCCGATGCGCGTACACGAGGGCCTTCAAGACGTCATGCAGGATGCGCAGTGCCTCGGGGATCGGGAGCTCCCCTCCGCGCGTGAGCGTCGCACGGAGTGACTCGCCCTCGACGAGTGGCATGGTGTAGTACAGGAGCCCTCTGCTCGCTTCCCCGGCACCCGCTTCGCCGGCGGTGAGCAACGGCACGATGTGCGGGTGCTGCAGTTGCGCCGCGAGCTGGACTTCGCGCCGGAAGCGCTCGACGTTGACCTCGGCGGCCAGCTCGGGCGGGAGGACCTTGACGACGACGCGCCGGCCGAGTGAGCGCTCCTCGGCGACGAAGACGCGGCTCATCCCGCCGCCGCCGAGCTCCCGTTCGACCGAATAGGCGCCGCCGAGTGCGGTCTGCAGTTGCTCGCGCAGATCAGTCTTCAATTGACCACGCGTCTAGGCGGCACCGGGTTCAGGTGCATGAACATGTCGTAATCCGACCTGAGAGCGAATCGGGAACATAGGCTTCCGCCGAGAAGGCGGCCAGAGAAGCCGAACACCCCTTTCCTTACGGAAAGTCTCTTGCGGCGGAATCCAGTATCATCTAGTATGGCTCCGCCGAGCCGGTCCTAATTCCCATCGGCGACCTGACTCCGCACCGCGGATCAGAAGCCACTCTACCCCCAGGAGGTTGCATGCTTCGCAAAATGATTTTCGGGCTGGTCGCTGCAGTAGTGATCCCGTCGGCCGCTGCCGCACAAGCAAACAAGGCGATCGAGGATGAGGTTATTCGCCTCACGAAGGCAGCCTGGGCCGGGAACATGGAGAAGAACACCGCTGCGAGCGTGGCGTCCCTTGCAGATGACTACACCGAGTTCAACGGCGATTACGCGACTCGGATTGAAGGCAAGGCTCTCAATCAGCGGCTTTACGAAGGGGACAGTAAGGACAGCGGGAAGCTTCTTGCAGCTGAAATGCTCAACCCCAAGGTCCAGGTGTACGGCAACACGGCAATCCTGACCTATAACTACGCCGGCATTTCGCAGGACAAGGATGGCAAGACAACTCCATCGCGAGCCAAGTCCACGCGCGTCTATGTGAAGGACGGCAACATGTGGAAGCTTGTGCACGCCAACTTCGCTCCTGACCCTCTCCCACAGTAGAATCGGCATGCACCGGAACCCACGGCTGAACATCTGAAGCCGTGGGTTCCAGGCATACTCGCCCCGTTCCTGGCCGGGGTGGTGGCCCACATTCCGGGCGAGCCGCCGGGGGGCGGCGGTCGTCTCGAACAGCTGTCCGCGCAGGCTGTGGGTGTATCCATAATAAAGAAGCGAGCACGCGGTGTATCGCCGACTCGAACCGCTGCTACGACCTACTCCCTGCGAAAAGCCGCAGCCACGGTAGCCGTGTCGCAGTACTCGCGGAACTTAACGATCTTGCCGCCCGCGAGTGTGAACGCGTGGACCCAATGGTTCTCGTAGGAGCGGCCGGTGCGCTTGGAGCGGACCTTCTCGAATCCGAGAACAACAACTTTGTCTCCCTGAGCCACGAACGTATGCGGCTCGAAAGCATCGAAGTCTGCTTCGGCCTCGATCGCTGCGAAGTATTTCTTGACGCCGTCATGCCCCCGAAAGCTGCCCGCCCACGGTATTTCCGTTGGGCCGGCTATTTCGAGCTCGGTGTTGGGATCCTCAACACTCAAAACTGCCGGGATGTCGCCACGTCCGAACGCGGCGTACGCTTCTTTCATGATATCGAGGTTGGCTTTCTCGCTCATCTGATCCCTCCCCTTGATGCAGCTTTTGCGCGTGGTCATCCTAAGGAAACTTTTTTCCGCTACGGGACACAATAGCGTAGGCAGGAGACAACTGGTATGTCGCGGCTTCCGACTCATCGACCCCTTACGCATCCTGGGGAGATGCTCCTCGAGGAGTACCTCGAGCCACTCGGTCTAACGCAGACGGATTTTGCAGCTCGCATCGGCGTCTCGTATGTGCGGCTCAACGAACTCATCAATGGCAAGCGCGGTGTCACGCCGGATACCGCGTTGCGGCTAGAAAAGGCGCTCGGCGCATCTGCGGGTTTCTGGCTGAACCTGCAACAGTCGTGGGAGCTCTACCACACTCTCCACTCTCCAGCCGCAACCGAGATTCAGAGAATCAAGCCCGTTGCTGCTGGCCGGTGACAGATACGAGCTCGCAGACGTCGCTATTCCTTTGTTGAGCCCGACGGTCCACTCGTGCCGGGCGCTTTCTCCACGGCAGCGTCCTCGTACGACATGTCTCCCCCTTTCGGGTCCAACATCCCATGGCTTCCTTCAATGGAAGGCTTCAGGGGAGCCGCCCAGGTCTGGGAGTCGTGGCCTGCCTCGCGAATTCCGGAGTCGAGGTACACTCCCGGAAGGTACTCGCGGAACTCCGCACGGCGGAGCGCTCGCGATCCGATCGCCTTCCGCGGATCCCTACGTCGACTTGCGGCATCCCACGGATGCGGAACTGGGAACTCGTCGATGGGGCCGGGATACTCGCGGATGTAGAGCTCATAGAATTCCGCGAACTCGGCGGCAAGGGTCGGACGCAACGCATCGAAGTGGGCGTTGAAGGTCACGGACTGGCCCCATCCGCGGAACAGGTTCATCCAACCCTGGTTGTCGAGCGCGTTAGGATAGCGGCTGAGCTGAAGGACGAAGTACACGTCCTCCATGAACTGGGCCTGAATCGCGGCAACGTGTCTTGACTTCGGCGTCGCATACGCCCGTCCTTCGATCGGCTTGCCCACAGGTTGGTTGCATTCGTCGTAGTACGTCGCAAGTTCGGTGCTGCCCAGAAAGAGACGCTCTGTGTCTTGTAGCCCCTCCACGAGCTCGCGATAGTCCTTCTGCTCAGTTGCCCGGAAGCTGCTGTGGAGGAGCTGGAGTGCGTGCCATGCGTCATCGATGTTGTCCTCCACTTCGGCCGCGCGATGCGGTTCGGGCGGTAACTCAACCTCATGGCGCCACTTCCAGCTAGGAAGGTCATTCCTTCGCCCCTTACGAAACATTCTGTTCTCCCAAGTTCTTAGCGTTGACCTCGCTTAACGAATCGGGAGCGTGATGTTTCATGGCTGTGGCGAACTTCGGGGATCCAATCCACTGCCCGAAGGCTTCCTCGGCAATGTGCACCCCAAGCGCTCGGTACGACTCGAATTGCGCGTCGTCAAAAAATTGATCCACGGTCGTTTCGTGCGGAAACGCCGGACACGTCGTCTTGTAATTGAGCGTCGGCTCCGGCTCGTCGCCCGTGAGCGAGTTTTTCAGGTACACCAGGGAGCTCTCCTGGTTGGGACGATCTGGATACCGGATGCGCCCCACCGCGCAATGGCTCCGGCTAAGACCCGTCCTGGTATCGGCGCGGATCATTGTAAGATCGATATCCACGTCGATTCCCATGTCCACGTATGCGTGTCTGAGCGCTTCGGTGAACGAGCCGAACGTCAGATTAGGGTCGCGCTCGGCGTCGCAGGCGACAATTACTTTGCAGCGACGCTGAAGCAGCGGGTAGATGCCGACGTTGTCGCCGGTGTGCCCGCCGTCCGAAAGATTGACCAGTCCCGACGACTCGGTCGTATTCATCCAGATCTCGCGCAACAGATACAAGGGCCAGAACACGCGATACTGCTGCGGCTTCAGACTGCTGTCGTGTTGCGGATTCTCCATCCAGCTTCCGAGACGCATGTTGAACAGCACCGTCGCGAATGCCTGTGCAAAGAAGGTAAAGCGCCCGATCCCCGACGATGCCGCCGCCCCGGATATCCCGATCGCTCGCGCGAGCTTTGTCTGGCCGTCCCGGTACTGCGCGGTAGGCCGAAACCCTGTGTGAGTCGATCCGCAGAACAGCTTCGAGAACAGCCAGTAGCCTGACTTGCGATCCTTCCGTGTCAGGTCGCGGCTCCCCGCAAGATTGATAGCCGCGTTGATAAGGTGATAAGGGGCCGGGTTGCGCCACCCCGAGCCCTCTTTTGTCGGCAGTCCATGCAGAGCGTCGAGCGGCATTTCTATCGTATCGTGAAAGACACGCAGTCGCCCCTCCGTGTCGGGCAGCTCGCTGAACAGGTAGGTCTCGGCGATCCGGTCGCGGTAGAAGTACTGCGGCCCGAGCTTGTTGTGATCCACGAGCCAACCTGCGATAACCAGCACGAGGAGTGCGAACGCAAACACTGCCAAGGCCAGGTGCCATGTGTTGGCAGGACGCGCCAGCGCAGCGGCGAAGAAGAGGACGCCGAAGACGAGCAAGAGAGCCACGAAGATTCCGAGCAGCACTCGGCGCGCTCCTGCGGGGATCGAGAATCGCCTCGCGGCTCCCGCGCCGCGCGACGCGAGCAACCGCGTTGCGATCAGAGAGCCAGCCGCTCCGAGTCCTGCGCCGAGTGGATAGTCGCGTAGCGCGTAGATCGCAAGCGGCGCCAGACCCACGCCGAGCATGATCCACCAGCCCCAGCCCGTGGTTGCGTGGAATGCGGCAATGAGTGATCTGGAACGCCGCGTCCAGCCGCGCATGCGCGGGAAGACC
>JBHENQ010000105.1:0-45750 GCA_046261975.1 Gemmatimonadaceae bacterium | reverse complement strand
ACCTCCAGGTAGTCCGTGGGTCGGATTCTTTGACTCTTATCAGTCAAGTCGTGGAAGTCCGAAAAATGCTCTATGGTCTCCGTCGTCATCTGGCTTCTCGGTCAAAGGACACCAAACAGGCCTAAGTGTTGGCTTCATCCTCGGCCCTGAGGTCTCTACTTCTGGCGTCTCGCGTCTGCGTCGTTCTTGGTTGACCTTCCGCTCCCAAACTGACCCACTACTCGTTCAGCCCTCCTCGAACTCGATAAGGACCGCCCCCTTTTCCACTGCGGTTCCCGGTTGAACCAGCACTGCCTTGACCCTGCCGGCACCGTGAGCCCGAAGTTCATTTTCCATCTTCATTGCTTCCATCACTACCAGCCCCTGTCCCGGATGTACCGAATCGCCGGGCTGGACTGTGACGCGAATTATCAGTCCGGGCATGGGCGCAACGATGGGGGGTGGACCTGTATGCACTTCATGTTGCGCAGTCAGATCGCGAATCGCTCGAGTACGCTCGTCAAGCGCCTCGGCTTCCAGGGTGAATCCGTCCAGCCACAGTACGTATCTCCCCCGAGCGTGCCGCTTCCTTACGACTATTCGATGCACCCGGTCGCCTACCGTCACCATGCGAACCGGAGTTCCCTCGATCTCGGCGAGCTGGACACTGCAGGGAGCTCCGTCCACTGAAGTACCTTCCGCTCCGAGGTCAACTACCACTCGCGCGCCGCCGACCGTCACGACGTACTTCACGGCGCGCCGGGAACCAGCTCGCAAACCGTTTCCACATGCGCGGTTTGCGGGAACATGTCGAAGAGCTGAAGCGATGCGATCCGAAACCTGTCGAGGCGCCGCACATCCCTGGCAAGGGTGGCCGGGTCGCAGCTCACGTAGATTATTGCGCGTGGTGCCGGACTCGTTTGCACCAGCGTGTCGGTGACCCTGGAGTCAACCCCCGCGCGCGGTGGATTGAGGATTATGACGTCCGCGGGCAACGCTTGTGGCAGCAGATTTTCTACCCTGCCGACTAGGCAACGGGATCCGACACGCAGCCGGCGCGTGGTCCAGGCGGCTGCGTCGACATCCATCTCGATTGCGCAAACCTCGACGGCCGGCTGGCGCTCGGCGATACCCACAGCGAGGTCCCCAAGCCCCGAATAAGCGTCCACAACAGTGCGAGGTTCGTGCTGCAAGGTAAGATCCACAACACGAGCCTGCAGATCGGCAGCAACCCCAGCGTTCACTTGCGTGAACGACGCGCCGGGCGCTCGCACACCGCCGTCCGGCCTCTCGTGAAGAAGCCTGCGCTCGCGCCTCGATTTCTGCCACCACAAGGTGGTCAGCGAAGGAACGCGGTCGAAGAAAACGCCGCTGTTAGGCCAGCGGTTGCCACCCTCGAGAGTAAATGATGCCGTGTTCAATGAAAGCCGCACTGAGCCGCGAAGCTCGCGCGCATACGGAAAATCGCTCGACGCCGAGAGCACTTCGCGCCACACGGAGATGACGCTCTCGTGAGTGATTGGGCAGTCATCGACCGGAAAGATCCTCCCCGGATCGTCGTACGGGTGCAAGCCCGCCGTCCACCACTGACCCCGCCGGCGGAGCGCGAGCGTGAGCTTGCGTCGGTATCGCCACTGGTCGGCGCTCGGACTCACCTCGGGTTCACTCACGATCCTGGCGCCGATACGGCGAAAGGCGTCCGTGACTATTCGAGATTTGGCGGCAAGCTGAGAACTGTACTCTATGTGCTGAAGCTGGCAGCCGCCGCACTTGTCCATCGTATAGTGAGGGCACGGTGGCGTGACTCGCTGTGGAGATGAAGCCAGAAGCTCCGCGAATTCGGATCGGGCGAAGCTGCCACGAGGCGCGACATCCACGATTCCCACATCGCCGGGCGCGGAACGCGGAACGAAGACGACCAGCCCGTTCGCGCGGGCGACGCCGTCACCACCGGCGGCAATGGACTCGACGGCAACCTCGAAGCGGTTGGTCATGCGGGAGGCGATCGGAGCCCTTCGATCCGTGCTGCCTGCGCCCAGTCATCGCGTGCTGCCTGCGTCGGTGAGCTCGCAGATGTTACTCGGCGTAGATTACGCTCGCGATCCGCGAGGAGCGCCGCGGCGATAGCCACGGCCTGAACATGGCTCGCGGGTGGGCTGACATCGAGCAGGGAGCGGAGGCGTCGCTCCAACCACTGGATATCGATCGCGCCGCGACGAAACTCTTCGTCTTCCATCACGCGAAGGTGAAAATCGCGCGAGGTCTCCACTCCCTCGATCGTGAGCTCGAGAAGCGCGCGCCGCATACGCTCGACAGCCTCTGCTCGAGTCGGCGCCCAGACTATCAGCTTGGCCAACAACGCATCGTAGTGAAGTCCCACTTCGCTGCCGATTCCGATGCCGCCGTCCCAGCGGACACCGGGCCCGCCTGGAAGCCGCAGGAATGTGATGCGACCTGTGGATGGCAGAAAGTCGTTCGCGGGATCCTCGCTGGTGATTCGGCACTCGATTGCCCATCCCCGCGGAACGATCTCTTCCTGAGCGAACGGAAGTGGTTCTCCGGACGCCACCCGAATTTGCCACTGCACGATGTCGATACCGGTGACGAGCTCGGTAACCGGATGTTCCACCTGGAGACGCGTGTTCATTTCGAGAAAGAAAAAATTGCCATCCGCATCGAGCAGAAACTCGCACGTGCCGGCGTTCACGTAGCCGACGGATCTGGCAGCGCGCACCGCCGTATCCCCCATCGCGCGTCTGAGTTCCGGTGTGAAGGCGACACTCGGTGCTTCCTCAATCAGCTTCTGATGACGACGCTGAATGGAACATTCCCGCTCGCCCAGCGAAAGCATGTGGCCACCGGTATCGCCGAGAATCTGAATCTCGACGTGCCTTGGGCCGCTAATGTATTTCTCCACGTACACAGCGTCGTCTCCAAAGGCGTTCTTAGCCTCTCGACGAGCCGCTTCGAGGTGCGAAGCCAGCTCGTTGCGCGCACGCACAACGCGCATGCCGCGACCCCCTCCTCCCGCCGCAGCCTTCAGAAGCACGGGATAGCCAAACTGCTCCGCGACACGCTCGCCCTCGGCAGCGTCTCGCAGAGGTTCTGTAGTGCCTGGCACGATCGGCACGCCCGCGGCGGCAGCAAGCGATCGCGCCGCCGTCTTACTGCCAAGCGCCTCGATCGCCTCGGCGGGTGGCCCGATGAATACGAGTCCTGCGTCCCGCACTGCGCGCGCAAAATGGGCGCGCTCCGAGAGAAATCCGTACCCAGGGTGAATTGCTTCCGCGCCGGTGCGGGCGGCCGCCGCGAGGATGCGGTCCTTGCGCAGGTAGCTCTCGCTGGCTGGGGGTTCTCCTACCCGGACCGCTTCGTCGGCTTCGCGGACGTGAGGCGTGTGAGCGTCGGCATCGCTGTAGATAGCGACGGATCGCACGCCTAGCTCGCGACACGCTCGAACGATCCGGAGGGCGATCTCTCCGCGGTTTGCTATTAGGATTTTACTGAACACAGCAGCGGTTCACAGCGGAATGTTACCGTGCTTCTTCGGCGGGTTGCGGTCGCGCTTGTTACGGAGAGTGTCGAGTGCGTCTATCAGCCGCGGTCTGGTCTCACGTGGGTCGATTATATCGTCCACGTAACCGCGGCTCGCAGCTATGTACGGGTGCGCGAACTTCTCGCGATACTCCTGAATCTTTCGGTCGGTTGCCTCGACCGGGTCCGGGCTCTCCGCGATTTCCTTGCGAAAAAGAATCTCGACCGCGCCCTTGGGGCCCATCACCGCGATCTCGGCTGTCGGCCAGGCAACGTTGAAATCGCCCCGAATGTGCTTGCTGCTCATCACGTCATAGGCGCCGCCGTAGGCCTTTCGCGTGATTACGGTGAGCTTCGGAACCGTCGCCTCGCAGTACGCATACAGGAGCTTGGCGCCGTGCCTGATGATCCCGCCGTGTTCCTGTGCCAGGCCCGGAAGAAATCCGGGCACATCCTCGAACGTCACGAGCGGAATGTTGAAGGCATCGCAGAACCGGATGAACCGCGCTGCCTTGAGCGATGCGTTTATGTCCAGCACACCCGCGAGCACCGCCGGCTGGTTGGCGACCACTCCGACGCTGTATCCGCCCAGATGTGCGAAGCCACAGAGAATATTCCCCGCGAACTCGCGGTGTACCTCGTAGAACTCCCCATCGTCCACGACGCTGCCGATGACGTCGTGCATATCGTACGGTTTGTTCGGATTGTCGGGGACGATGTTCAGTAGAGCTTCGTCCTGCCGGTTACGCGCGTCGGTGCCGGTCCCCTGCGGCGGATCGCCGAGATTATTGGACGGTATGAAGCGGAAGAGATCGCGAATGGCCTGGAGGCATGCCATCTCGGAGTCGTGGGCGAAATGTGCGACGCCGGAGATAGTGGAGTGTGCGCTGGCACCGCCCAGCTGTTCCATGGTCACGTCCTCGTGGGTGACTGTCTTAACCACGTTGGGACCAGTGACGAACATGTAGGACGTTCCCCGCACCATGTAAATGAAGTCCGTGATCGCCGGTGAATAGACGGCGCCGCCGGCGCAGGGGCCGAGTATTGCAGAGATCTGCGGTACGACACCGGAAGCGAGAGTATTGCGAAGGAATATCTCGGCATAACCGCCAAGAGAGACGACACCCTCCTGGATCCTGGCTCCCCCCGAATCGTTGAGGCCGATGACCGGCGCGCCGTTGCGCACGGCTAGGTCCATTACCTTGCAAACCTTCTCCGAGACCGTTTCGGAGAGCGAGCCGCCAAAGACCGTGAAGTCCTGCGAAAAGACGTACACGATGCGGCCATCGATGCGGCCGTAACCCGTGACAACTCCGTCGCCCAGAATTTTCTGCTTGGCCAGGCCGAAGTCTGTCGATCGATGCGTGACGAAGCGGTCGAGCTCGACAAAGCTGTCCTCGTCCAGCAGCAGATCCAGCCTCTCACGCGCGGAAAACTTACCCTTTTCGTGTTGTGCCTTGAGTCGCTCCGCACCACCACCCAGCCTCGATTCGGCCCGCCGGCGATCCAGGAGCTCGAGTCTCTCTTGCATGCTCATGGGATCGAAAGGTAGCGCAGCGCCGGACGGGCATCTAGGCAAGGCGACTTCCCACCTCCAGCGAGCGTCTTCATCTTCCGCAACCTCTCTCAATGGAGCGATCAACTGGGAAACGTCCTCGAACTGTTACGGGACGCGCTGGCCGACCGTTACGACGTCGAGCGGGAACTCGGACGCGGCGGGATGGCGCTGGTCTATCTCGCACGCGACATAAAGCACGACCGCTCCGTGGCTCTGAAGGTATTACGGCCTGGGATAGCAGAGGCGATGGGTGCGGAACGCTTTCTCCGTGAAATCAAGGTCGCGGCCAAGCTGCAGCATCCTCACATCCTGCCGCTCTACGACTCGGGTGAAGCCGGTAAGTCCCTCTATTACGTGATGCCGTTCGTGGAGGGCGAGACGCTCAGAGAACGTCTCGCACGCGAGACGCGACTTAATGTAGAAGAGGCCGTGCGATTCGCCCGCGAGATCTGTGACGCGCTTGCCTATGCGCACGCGCAAAACGTGGTTCACCGCGACATCAAGCCGGACAACATCATGCTTGCTCGCTCGCACGCGCTGGTGTCCGACTTCGGTATCGCGCGTGCAATAGTACGCGCCTCAGGTGATGCGCTCACCCAGACTGGCTTCACTCTCGGAACTCCAGCCTACATGAGCCCCGAACAGGCGGCCGGAGATACGGACCTCGACGGTCGCACGGACATCTACAGTCTTGGCTGCGTAATCTTCGAGATGCTGGCAGGACAACCAGTGTTCACGGGACCGTCAGCGCAGGTCGTTATCGCCCGCCGGTTTTCCGAGCCTGCGCGCAAGCTTCGTTCGGTGGCGCCCGATGCGCCGGAGTGGCTTGAAGCAGCCGTCGCGACCGCGCTGGCTCGCTATCCAGCTGATCGCCACGCTACGGCTGACATCATGCTGAAGGCACTCAGACCGTCTGCTGCAGCGAGCACAGATTCAGCCGCTTCAACGGGTGCTAAGATCCCAACGTTGGACGCCACGACCAGGGAGACGGCGCTTTTGTCCACTGCCAGCGTTGGCCGCCCGCGAGTTGCATTGCCCATGCGGATCGTCGCCGTTATAGCAGTAATCGTGATGATCGTCGTGTTACTAGCTCTGCTCACGCGATAATAGTTGACAGTGCCAAATGGCGCATCCATGTTCCCGCAAGCTCGCGCGACGAGGATGCGCCGACTATGGAAAAGATCCTGCGGAATGTCGTTTTTACAGTCGGCAGCGAAGAGTACTGCTGGGACGACGTTCTACTGGCCGGAATGTACTGGGGCGACTGGCCCACCCTGGAAAGCGAGGTCCGCGAAGGCGCTGCGTGCGTCCGACATGCGGAGAACGGCGGTGCATCGATATCTGGCGACGAGGTCGACGCGGCAGCCAAGGCATTTCGGTACGATCGCAACCTCATCACAGCACGCGAGATGCAGAATTGGCTCAACTGGCGCGGGTTGACGGCGCAGATGTGGATGGGTCACGTCCGGCGTTCCGTGCTCCGCCGGAAGAGCTCAGCGGAGTTACCAGCCATCATTTCACAGAACCCTCTGGAGGACGACGAGGTGCAGGAGCTGCTTGCCGTGGATGGGTTCTGCTCCGGTCATTTCGATCGGTGGGCGACAAAACTGGCGGGACGAGCCTCCGCAGCCCATCACGTCGCAGCGCGACAGCGCGCAACGGATGAATCAGTCCCCACCGCCGATGACTCGGCCGTCGCGCTGCTGGAGCCGGAGCTCGCGCTTGGGCGAATACCTGGCCTCAAGGCAGACAGGATCACCGCCACGGTCGAGCGCCTTGCAGGGCTCGAACGCGCTTTCCGGCGTTTCCGCATGGAGACGCTCACGCCGAGAGCGATCAGGGAGCGAATCGGCGCCCACCACCTGGAGTGGATACGCGTGGTATGCCGGTCGTTGGCCTTCCCGGAGGCGCACACGGCGCGAGAAGCGGCGCTTTGCCTGCGAGAGGACGGTGCCGCGTTTGCGGAGGTGGCAGCGTCAGCGCGGGCTAAGATTCACGACAGCAGCTTCTATCTGGACGAGGTCGACGGCAGTGTTCTCGATCGTTTTGTTGCCGCACGCGAGGGCGAGTTTCTGGGCCCCATTGGCGTCGACGGCCAGCACGTTCTGTTCGAGATTGTCCGCAAGGTGATGCCGACGGAGAATGAAGAAGGTGTGCGTCGCCGGGCGGAACGGGACATTCTGAATACGGCGGTTAACCGTGAGATCACGGACCGGGTGAAGTGGTGCCAGTTGGTATGAGCGATATTTCGACGGGCAATGGAGCCGGAGGGGTGAGCGCGGTCCTGAATGATCTGCCGCTTCTCACCTTCTTGCCGGCCGATGCTCGGCAGCTTGTCGTGGACAGCTTCGTCCCTGCGTCCTACTCCTTCGGCAGCACCATCGTTCGCGAAGGTGATGAAGCCGACGCCTTCTACGTCCTGGTTTCCGGTCGAGCGCGGATCGTTACCGGCGGCGAGAACGGGGACGAGATACCGCTGAACGTCCTGCGGGCCGGTGATTCGTTCGGCGAGATGGGCTTGCTCGATCGCTCGGTCCGCCGGGCCACCGTGCGAGCGAGCACGGATGTGGAGGTGCTACGGCTCGATCGATCGGTGTTCGAGGCGCTGGTACGCAGCCGTCCGGAAATCCGAAGTTATTTCGAGCTCCAGATCACGCATCGCCACCTGGGCAATTTCCTGCGGCAATACACGCCCTTCGCCAAGCTGCCAGGTGACGCGATCCAGTTCATGGTGTCGAAACTGGTGCCTGCGCGAGCGGAACAGGGCGATCTCGTCATCCAGCAAGGAGACGACGCCGGACCGATGTACCTCGTGGAAGAGGGGCGCCTCCGGGTATTCACGGAAGATAGCGGCCGGCGTCAGTACCTCGCCTATCTGCGCAAAGGTGATTTCTTCGGTGAGATGTCCCTGTTCAAGGGGCAACGGAGAACGGCGAGCGTTGAGGCAATAGTGCCTAGCCGCCTCCTCAAACTGACACGCGAAACATTCGAGACACTGCTCGCGCGTTACCCCGACTTCAAGACACAGTTGGAAGAGCGGATCGCGCAGTACGACTATAAACAGGTAGCTCGCGTCCCACTCGACTTCGACAAGGAACTTCTCCCAGCTGAGGCAGCTCTGGTCGATAAGGTCGGACCAGAGCAGGTGCAACACACAGTGGAGTTCCGCGCGTTCCAGGCCGGGAATGGAGGCGCGGCCGCCCAGGCAACGCCTTTCAGCAGCGGCGACGGGCTTTTCATAAAGAGCCCCAAGCGCATTCGCCGTTTCCGCTACGTGCGACAAGTAGATGAAATGGATTGCGGCGCCGCCAGTCTTGCAATGGTCTGCCGCCATTTCGGTCGCGCCGTGAGTCTGGCGCGAATCCGCCAGCTCGTGCACACGAGTCTCGACGGTACCAGTCTCAAAGCGCTGACGTCTGCGGCAACGGAACTGGGGTTGGCTGCTCGCTCGGTCAAGGCATCCGACGAAAACCTTCAGCAGATGCCCCTGCCCGCAATTGCGCACTGGGACGGCAATCACTGGGTGGTGCTCTATGATGTGGGTGAAACTCACGTAAAGGTTGCCGATCCAGCGCTTGGGCTGGTGAGGATGAGCCGGGCCGAGTTTGCCCGGAAGTGGAGCGGCTACGCGGCGCTGTTCGACTACACAGAGGAATTCAAGAAGGCACCCGTAGGCGATGTTGCCACCTGGACATGGCTCAAGCCCTTCTTCCGACCTTACGCGCCGCTCCTGGTGCAAACTCTGGCCCTGGCGCTGGTGGTCAGCCTGCTCGAGATGGTCATCCCGGTCTTTACCCAGATCATCGTGGACCGGGTGCTGGTGGATCAGGACGTGGGGCTGCTGAACACTCTGATGATCGCGATGCTCGGCGTACTGATCTTCGTCATGCTGGCTTCGGTGATCCAGCGTTATCTCCTCAGTTTCGTGGCGGTCAGAATCGACTCTGCCACGCTGGACTTCCTGACGCGCAAGCTCCTGTCGCTGCCCATGAGCTACTTCAATACGCGTAGAACCGGAGACATCCAGCGCCGGCTGTCGGGTCTTCGTGAAGTCAGGGTTTTTCTGGTTCAGAGTGGCGTGGCTACCCTGACGGATACAACCCTGGTGCTTGCCTCGGTGGGTCTGATGCTAGTCTACAGCCCACTACTCACATTGGTCTTCATCGCCGTTGCACCGCTCTACGCCGGGCTCATGTACTTCTCCTCACGGTGGTTGCGGCCGCTGTACAACACTCTGGAGGAGGCACATGGGAGGTACCAGTCCTATCAGATCGATGCTATCCGCGGCATCGAGACCGTGAAGGCGATGGGAGCGGAGGGATCCTTTCGTGAGCTAATGCTGAACGAGTTCAACAGCCTTGCGAAACGTCGTTTCAAAGCCGACTTCACGGTAATGGCATTCGATAGCGGTCTCGGCGTGGTGACGTTCCTCTCTGTCGCGCTGTTCCTCTGGATCGGCGCATATCAGGTGATGGCGGGAGAGCTGACCATCGGAGCTCTGGTGGCCTTCAACACACTCGTCGCGTTAGCCAACCGGCCCATCGTGCGGCTTCTGTCCCGGTGGGACAACCTGCAATACGTCTCCGTGCTCATGAACAGGCTGGACGACGTTTTCGCCCAGGAGCCCGAGCAGGGAGCGGACCGGTCGCGTCTCGTCCCCGTCCGAACGTTGGAGGGACGGATCAGCGTGAAGAATCTCACCTTCCGTTACGGCGGCCCCGAGTCGCCGGCGATTCTTCAGGATATCACCTTCGAGGTCCCACCGAACAAGCGGGTTGCTATCGTGGGTCGGAGCGGCTCGGGAAAGACCACGCTCATCAAATGTCTGGCCGGCTTGCTGGAACCCACCGAAGGAACCATCCAATACGACGGAATCGATCTCAAGACGCTGAATTACCGCGACCTGCGCAGGAATATCGGTTTTGTTCTGCAGGAGAATCATCTCTTCAACGACACCATCGCACGCAACATAGCGTTTGGCGAAGAGGAGCCTGACATGGATGCCGTGCTGGGCGCAGCGCGTATAGCCAACGCGCATGAGTTCATCGAGCGCCTTCCCCTTGGCTACGAAACAAAGGTTGGTGAGTCGGGGCTAGCTATATCGGGCGGTCAGAAGCAGCGCATAGCAATCGCGCGGGCTCTTCACAATCATCCGCCGGTGCTGATGTTCGATGAGGCCACAAGCGCTCTGGACACCGAGTCAGAGCGGGCAGTCAAGCAAAACATGGACAAGCTCCTGGAAGGACGTACAGCGTTCGTCATCGCGCACCGGCTCAGCACCGTGCAGGACGCAGACACCATAATCGTTCTGGAGCAGGGGCGGCTGGTAGAACATGGTACGCACGACGAGCTCATGACGAGGCAGGGACTCTACTACTACCTGTGCAGCCAGCAACTGGGCCTCTGAGATGATAGGACGATCCGGAATAGAGAGGCAGAAATTTCCTGCTGGGACGGCCAGCGACGAAACGGCGCCATTCCTTGACGTTTCACCACCGCACTGGGCGGCGCGAGGCCTCGCCTACTTTCTCATCGCGCTTTTCGTGACGACGCTCATTGCGTCCATCGCCATCCGGGTTCCGGAATCCGTGTCGGGACCCTTCACGTTGGTTCCGATCCACGGCGCCGATCCGATCCGTGCTCTGCATCCCGGACGCGTGACGGCAATGCTGGTGACCGAGGGCAGCGAAGTCAGCCCCGGTGCGCCACTGTTCGCGATTCAGTCGGAACAGATCGGCGATCGTTATGGCGAGCTCAGAACTCTCTCTTCCCAGCTTCGCGGAGCCACGGAGAGAGCCAGCAATGCTCGGAGGCAGTACGATGGAGAACGACGCGCGCAGCTGGAGGAAGACCAGCGACTACGGGTCCGGCTCGCGAATCTGAACAGAACGATCGAGCTCAAGCGGAGCCAGCTGGAGATGGCACGGCAGCTGGCAGATAATCTTGCAGCCGGAACGAAGAGCGGCGCGGTGAGCGGGTCCGAGGCAACGGCGAAGCGTCTTGAAGCCGACAGACTCGCCTCAGACCTCGAGGAGTTGCAGGGAACGACGGAAGAAATGCGCGTGGCGATCCAGAAGCTCCGCCACGAAACCAGCGCCCGCGAGACGCAGTTTCGAGAACTGCAGCGCAGCCTGGACGAGGAGCTGGAGGCCGCCAGAATTCGGACTGGGGTTCTGGAAAACGAGCTCGCGCCGACTTCCGGCAGCGGACTCACTGTGGCAGCTCCGTGCAGGGGCACCGTGCTGCGCCTTCATGTGAACTCCGCCGGCACCGTTGTCCAGGAGGGGGATATTCTTGCGGAGGTCGCCTGTGCGGGCGATCGCCTTCAAGGCGAGATGACGGTCGCCCAGTCGGGGGTGGCGCTCATGCGACCTGGACAAGGCGTGAAGCTGCTGTACGACGCGTTCCCTTACCAGCGCTTCGGGGTGAGATACGGTACCGTGCGATGGATCGGACCCGCCGCGATCCCGAACGAGGAAGCCACCGGCTTCCGGGCTCTCATCGAACTTCGCGACACGGTCGTGCGCGTGCGCGGACAGGAACGACGGCTTCTGCCGGGCATGGGGGGCCGCGCGAGGGTCGTTGTGGGACGTCGCACGCTTGTGAGCTACGCCTTCGAGCCCATACGGCAACTGAAGGAGAGTGTAGCCGATTTTCCACAGAGATGAGAACTGACTCCAATCAACATCACCAGATTCTTCCGTCCAACTTCACGTTGGACGACTTTCACAGCGCCGATCCGGCGATGCGTGCGTGCCTGAACCTCGCGGCTGTAGCCGCGCGCACTGATCTACCCATTCTCGTACTCGGGGAGTCGGGGACAGGCAAGACGCTTCTCTCGGGGGCCATTCACAATTCATCCAGGCGCGCCGCCGCACCTTTTGTATCCTTCAACGCCGCGGCTCTTAGTGATACGTTGCTGGATAGCCAGCTATTCGGCCACGAGAAGGGAGCCTTCACGGGCGCCGTGAAGCTGGTCAAGGGGAAATTCGAGCTGGCGGACCGCGGCACGCTGTTCATCGACGAGATAGCCGATATGAGCTCCGTGGCGCAAGCCAAGATTCTGCGCGCGGTGGAGTACGGTGAATTCGAGCGCCTCGGATCGGAAAGCCTCAAGTTCGCCGACGTGCGTCTGATCTCAGCAACGCATCTGCCGCTGCAACGGTTCGTCGACTCCGATCATTTCCGCAAGGACTTGTTCTATAGAATCAGCGGAATCACCATCAGCGTGCCCGCACTCCGTGACCGGCCGGCCGATCTCCGTTCGCTCATTGCTGCAGAGATCAGCTCAGCGAGCGCCGAGCAGGGCAAGAAGATTATCGGGCTCAGCAAGTCGGCCGGCGAACGCCTCTTCGCCTATCACTGGCCCGGGAATCTGCGGGAGCTGAAGCGCGTAATTCAGACCGCGGTGGCGATGTGCGACGAAGATGTCATTCAGGCCGACGCAATCCTGTTAGACCGCGCTGATGCCGCCACCCCTCAGTCGCCGCCTGCGACGGCGAACGGCGTCCCGCAGGTACAACTGGATCTCACACTTCGCGGAGCGGTTGAGCGGCACATTCGCTCGGTGCTCGATTCGGTCGGTGGCAACAAGCGCAGAGCCGCCCAACTTCTTGGACTATCACGCTCAACGCTCGACCGCAAACTTTCGCACGGCGGCGACGTCGTGTCCAATAATGAGGATGTCGAGCCCCAATTCAGTACCAGTGGGTAGCAATTCAGTACCGATGCACACGCAGCCAATTTGGCTTCATGAGATAAGTGTCTGCTGTATAAGAAGTTGAATTATGGTCTAGCGACGGTACGCCGATTGCTTTATAACTTGGCGAAGGCAAGGTCACCAATACTTTCAGGAGGATTAGATGGGACACGACACCGGGAAAAAGCGGACGGACTCCGACATACAGGATCTGCCCAAGAAGAAGATGACGAATGAGGAAGCGTCGAAGGTGAAGGGTGGCGATCTGGTGGGTGGCAAGACGGGCACCGGCGAAACGAGTGGCGGTAGCGGTAGTGGGGACACTGGAGGCCCACGGGATCTCGACAACAACTGATCGGAAGCCGATACGCGCAACAACCAACAAGCGGGTCCGGAGTGGCTCCGGACCCGCTGTTCGCGCTTCAGAATGCACAGTAAGAAGAGGATGACTAGCGGCCATGTCTGACCACGAGACACGAAGAAAGCCGTCCAAGCCGACGGAGGAGATTATCCTCCTCGAAGATCTCGAGCCGCCGACAACGGTCAGAGGTGGGGGGGGGGGCGGTTCCGGTAAGGTCACTTTCGGTGTGGACGTGACGAAGAAAGACGAGAAGCCGTCCACTTGAGCCGAGGAACAGATGTGCAGAAGCCCCTGCCTGGACTTCCAGGCAGGGGCTTCGCGCTCTGGTCAGCGTGTCGGAGCGCGCTCGGCTATTCTTCTTCGTCTATTGGGATGTCGAGATCAGGCGGCACGAAGGCGGTGGCATCCATCTCCTCCGATTCCATTGGAATCACTTTGGACGGCGTGGCGGGCCGCGGGGGTTGCTCCTCCGGAATGTTCGTTACGGCCAGCACGATCCGGCGATGGATAGGATCCACCTCCAGAATGCGAAGATCGAGGTTCATACCTTCGTAGACGACGTCGGCCGGATTCGTGATCGTCTTCTCCGTGCTCAGCTGGCTTATGGGCACGAACCCCTCGATGTCGTTGCCGATATCCACTACCACACCCTTGTCCATGAGCCGCACAACCTTCCCGGGTAGATCCATTCCAACCGGATAGGTCTCGCCGATGCGCAGCCACGGATCGTCGGTGGCCTGCTTGAGGCCGAGGCTGATGCGCTTGTTGTCACCGTCGATGTTCAGGATCACTACATCCACTGTATCGTTCTTCTTGACGACTTCCGACGGATGTTGAACGCGCTTCGTCCATGACATGTCGGATATGTGAATAAGACCATCGATTCCCGGCTCGATTTCCACGAACGCGCCAAAACTGGTCAGGTTACGAACTTTGCCTGAGAGCCGGGTACCGACCGGGTAACGAAGCGGCAGCGCCATCCACGGATCCTGCTCGATCTGCTTCATGCCCAGCGAGATTTTCTCCTCGCTAGGGTCCACCTTCAGGACAACCGCCTCGATGAGCTCGCCGATGGACACCAGCTTTGAGGGGTGTCTCACGTTCCTGGTCCAGCTCATCTCGCTAATGTGCACGAGGCCTTCGATGCCGGGCTCGAGCTCGATGAAAGCACCATAGTTCGTAATCGAGACGACCTTCCCGTGCACCCGCGTTCCAACAGGGTATCGCTCCGCGACATCCTTCCAGGGATAGCTCTGAAGCTGCTTGAGGCCCAGAGAGATTCGCTCGCGTTCCCAGTCGATATCCAGAATCTTGACCTCGATCTCGGCTCCTATCTGGACCATTTCCGAGGGGTGCGAGATGCGACCCCAGGACATGTCGGTGATGTGGAGCAACCCATCGACGCCGCCAAGATCGATGAACGCACCGAAGTCCGTGATGTTCTTCACCACGCCGAGGCGCATCTGATCTTTCTGCAGGTCCTTCATCAGCTTGTCACGCTTGCCGGCCCGCTCGTTCTCTAGGATGACTCTGCGAGATACGACGATGTTGCGGCGACGCTTGTTCAGTTTGATGATCTTGAACTCATACTTCTGACCCAGCAGCTCATCGATGTTCGGGACTCGGCGAAGCGCGATCTGCGAACCGGGAAGAAAGGCGTCCACACCCATCAGGTCGACGACAACTCCGCCCTTGATTTTCTTGACCAGAGTTCCTTCAACAGGCGTATCACCCTCGTACGCCTGACGGATGCGCTCCCAAACGCGCATGAAGTCGGCTTTCTTCTTGGACAGGACCACCGAGCCTTCCTGATCCTCGAGATGCTCGAGCAGAACCTCGACCTCATCGCCAGGCTTGAGGTCGGGCAGATCCTTGAATTCCTCGAGTGGAACCGTGCCCTCGGACTTGAAGCCGATGTCCAGAACAACGAGGTTTTCGCGAATCTCGAGCACGCGGCTCTTCACTATCTCGCCCTCGTCGATGGAGGCGAGGGTACCGTTGTACATCTCCATCATCGCGTCGCGTTCGCTTTCGGAATAGGTATCCTCTTCCCAGCGATCGTCGTCGGTGGCCAACATTCGAAGCTGACCTTTCTCAGCCTTGCGTTTCTTTTCGTACTGCGGAAAATCCGCGTCGTTGGAGGTGCGGGAGGTCTGAAGGTCGGCCATGATCGGAGTTTACCAGGTTCGCGGAATCGCCGCGGCGGAAAAGGTCAGGGAATAGCTAACAGGGAACAGAGAACAGCTAACAGGAACTGCGTACGGGGGCCGGCTGGCAGAGACAGTGAACGCCTATGCGTGAGCTGCACAGCCCTGAAGAATATGTCGGTTCTGCCGTCCGGTCAATGGCTCGAAGTGTCGCCCGGACGCCGTGTTACGACCTGAACGACCGCCACGATTCGCTCTACCTGCTCTTCCTGCGTCAGGTATGTCGTGTCTATCACGAGCGCATCCTTCGCCTGGATGGTCTGGATGGAGTCGCGGGCGTCACGCTGAATCAGGCGTTCGGTTTCCTCGGCTATGTTCTGATCGGAGGGTGCATGCCCGCGGCGCTGCGTGAGGCGCCGGCGCGCGCGTTCCCAGGGATCCGCTATGAGGAATATTTTCACGTCCGCGTCCGGAAACACTACGGTCCCGATGTCCCGGCCGTCGACCACAACATCCTTGCTCTCAGCGGCCAGTCGAACCTTTTCGTTCACCCATTCCCTCACACGCGGCATCTGGGCCACGCGTGAGACGTGCCTCGTGATGTTCGCATCGCGAATTTCCTCCTCTATCAGACCATCCTCGAGAGTCGGAGCAAAGGACTCCCCCTGCGGGCGCAGCGAGATGCCATGCGCGGCATCGAGAACATCTGCCTCAGTCCACGGCTGGTCTTTCACGCTCTCGTGCCGCCGGAGAACGGCCGCCGTGGCAGCGCGATACAGGGCACCAGAGTCTATGTGCCGGAAACGGAGCCTGCGCGCTACCCACTGAGCGGTAGAAGACTTCCCGGACGCTGCGGGACCATCGATGGCGACAACCACACCCGCGCCCGGCGGGCGAACGCGGGGGCTGAAGGGAGGTGTGGAGTGCGGCGGACCGTGTGGATTCGTCATGCCGGCGAGGTTGCTCGGTCGAGGTCGCTCCAGAAACCGGGATATGATATTGCCACGCAGGCACGATCATCAATCTCGATATTGTTGCCTGGCAACCTGCTCAGAACGCCGAAAGACATGGCGATTCGATGGTCGCCCGCTGTGCGCACCAGACCACGAAGTGGTCTCGTCGCACCGCGAACCAGCATTCCGTCGGCTTGCTCCTCCGCATCTGCACCTAACGACCTGAGATTCTCGACTACAAGAGTGAGGCGGTCGCTTTCCTTCACACGTAACTCGGCAGCACCGGAAACGACCGTAGTGCCAGCGGCGCACGCGGCAACGCAACAGAGTAGTGGAAGCTCATCGATCATCGAGGGGATGTCCTGTGGCAGAATACCGATTCCGACCAACCCGGAAGGTCGTGCGCGGATGGTTCCTACCGGCTCCCCACCAACAAACCGCTCGTAATTGAGGCGAAAGTCGGCACCCATGACCGCAAGCGCACGGAAGAAGCGCGTGCGAGTGTCGTTCAGACAAACATCAGGCAGGAGGACCTCTCTCAATCCAGCCAATACGCCAGCAGCTGCCAGGTACGAGGCCGAGGAGGGATCGCCCGGGACAGTGATGTCCAACGGATTTAGCGCGCTCGGTGGATCGAGAAGGATCTTCGAGCCGTCACTTTGCAGTGTGGCACCCATAGCCCGAAGCATCCGCTCCGTATGGTCCCGCGAGCGCACCGGCTCAAGAACGGAGACAGTCACTCCGCTCACCAACCCGGCGAGCAGCAACGCGCTTTTCACTTGAGCACTGGGAATCTCCATCTCAATATTCATTGGATTCAGCTGTGCTCCGTGAACTGTCATCGGCAATCCATCGTCGCGCTCGAACTCGAATCTGGCTCCCGCCATCGTGAGTGGATCCGCAACTCTGCGCATTGGCCGACTGCTCAGGCTGTGGTCACCAGTAAAACGCGCGCTCACAGAATGAGTGCCAGCCACGATACCCGCCAGGAGCCGAACTGTCGTGCCACTGTTACCGCATTCCACATCCCCGGCTGGCGTGCTGCGCGATCGGAAACCCGTGCCGTCGATCTCTATTTCGGCGGAAAGCGCCGGCACGTTGGCTCCCAGCATCCGCAGCACCCGCGCAGTGGACAGAACGTCCTCCGACTCGAGGATGCCGCGGATGCGCGAGCGACCCTGAGCAAGGGTCGCGAGAATGAGTGCGCGGTGCGAAATGGATTTGTCGCCGGGGACCGCGATCGTGACCGATTCTCTCACTGCGGGGACGTCAGCGCAGTGATTGTTCGAGCGCCGTGGAGGCGTCGGTGCCTGGATCGCGATACTTCACGATAATGGGAGCCTGCAGAGAGAGGCCACGCTCGGCAGCCCACGCCCCGGTGATAGCCCTCGCCCCCGGCACAACCACCGCCCCAGAAGGAATCTCAAGAGGTTTACCACCGATGGCACGGTGCACAGTCTCGCGCACAAGGTCGAAGACCGGCGTCCCGCGCGTAAGAATGACTCCCGCCGCCAGAACGGCGCGTTCGCGCACTATGGTTCCCTCATAGACGCCACAGTTTCCACCTATGAACGCGTCAGTTTCGATCACCACCGGTGAGGCGTTAACGGGCTCCAACACTCCGCCGACCTGCGCGGCCGCGCTCAAATGCACGCGTTCGCCGATCTGCGCGCATGAACCCACAAGCGCGTGCGAGTCTACCATTGTGCCCGCACCAACATAGGCGCCGACATTGATGTACATGGGAGGCATGCAGACTACACCCGGCGCAACATGTGCACCTCGCCGGATGGCAGAGCCACCGGGAACCATGCGCACTCCATCCTGCACACCCATTCGCCGCGGCGGGTAGGTGTGCTTGTCCACGTAGGCGAACGGCCCGGTGTCATGCGACATGTCTGCCAGTCGTCCTACGCGAAAACCGAAGAGAATCCCTCGCTTCACCCACGGCACGGCGGCCCAGCCACCATCCTGGTCTCGCACAGCGGCGCGCACCACTCCGCGTTCCAACGCGCCGAGGAACTCGGAAACGAGGTCGAACACATCGTCCGGCATGGTCTCGCTCGACGGAAGCGCTGCCAACGCCTCGAGCCTGAACTGGAGTTCCGCGACGGACCGCTCCAGGGTCACGTGAAGGCTCCTGCTGCACCGAGACTCTCGCGAATGGTCGCTGAATGAGACTCCAGGAGCGGGACAAGCGGGAGCCTGAGAACGTTCTGAACACGTCCTAGCATCGCGAGCGCTGCTTTCGCTGGAAGCGGGTTGGACTCCACAAACGCCGCTCGCATCCAGGGCAGCAGTTTCTCGTGGAGCGTACGGGCCGCAGCGAAGTCTCCAGCGGCACAGAGGTCCACCAACTTTGCCATCGCGCGCGGAGTCGCATTCGACGTAACGGATATCACACCATCGCCGCCCGCTTCCATCACTGGCAAAGTCAGCGCGTCGTCACCCGAGAGAACGCTGAAGTGATCCGGGCGCCCACTCAGGATCTCCCTGATCTGATCCATATTCCCTGACGCCTCTTTGACGCCAATAATGTTCGGTACACCGGCCAACTCGAGCGTCGTACGAGCCTCGATGTTACTGCCCGTGCGACCCGGAACATTGTAGATGATTATGGGCAGGTCGGTGCATTCGGCCACAGCCCGGAAGTGGGCGGCGATTCCCCGTTGCGGCGGTTTGTTATACATGGGCGATACATGCAACAGATGCGTCGCGCCGGCGGTTTTCATCATACGTGACGTCGCCATAGCGCGTCTGGTGTCGTTGGAGCCCGCTCCCGCGACGATCGGAACGCGTCCGGCGCTCTGCTCCACTACGATCTCCACTACGCGGCGGTGCTCTTCAAGCGTCAAGGTTGCCGCCTCGCCAGTCGAGCCACACGGAACGAGAAAGTGAATGCCCTCCGCAATCTGCCACTCCACAAGCGCCTGAAGAGATTGTTCATCGATCGCACCGTCGGTGCCGAACGGGGTAACGAGCGCTGTACCGCAGCCACGTAGTCTCTCAGGTGTAGTCACTTGGTTCCTCCTCCACCAACTTTCAACTTGAGCACATCGCGCATGGTGAAGACTCCTTTCCGCTTACCAGTTGCCAGCCACTCCGCGGCCACGAGGGCGCCCTCGGCGAAGACCCGCCGGTCTCGGGCAACGTGCTCTATCCTGATCTGCTCGAAACGCGCGTCAAAGACGATCTCGTGAGTGCCCGGAATGAAGCCCGACCTAACGCTCGTAACCGGCACACGGCGGCCCATCGCTGCAGAAACTCGACGCTCCAGTTCCCTGGCGGTGCCCGACGGCGCGTCTTTCTTCTCGGTATGATGCGCTTCGACGATGTAGGCGTCGAAGCCCGCGTGCCCCGCGAGAGAAGCGGCAATCTCGGCTACCTGCCAGAACAGGTTGACGCCCAGGGCGAAGTTTGGCGACCATAGCATGGCGCCATTGGCCGAGAGGACATCGCGCTCAACGCCTTCGCGCTCTGAGTCCCAGCCCGTGGTACCCACGACAACCGGGCACCCGGCCTGCGCGCACGCTCGGACGTTCGACGGCGCCGACGCTGCGTTAGTGAATTCCACGGCGACATCCGCTCCGTTTAACCGCGCGACATTTATAGGACCTCTACCATGATCGTCTGCACGGCCTATGGTTGCAACCACTGGCCAGCCTCGCTCGCCCGCGAGCTCAGTGATGACACGCCCCATCTTGCCCGCACCGATGACCGCGAGACGCGGGGTTGGCTTCGATTCATTAGTCACGGCGACGCGGCTCCGAAGAACTCATCGTGAAGTGCACACATGCCCTCACCCAGATCGTTCTCGTCGACAATGATCGTAAGGTTTATCTCGGTCGCGCTCAGGGAGATCATGCGAACGGGAACGTCCCCTAGAGCGGAAAGCGCCCGCCCCATGGTGCTGGCGCGCTCGCCAAGTCCTGCACCCACAATAGCAATGATCGCCCGCTTGCGCTCGACCGACACGTCCCCGAGCGACGCAAGGTCTACCACGAGCGAATCCAGATGCGTTGGATCATCAATAGTAACGGAGACAGATACTTCTGATGTGGCTACGACGTCCGCAGAAACGCGGTGGCGCTCGAAGGTTTCGAATATTGCGCGCAGGAACCCATGAGCGAGAAGCATTCGTGTCGACTGTACTTTGACCACGCTTACTCCCGCCTTGCCGGCGATAGCACTCACGTCGCGCCGGCGCGCATCCGAGATGATTCTCGTTCCCTTCCCTTCCGGCTTCCATGAGTTGTAGATAAAAACCGGGATTCCGCGGCGGACGGCCGGTGCGATGGTATTGGGGTGGAGGACCTTGGCGCCAAAAGTGGCCAGTTCGGAAGCCTCGTCGAAACGAATCTCCTCGATAAGACGTGCGCCATTCACCACACGGGGATCCGCGGTCAGCATCCCATCCACATCGGTCCAGATCTCTATCGCCTCCACGCCCAGGGCAGCACCGACCAACGAAGCGCTGTAATCAGACCCTCCTCTGCCGAGCGTGGTGGTGATACCAGTGGACGTGGCACCTATGAAGCCGCCCATCACGGGCACGCGACCAGCCATGGCCACTGGCAATAACAGCTCGCGCGCGTTCCGCGCTATGGCATCGGCGCTTGGCGTCGCTCGCGTGAAGCCGTCGTCGGTCGTCATTACCCGACGCGCATCTACCAGGTCGGCCGCGACATCGAGCGCGTTGAAGGCGGCCACGACGAGCTGGCAGGAGGCTCGTTCGCCAATTGAAGCGATGGCGTCCTGGCTCCGTGGCGTCAGATGGCCGAGCACTGATAGAGCCTCGGCGAGACTGGCTAGCTCGTCGAACATCGCGCTCAGCTCCGAACTGACCTCCATTAGCTCTGTCGAGCCTCGCAACAGCGAGCCTGCGATATCGAGATGCCTGGATCTCATCTCCTCGACACTGGCGATTGCGGCAATGAGGTGGCCCGCCGAGCCGTGTTCACCAATTGCCAGCAGAGAGTTAGTGACGCCGGAGAGCGCCGAAACGATTACGACTGGTTGATGTTTCAGTCTCGTCCTTACAATATCGGCTGCTCGCTTTATGGCGGCCGCGTCTCCTACTGAAGTGCCGCCGAACTTGACGACGATCACGCTCCCGCCAACCCGCGCGCCAGCAGCAACTCCGCGTTCAGAATGGAGCCACCTGCGGCTCCGCGAATCGTATTGTGGCCGGTTGCAACGAGGCGAAGGTCCAGCACGGTGTCGCGCCTCACGCGGCCCACAACAACGGACATTCCGCTGCCGGTACCCACGTCGCGCCGAGGCTGAGGACGATCCTGCGCTTGCAGGACTACGAGCGGTAACTCGGGCGCGCTCGGGAGGTGCAGGTCGTGCACGGCACCTCGCCAGTCCGTCAGCGTACGAATCGCCTCCATAGCTGTAGCGGCGTTGTCGAGCGCAACGGTCATGCACGCGGTGTGACCGTGCTCGACGGGAACTCTGTTCGCCTGAGCGCTGACGCGAATGGTGGCTGGAACGACTGACCCGTCAGCAAGAGTCCCCAGAATCTTGGGAGTCTCGGTTTCTATCTTCTCCTCCTCGCCTCCTATGTATGGAATGGCGTTGCCGAGAATGTCGAGGGATGGCACCCCAGGGTAACCGGCACCGGAAACGGCCTGCATGGTCGTCACGAACACCTGTCGTACGCCAAACTGCTGATGCAGCGGCGCCAGCGACATCGCTACGACGGTTGCCGCGCAATTTGCGTTGGTCACCAGCGCACCCGCACCGGGAAAGCCGCGCTCCTGACGCTGGCGGGTCAGCAGTGCGATGTGGCTCGCGTTTATTTCAGGAATGAGCAGTGGGACATCCGGCGCCATTCTGTGATTGCGGGCATTGCTAAACACAGTTCGGCCGGCCTTTGCGAACGCCAATTCGATTTCTCCAGCCACCTCCGCGTCAAGCGCGGAGAATACGATGGAAGCTTCGACGTCGCCTGGATCACAACGGAGCACACGGAGCTTCGCGGTCTCATCGGGGATGTCGCCTGCGAGCCATCTCGCAGCTTCGGAATACTTTTTCGCGACCGAACGATCGGATGCAGCCACCTCCGCGAGTCTGAACCAGGGATGATCGCGAAGCAGATGAACGAATGTCTGACCGACCGCTCCCGTGGCGCCGAGTACTGCCACGGGTATACGTTGGCGCTCGCCCGTCACCGGCGATCCAGCCATCAGAGGTTCGCGAGCAGAGTGCGTACGATGCGTACATAGGCATCGACGCTGTTCCGCAGTTCCGGAATATCAACGTGCTCGGAGTCGGTGTGGGCCACGTGAATGGACCCCGGGCCGAAGAGCAGTGGCGTGCCCCAGCGACTGAGCAGCGGAATGTCCGATGTGTACGCTACCGGCCCAGACTTGAAGCCTGGAATCACGTGAAATCGCTGAGAAGGGATGTAGGAGCCATACTCGAAGGCGGCGCGTCCGGCCAGCCACTTCTCGAACCGGCGCTTCACTTCCTCCACGTCTCCGACCAGGCGGAACATGATCTCGGCCTCGGCGCTATCCGGGATGACGTTTGCTTCAGTCCCCGCGCGCAACGTCCCGATGTTCACGGTCGAGTCACCCAGTATGGGATCAGTAGGTAGAGGGACGCCGCGCAGTCCTGGAAGGAGATCGAGCATGGGCTCGAGCGCTGATTGGCCCAGGTGCGGATATGCAGAGTGAGCAGCCTTTCCACGCGTTCGAAGCGTGACCCGTAACGAACCCTTCGCTCCTGACGCGAGAGTACTTTCAGTGGGCTCCCCGTTGATGAGAAACCGGCTGGTGGCAGGCAGGTTATTGGCCATTCTCGCACCATCGGAGCCTTTCTCCTCTCCCACAACGAACAGCAGGTCGATGCGGTTTTCGCCCGAGTCCACCAGAGCGTCCGCAGCGGCCAGCATCGAGGCAGCGATGCCCTTTGCGTCGCAGGCCCCGCGCCCGTAAAGCCGGTTTTTCTCCAGGGTGGGTCGAATAAATGGGGGAACCGTGTCCACGTGCGTTGATAGAGTGATCGCACCTTTGCCGCGCGAAGCCCAGACGTTGCCGCGGCCTGGCGTCACCTCCTGTATGGTCACGTTCCAGCCACGGTCGACGAGCCGCCGCACGATGAAGTCGACGGCGGATGCTTCGGCGCCGGTTGTTGTGTCGAGCGCCACAAGCTCCGCAGCGAGCGCTACCACGTCTGTCATGGGGGACAAGTTAGCGGAAGTTTTGCGTTCGTGAAGCGCAGGCTATCGAGAGCCTCCCGTACCCTTCAGATTCATCGCGCCATGCGAACGACCATCCAAACAGTATGAGCGAGCTCCCGCCTACGTCAGCCGAGAGTCCCGCTGTCACGCCTTCGCCCGGCTCCGTGCGACTGGCGTATGTGTGGGGACAGCTAGGACTACAGCGGAGCACCACGGCCGTGGCCGCTTCAATGTTTCTCATGGCTCTGGGCGAAGAGCTGTGGAAACGGTTCGTGCCCAAGTATCTGGAAGCCTTGGGCGCGCCCATCACCGCGATCGGCCTGTACGGTACGACAAGGGATCTGTTCAATGGACTCGCCCAGTATCCCGGTGGTTGGTTCGCGGACCGGTACGGTCGCAGGCGCGCGCTGACACTCTTCGTGGCGATGGCGACGTTGGGGTACGCGTTCTATCTGGTTGCCCCGACCTGGACGTTCGTATTCTACGGCCTGGTGTTCGTGATGGCGTGGACCAGCATGGCAAGTCCGACGCTATTTGCGGTGATCGGTGACGCGCTACCGCGCGAGCGCCGCGCCATGGCGTTCTCCGTTCAGTCCATCCTGCGGCGCATCCCCGTGATCTTCGCGCCGACCATCGGCGGCCTGCTCATCACGTCATTCGGGGTAATCTGGGGAGTACGCGTGGGGCTGATCGCAACGATTCTCCTGGCTTGTGCCACGCTGCTCGTGATTGGCCGTATAAACGTTGTGCACGTGGAGCAACAAGAGCGCATCGGCATCTGGGGCGTATGGCAATCGCTGCCAAAGTCATTTCGCTTGTTGCTCGCGTCGGACGTGTTCATACGAGCGGCGGAAGCGATGGTGGAGGTACTGCTGGTTCTTTACGCGATCAACATCATCGGAGTGAGCCCGGCACAGTTCGGACTTCTGATCGCGATTCAGACCGTAACCGCAATCCTATCGTATTTGCCCGGCGCACGACTGGCGGACCACACAGGACGCAAGCCGTTCGTGATGATCACGTTCGTGGCGTTCACGATGTTCCCCGTGGCGGTGGCACTGGCGCCGAATTTTGGTTGGCTGGTGATCGCGTATCTCATCGCCGGCCTCCGGGAGATTGGAGAACCGGCACGGAAGGCGCTCATCGTGGATCTCGCCGAGCCGCATCTGCGCGCCCGCTCGGCCGGGCTATACCAGCTCGTGCGCAGCGTGTGGATCGCGCCGTCAGCGGCGGTGGGTGCGTTGCTATGGAGGGTAAGCCCTCCCCTGCCCTTTCTGTTCGCGGGGGTTATCGGGCTCATCGGCACGATTGTTTTCGCGTTGACGGTGAAGGAGGAACACGCCGGCTGAGTCGGATCGATGCCCGGGGCGGGAATCGAACCCGCATGGGGTTTCCCCCAAGGGATTTTAAGTCCCTCGCGTCTGCCTTTTCGCCACCCGGGCGGGAGGCCATAGTGTCGGGAGTCGGGAGTCGGGAGTAACTAACCTAGAAGCCTGAATCAACCCGCTGGGACGCACCTTCTGCGAATAACTTCCAACTAAGAGCGGGAAACGGGACTCGAACCCGCGACCCCAACCTTGGCAAGGTTGTGCTCTACCAACTGAGCTATTCCCGCGATACGACGCGCAATATGCCATTGCCACAGAGCATTCTCAAGCGTGGCGCCGCTCGATGTCATGCGACGTCTTCGATGCACGCCGCGTGCGATGCCGTGGATATCCAGTATCGCGGCTTCCTTCCGAAGCGGCGCTCGAAGCCGCCGACAATCCGTGGCGCTGCTGACGCAAGCACATCATTGTCACCGAGGGCTATCGCGCAACCGCCCCACCCGGCACCGGTAAGTCGAGCCCCATGGATGTTCTCGACTTCGATAACCGCATCTACAAACCAATCCAGCTCTGATGTGGAGCACTCGTAGTCGTCCCTGAGCGAGAGGTGAGAGGCGAAAATGAGATCTGCCGGAATGTGGCCGGTTTCGCGCAGGGCCTCGACAGCACGCAGCACTCGCTGATGCTCAGAGATCACGTGACGGGCACGCCGCTCCAGAATCTTGGGTAGTTGCGCTTCCGCGACCTCGTGTGCGCTCGCCGCGGCCAGGGACCGAAGCCCCGGATGCAGAACGCGAAGAAGCTCCAGGGCGTCGGCGCACTCCTGACGTCGCTTGTTGAATTGCGAGTTCCTGAGCGATCGAGGGGAGACCGTATCGAAGATGAGCACGGCGTCACGCACTGGGACATGAAGCGAATCGAGCGTGTAACAGTCGAGACATAAGGCGTGGTTTTGGCGTGCACACACGGCTGTGTACTGGTCCATGATGCCGCAACCGACGCCGACGAAATCCTGTTCCGCGTCCTGACAGAGTAACGCGATCCTGGTTTCATCGAGATCGATCTTGCACAGCCCGAGAACTGCGCGTGCTGTCGCAACTTCGAGCGCCGCGGACGATGAGAGACCTGCTCCTGCCGGCACACTGCTCCAGACCGCGAACTTGAACGCCGGCATGTCGATTCCACTTGCGTTTGATAACTGCCGCACGACACCGGCAACGTAGTCCCACCACCGCCCTGCACTCTCGGGATGGTCTACCGCGAACGATCCCCGCTCGGGCTCGGTCGCTGACACCACGTGGGCCATGCTGCCGGAGGTTAGCGCTATAGCGACGTAAGTTCGCATATCGATGGCAATGGGCAGAACCATTCCACCATTGTAGTCCGTGTGCTCTCCTATGAGATTCACCCTGCCTGGAGCGGAAGCTAGGACTGTGGGAACGTGTCCGTACGCGCGCGTGAAGAATGAACTTGCCTCCTCGGCGCTCACGGGCGCACGCCGAGCACGTGCACGCAATGCCAGACCGACCAGGCCAGGAGTCCCGCGAGGGCACCGTCGCCGCCGTTCGCAACACCGCGCCCCTCGGCATCCACTTCTTCAGCTGCTACCCCGTTGTCGAGAGGTGCGCGGCGCAACCACTCCAGTACCGTGGCTGCTTCGGGACCCATCAGACGAGCGCATTGTTGGGCGAGCCAGCGCGGTTCCGCTCCCACACCTCGAACCGTTCGTCTGTAGATGGAGTCCGAACGCTCTACGGCCTCGTACAGCGGCAGCCAGTAGGCAGACGCCGTAGCATCATCCATGTGGGCACTGCCGCCGGAAAGATTGATAGCTGACGCGAGCACGACTTTTCCGTCGCGCTCGCCAGCGAAATGGCGACTGATGGCCGCGCGGACTGCCTCAGGATCCTCCACCTCGCGCGCGGTTTCCTCATCCAGAGTGCGACGGAAGACGTCCAGGGCCTGCGCCAGAACGGCATTGCCGTGAAGGGTGAACGGGAGTGGAGCGGGTGTGCCAGACGGTGTGATCTCCGTGGAGTACAACGGGATGTGCTCGTGTCTGCGCGCCGAAATGTCCTCGTACGATACGTACAACGTGTCGGCAAGGATCGGTTCGTCCACAATGTGCTCGTCACCCGTGCCGCGGATGTAACGGTCGGTAGCGATGGCGAAGGATGCTGCTCCCTCCAGAGAGAATCCCGACTCGAAGAGCGTGCCGTCCAGGTAGTGCACGCCGCTGCCGGGTGCGTAGCCGTGCAGCTCGCAGGATCGAAGCAGGAGCTCTCGCGCAAGTCCAGAATCAGCCAACTGTACGGCCGGAAGCGTCCAGGCCAGCGCCTCCCAGTCACTCACCGTCACCCCCCTGCCGTTCCAGGGACAGCGTGACCTGACCAGATAGAAATGCGCATCGTCGAGCGCGCGGCCAGCACCGTAAAAGCACGAGAACAGAAGATTGCGATTTATGAGCCGGTCGATGCTTTCATGTCCGACTGTCTGCTCGAGCGATCTGAGAGCTTCACGCGTGAGAGAGAGCAGCTCGCTCCAACCGCGCCGACGCATCACGCCGACCGTTGCCTCGGCTCCGTCACGCTCGGCACCGGCGGCGATATAGAACGCCGTGCTCGCCCGCCCGCCCGGTTGAATAGCGAGTGATTGATGAACGGCGAAGCGCGGTGTATCCGCATGCTCCGTTTCCAGGCGTGTCTCGCCCCCCCCCCCCGCCGGGGACGTGGTGTCGGCGGCCACCGCTAGGGCCACTAACCCGGGCAGTGCCGTGCCCTCGAGAACCACGACATCATTCTGGAGAATTACGAGGCGATGGGCGTCCTCGGCGGGCCGTGGCGTGCGCACACGATGTTGCCGGTGCCCGAGCACCCCGTGCAGAGAAATATCGGCATCGACCGCATTCTCCCCGCGATTCTCAATGGCGATGGCATAGACCATTCCGGCAACGTCCGCGTCACGGCCGAAAGGCGCGAACACCGTACCGCGCACCACTAGCGACCCGACCGTGCAAGTGAACGTGGGTAGCCAGCTGGCTGAGCGCTCCCACGCCAAACCCTCTGCGCCCAGCTCCGCATACACACCGTCCACGACGAGTACGGGCCGGAACAAGGGGGGACCTGTTCCATCCAGAAAGTTCGCGCAGCCGGCGAATTCCACGGCTGATCTGGCACCTCGGTGCAGTACGCCGAGGGCGTGCAGCGATCCGTCAGCCGGGTGAATGCAAGGCAGTGCCAGCCAGTGATTGCCCGTGACTTGCCATGGAACGACTGGAGTCGGGTTCAACTAAACACCGAGCAGCGACCATGAGTACACAGATTGAGCAGTGATCACTGAGCACTCTGTGTACTCATGCTCGATGTTCACTGGTTGAGATCGCTCTGCGACGGCTCGAAGCGCTCTTCGGCGGGGGTGACGCGGAGCTCTCGAGCAGTTCGGCTGCGTGCGCACGGCTGACGTCGCTCTCGGGGTCGCCGCCCAGCATCCGCGCGATTTCCTCGATGCGCGCGTCTCCGCCAACAACGGCGATGTCGGCGGTGGTGAATCCATCTCGCGCGCCCTTGGTCACGACGATGTGATGATGAGCGCGCGCGGCTATCTGCGGTAGATGTGTGATCGCCAACACCTGATGATGCGCGGCAACGCCTCGCATCGTGTCGCCTACTTGCAAGGCTACCCGGCCGCCAATGCCCGAGTCAACCTCATCGAACACCAGTGTGGGAACATGGTCGAGGCGCGCCAGAACCGTCTTGAGGGCGAGCATCACGCGAGACAGCTCTCCGCCTGACGCTACCCGAGCGAGGGGTCTGGCATCGTGGCCCACGTTGAGCGTTACCCGGAACTCCACCGTCTCCGCGCCTGCGGGACCTGGCTCACCGCGCGGGATCAGCTCGACCATGAATCGGCCGTCAGTCATGCCGAGCGCCGGTAGCACCGCATCGACGGCACGTCCGAGGTCCATCGCGGCCTTCCTGCGGCGCTTTGTCAGATCCTGGGCCAGGCCTGCAAGCGTGGCTGCTGCTGAGGTGTGTTCTTCTCTCAACGCGGCCAGATCGAATTCCGCAGTCTCCAGGAGATCGAGTTCTGACCGGGCACGCTGGCCCGTTTCAACAATCTCCTCCATGCTTGGCCCGTACTTCTTGGCAAGCCGAAAAAGGAGATCGCGGCGGCTTTGAACTTCGGCCAGACGGGCAGGATCCAGATCGATCGCACTCGAGTAGGCCCCGAGCTCACGCGCGAGCTCTTCGAACGCGAAGTAGCCTGCGTCGAGCATCTCCTGCAGTCGGGCAAGTGACGGATCGATGCGCTGAATGGAAGCCAGAGATCGTTGAATGCCGCCGATTCGCTGAAGGAGAGCGTCGTCGTCGCCATCGACGGCATCGGTGATTCCAGACGCCAGCGTACGCAGCTCATCAGCGTGCTCCAACCGGCGCGCATCCTCCTCCAAACGTTCCTGTTCTCCTATGACGAGATTCGCATCACCTACCTCGCGGGCGACGTGCCGCAAGTAGTCCGCACGGCGCTCGGCTTCGACGCGGCGCGACTCGAGAGTGCGTATGCGACCCTGGATTTCCGTTACCGCATCGTGAGCGCGTCGTAACTGAACGGCCAGGGCACTGCACTCCCCGAACTCATCCAGGATGCGCCGCTGCGATTCCTCGTCGAGCAGGGCCTGCGCCTCGTGCTGGCCATGAAGGTTGACCAGTTGACGGCCAACCTGGGCGAGCATCCCCGCAGTGGACGTAGCGTCGTTTATCCATGCCCGCGTGCGCCCGGAGATGGAGACTTCACGCCGGAGGATGAGCGTGCCTTCGGTTACGTCGATTCCGTGACTGTCCAGTACTGCCGCGAGATCGTCCCTGTCCCCGAACTCGAATACTCCTTCGACGGTGGCGCGCTCGGCGCCAGGTCGAATAAGATCGACGCTGGCGCGCTCACCAAGCAGCAGACCAAGTGCGCCAACAACGATGGATTTGCCGGCTCCGGTCTCTCCTGTGAGAACGTTGAAGCGACCCTGCAGCGGAAGGGTTACGGACTCGATAATCGCGAAATTACGAATGCGCAGCTCAGTCAGCACAGATCGCTCTCATCCCGCTCGCGGAGGCCGCCCCAACCCAACTTGCGGCGCATGCGCGCGAAAAACAGGGAGTCGGAAAACCTGACCATGAGCACGGGCTCCTGTGCACGCCGGACGAAGAGCGTGTCATCTCCCGAGAATGTAGCGCCCACCTGACCATCGATCGTTATCAAGAGCTGGTCGGGACCATCATCAGCACGCACTTCGATTTCCGCGCTGCCCGGAAGCACGAGCGGCCGAACAGCGAGAGTGTGCGCTGAAATTGGTGTTATGATGATGGATTCAAACGTTGGCACAACAACCGGGCCACCCGCCGAAAGACTGTACGCGGTGGACCCCGTGGGGGTAGAGACTATGAGGCCGTCAGCCGCATAGGCGCCGATGAGCTCTTCGTCCACAGAGACCCTGAGGTGAACCACTCGAGCAAAACCGCCCTTGTGGAGAACTACATCGTTGAGTGCGTGCCACCGGCGATCAGCGCCGCCGCCCGGACACGCTGCCGTGAGCGCCATCCGCCGCTCCACGACGAAATCACGCGCCGCCATTCGCTCGATCGCGCGCTCGAGAGCATCAAGGCCGCAGGTGGTAAGGAAGCCGAGCCGCCCCAGGTTGACACCAAGTATCGGTATCGGACGTCCCGCCACCAGGCGCGCTCCTCGAAGCATCGTTCCATCGCCGCCGAGAGTGAGCAGAGCATCAACCGGAGTCAGCTCGTCCAGCCGTTCATTCTCGGCTCTAAAATCCGACAGCTCCGACTCGAAGAAGAAAGTGAGGCCGAGGTCCTGCGCGCGGCGGCGCAGCGTAGCGAGCACGCTCGCAAGACCTGCGTAGCGGCGGTTGCCGACCACGCCGATTCTCATCACCCGGCCATAGCCTCGCTCTCGTGAAGGGCGCGCACGCGCTGGGCGATGCCGGCAGCATCCAGGCCTGCCGCCGCCAACTGCCTCTTTCGGGACGCCTGCTCAATGATCCTATCGGCAACACCGTGCACTGCGATCCGCACACTTGGCTCCATTGATGCTATCACCGTAGCCATGAATGCGCCGAACCCATTGACCGAAGTACCCTCTTCCACCACGAGAATCTGGCGGTGATTGGCAAGCACCGCGGCCAGAGTGACCTCGTCGAACGGTTTGAGGAAGCGGCAATTCACTACGGTTACGTCGAATCCGTCGTCCTCGCTCGCAAGCAATTTCGCGGCGGCGAGAGAAGGAAGGACCATGGTACCCACCGCCAGAATCGCCAGCTCGCTTCCCTGTCTCAGTACCTCCCAGGTTCCGTACGGAACCGCGTCGACATCCTTGATGTGAGGTACGGTGTCGGGAGCAGAATCGCGCGGATAGCGCGTACAGAACGGGCCTGAATCATGAGCTGCTGCAGTCCGCAATAGTCCGAGGAGCTCGGTGCCGTCCTTTGGCGCTGTCACAGTCATGCCGGGCACAGCAAGCATGTAGGCGATGTCATACAAGCCCATGTGCGTCGGACCATCTTCCCCCACAAATCCGGCCCGGTCCATGCAAAACGTTACCGGCAGCCGCTGGATCGCGACATCGTGAATCACGTTGTCGTAGGCACGCTGCAGAAAAGTGGAATAGATGGCCACGAATGGCCGGATTCCGCGAGTGGCGAGACCTCCGGCGAATGTTACAGCGTGGCCTTCGGCGATACCAACATCGAAGAACCTGTCAGGGAACGCTTTGCCGAAAATGGCTGTGCCGGTGCCAGCCGGCATGGCCGCCGTTATCGCGACGATGCGAGCGTTCTCGAGGGCGAGCTCCGTGAGTCCCTTGCCGAACAACGCGGTGTACGCGGCGTTAGCACTGGACTGTGATATCTGCTTCCCGGTGGCTGGATCATGACCTGGCGGCAGGGCGTGCCATTTCTCGTGGTGCTCGCCGGCAGGAAAGCCCTTCCCCTTCTGAGTGATTACATGAACCAGGCGCGGAGCGCGAAGATCACGCACGGCAGCGAGCGTTTCGATGAGAACGCCCAGGTCGTGGCCGTCTATGGGGCCGAAATAGCGAAATCCCAGCTCCTCGAAAAGAACTCCCGGAGTGAGAAAAGACTTCATGCTCTCCTCCCATTTTCTCACTACGGTTCCGACGCCCGAAAGCGGTCCGGGCAGCTCGTTTACCACGTGACCGATGGCGCTGCGCAGGCGATTGTAAATGGGATTGCGCTGGATGGACACGAGGTAGCGGGATATTGCACCCACATTGGGGGCAATCGACATCTCGTTGTCGTTCAGAACGACGATGATATCGCGCCCGGAAGCACCCGCATTATTGAGACCTTCGTAAGACAGTCCACATGTCAACGCGCCGTCACCAACCACACTCACCACCCGATAATCCTCGCTTTCGAGATCGCGAGCCGTCGCCATCCCAAGAGCTGAGGAAATAGCGGTCGCGGCGTGTCCCGCGCCAAACGTGTCGTACTCGCTCTCGTCACGCTTGAGAAAGCCCGAGATTCCGCCTTCCTGTCTCAGCGAGGAAAAGGCTCTCCTCCGCCCTGTGAGAAGCTTGTGCGGGTAGCCTTGATGACCCACGTCCCAGACGATCTGATCCCTCGGCGCGTCGAATACATAATGGAGCGCGACGGCGAGCTCGATCACTCCGAGCCCGGCTCCAATGTGGCCGCCGGTACGGGAACAACTATCGATCAGAAAGGCGCGCATCTGGGCGGCCAGATCGACGAGCTCCTCGCGCGACAGGCCCTTGAGGTCGGCTGGCGAATCGATCCTGTCGAGCAAGGCGAAAGGCACCTGATTACGCCGGGTTGGCATTACCATCGCCTCACGACAACGAATTGTGCGAGCCGTTCAAGTTCTGCCGTCAGCATGTCAGCCTCAGATAACGCGTCGCGTGCCTCTACAGCCAGAGCGTTGGCACGCGCAATGGCTTCTGTGACTCCCAGAACAGAGGGAAACGTGCTTTTTTTCAAAACAGCGTCGCGCCCTGCGGTCTTTCCGAGACGATCGCTGGTAGACGTGGCGTCGAGGACGTCGTCGGCAATCTGAAACGCCAGCCCGAGGGCCTCGCCGTAACGATCGAGAGCTTCGGCCTTCTTCGGGCCGCGCCCCTTGAGTCCTGCCGCCATCCCACCGATACGGACCGAAGCAGCAATGAGCTGGCCGGTCTTCAGCCGGTGAATCCGCTCGAGCTCAGCCACTGACAGCGTAAACCCACCCCGTGCAGTGGGGCTACCCTCAGCCTCCAGGTCAAGCAACTGACCACCAACCATTCCGCTGGCGCCGGAGGCACACATCAACTCTCCAACGATGGCACCACACGCGCCGACGGGCAACCCGAGAGCCTCCGCTCCGTCCAGCGCTGCGAGAGCGGCCATGGGCACCATTGCCAGACCCGCCGCGGCAGCCACGCCGACACCGTACATTCGGTGCGTGGTTGGCCTGCCCCGCCGCATGTCATCGTCGTCCATGCACGGAAGATCGTCGTGCACCAGAGAATACGCGTGCACAACCTCGACCGCGGCCGCTAGCAGCGTGGCATCGCCATGGCCGCCGGCCGCGCGGTACGCGCAGATTAGCAAAATCGGACGCAACCGTTTCCCTTCGCCGAGCAGGCTGTATCGAATGGCTCCCGCGACTGTCCGCGACACATCCGGAAGGTACCGGTCGCAAATAACCTCCAGAGCACCGTCCACTTCGGTCCGATGCTGGAGAAAACCATCATCCTCTCTGAGGGCGCCGATTGCGCCGGCAGAAGGCGAGCTCATCCTCCAAGATCGCCGAGGGTGAAACTGCCATCTCCGCGTTCGACCAGGCGGCGCACCTGCACCTCGGCAGCAGAGAGCGCCTGCTGCGCCGCCTGCACGCGCACCATACCTTCCTCGAACAGCTTGAGCGCGCGGTCCAGCTCGACATCGTTGCGCTCCAACTCCGTGACGATGGCTTCGATACGGGCAATGTCGGATTCGTAAGACATGGGTCGGGTGTCGGGTGTCGGGTGTCGGGTCAGGCGGGTGGAAGGGCGGCTGGAGGGATCGCGTCGCCAGCAGTGGCAGCGACGACTCCGTCGCGCAATTGCAGCGAAAACTTCAGGCCCGGCTCAAACTGGCCAGTACTCGTGAGAGCCTCTCCATCCAGTGCACGGGCGACTGCGTATCCGCGGGCCAGCGTGGCGAGGGGACTAAGGGCGTGCAGACGACCGGCGAGGTTCTCCAGCCGAGACCGTCGGCGTTCAGTAGAGCGGGAGGCCACGAGTGAAAGGTGACGCGCGGAGCGCAGCAGTCGTTCTCCGGCGCGCGCTGCACGCCGCACCAGGGCCGAGCTGAGCGCAAGTCTGAGGGACGCAACGTTGGCCTTCTCGTTGGAGAGAACCGGCACGGCCGCTTCCGCGGCAGCCGAGGGAGTTGCCGCTCTGACGTCGGCCACCAGATCACAAAGAGTAACGTCTACCTCATGACCTACGGCGGAAATTGTGGGGGCGGGGCAAGCTGCGACCGCTCGGGCGACACGCTCCTCGTTGAAAGCCCAGAGGTCTTCGCGAGCGCCTCCACCGCGTCCGATGATCACAGCGTCTGCGCGGCCCCACCTACTCACTCTGCGAATAGCCGCGACTATCTCGAGGGGCGCGCTGTCCCCCTGCACTCGCGTGGGAACGACCACGATTTGCACGATGGGGCAGCGACGCCGAATTATCGACACTATGTCCTGCAATGCCGCGCCGTCCGGACTGGTAACAACGGCAACACACCGCGGCAAACGTGGGAGACGGCGTTTTCGTCCGGGAGCCAAGAGGCCATCGCTCTCGAGTCTGGCACGCGCCATATCGAGGCCCTTGCGACGGAGTCCGTCTCCCATCGCATCCAGCTCGGTCACCACAAACTGCATGTCGCAGCGCGCCTGATAGACCGTGAGCCGTCCGAACGCGACGACTCGCATGCCTTCATCGGGCGGCGCGGGAATGCGCCGGTCCGTCGCCCATGCCACGCATCGCATCTGGGCAGCGCCATCGCGCAAACAGAAGTACCAGTGTCCGTTTCGGTGCGCTTTGAAGTCGCTCACCTCTCCGTGCACCCAGAGTGGCGTGAAAGCCCCCTTAACCACATCGCGGGCAACACGTGTCAACGCGCCGACCGAGAGCGCGGTGGATGGCGACCCACCAGGCACGGGCGCGCTGTTCCGCTGTTCCCGGTGGAACTGCGTTGGCCGTTCTGCGCGGAAGCTCACCGGTGGTTGCCGGAAAGCTGCCGGGCCGCACGCACCGTGTTCGAGAGAAGCATGGCGATTGTCATTGGTCCTACCCCGCCGGGCACAGGCGTGATCATGGACGCCACCTCGCGCGCGGATTCGAAGTCCACATCACCCACGAGCCGGTGACCACTCTTGGTGGAAGAGTCCGGGACACGATTGACTCCAACGTCGATCACTATGGCTTCCGGCCGGATCATGTCTCCGGTGACCATACCTGGCTTGCCAGCCGCGACGATGAGGATTTCAGCACGGCGCGTATGTGACGCCAGATCGCGCGTTTGGCTGTTACAAACGGTAACGGTGGCATTGGCGCCACGCCCCTGCTGCATGAGCAACGCCGCCATCGGCTTGCCGACGATATTGCTCCGACCGACGATCACACATTCCTTGCCGGCGACGTCCGACCCAGTGCGAACGAGCAGCTCCTGAACGCCGGCCGGTGTCGCGGGCACAAACCCGCTGCGGTCGCCTGCAAGCATCTTACCAACGTTGATCGGATGGAAACCGTCGACATCTTTGTCGGGACGAATGGCGAGCAGAATCGTGCTCGAGTCAATCTGCCTGGGCAGGGGCATCTGAACGAGAATGCCGTGGATCGTGTCGTCTTCGTTCAGTGACTTCACTCGTGCGAGGAGCTCATCCTGCGTGGTGGTGGCGGGCATGCGGATAGTGACACTATGAATTCCAGATGCCTCGCAGGCCTCACCCTTTTTTCGCACATACACTGCGCTCGCCGGATCGTCACCGACGAGCACCACTGCAAGCCCGGGACGCACACCTTGTGCAGTCAGCCCGCTCACTTCCCGGGTCGCCTCATCGCGAATGGTCTTCGCAACCGCGTTGCCATCAATGATCCTAGCGGGCAAAGTCCACCGCCCGCGTTTCGCGAATCACTACGACCTTTATCTGACCGGGGTATTGCAGCTCGCCCTCTATGCGCCGGGCGATCTCCTCCGTCAGCGAAGACATTCTAACATCGTCCACGCCGTCCGGGTCCACGATCACGCGAATCTCGCGGCCGGCCTGAATCGCGAAAACCTTTTCCACTCCGGCGTAGCTCGACGCAATGCGTTCCAGGCCTTCGAGTCTCTTCACGTAGGTCTCGAAGGCCTCTCGTCGAGCTCCAGGCCGTGATCCGGAGATGGCATCCGCAGCCTGAACGAGAACCGAGATCTCGCTCTCGTGAGGAACATCATCGTGATGCGCCGCGATGCAGTTCACGACGATCGGGTTCTCTCCATATCTTGTGGCCACTTCCACCCCGAGCTGCACATGGGTGCCTTCGTGCTCATGGGTGAGAACCTTGCCCACGTCGTGCAGAAGGGCGCCGCGCTTGGCCATCACCGTGTCGAGCCCCAGCTCGGTAGCCATGATCCCGGCCAGCCATGCGACTTCCTTGGAATGCTGGAGAATGTTCTGGCCATAGCTTGTGCGAAACTGCATCCGGCCGACGAGCTTGATGAGCTCGGCGTGCATTCCGTGGGCGCCCAGCTCGTAGGCAGCCTGCTCACCCAGCTCCTGAATCTGGGACTCCACCTCCTTGCGGGACTTCGCAACGAGCTCCTCGATTCTCCCGGGATGAATGCGGCCGTCCGCCACGAGCTTGCTCAGAGCCAGCCGCGCAACCTCGCGGCGCACCGGATCAAAGCCGGAAACCACGACCGTATCGGGTGTGTCGTCTATGATGACGTCTACGCCCGTGGCCAACTCGAAAGCTCTGATGTTGCGCCCTTCGCGGCCGATGATCCGGCCTTTCATCTCGTCGTTGGGAAGGGGCACCGAGGATACGCTGATTTCGGCAGTATGCTCGGACGCAATGCGTTGCACCGCGAGCGCTACGATTTTCTTCGCTTCGCGTTCCGCAGTCCGCCTCGACGCCTCTCGGATTTCTCGCAGGCGGTTCGCCGCTTCCGCCTGAGCGGTTTCCTCCAGGCGGTTCATCAGCTCAGCCTTGGCGTCCGTCGCGGACATTCCCGCGAGCTGTTCGAGCCTGCGTCTCTCCTCTCCGACGAGATTCTCGAGCTCTGACTCGCGATCGTTCAGGGCCTTTTCACGCCGGCCGAAATCACTGGACTTCCGACCCAGCTCCTTCTCGCGCTGATCCAGAATGTCGAACTTCCGGTCCAAGTGCGTCTCACGCTCCTGCACTCGCCTCTCGGCACGCTCCAGTTCCTCTCGCCGTTTGGAGGCCTCGCCCTCCCACTGCTCGCGAAGCCTGATCATCTCTTCCTTTCCGGCCAGCACCGACGATTTCTTCAGCGTTTCCGCGTCCCGTTTCGCCTCCGCGAGAATCTGTACGGAGGTTTGTTCCGCAGTAGCCTTCGCCAGAGCCTGCCGGGCTCGTTCGGAGCGGCGCCCAAGCACGCGCCCAATGATGAAAAACGCCGCGGCGGCGACAAGGAATGCGCCAAGCGCGGCGAAAATCGCGGTTTGGGTCATCTCATCTATGCTCCAGCACGGCGCATGCGCCGCACGACGGAAGGAAAGCACTGCAGGCTGCAGCTCCGTCCAGCTACCGAAGCGCGAACCGAATCCGGGCCGGCGAAGGGCTCGGACTGGGCATCGCTAACCGTAACCGGTATTTGGAGCTAGCCCCGATAGGCGGCCGAGACTCCGGCCGCGCACCGTCAATCAGGTGTTCCTTGAGAAACTAGGCGGGATTCGTCGAAAAGGCAACGAGGGGAACTCCGATAACTGCTCATTAGAACACAGATTGCGCACTGCGCACTTTGTGTCCTCACGAGCACTGCATAGTGGTCACCTTCTCTTGTTCGGAGGCAGCCACCGAGTAATGTCGCCGGAAAGGCGGCGCATGTTCGTCGCCATTTCCATTCTCGTTTCGCGTGCCTCGAACAGCTCATCCGTGATCTGAAGAGCAGCCAGGATCGCAGCTTTGTGCGACTCCACAACTGTCTTGCTATCCATCACCGACCGAATGGCCGCGTCCACATAACGGGCGACAGCACGGGTGTGTTCAGCGGTGGCATCGCTCCTGATGGTGTAGTCTTCCCCCATTATCGTGACCTTGACGCTGTTCTTCTTTTCGCTCACCGGTCGGCCTCCACTTCGTGTTGCTGCCGCATGAATCGCACGCGATCCAGAACGGAGCGTGTGCGCTGTCTGGCCGCCTCCAGTCGCTCGCGAAGCCGGGCATTCTCATGCTCCAGGGTCTCTGCCCTATGATCGTCGGGCATTCCCGCTCGAGCAACAAGCGCTTCTGCGTTCTTCAGCCTGCCCTCGGCCAGTTGGGCGCGCCGCCGCCAAGCAGCCATTTCGTCGCCGAGGGCGCGGATCATCTGTTCGAGCTCACGGAAAGCCGCCAGGTCAGGTCGTTCGCTGTCGGACACCGAGTTCTCCTTCGAGAGTTCGTAGAAGTTTCTCCCGCCGCGCGGCTATCTCCTTGTCGCGAAGCGTGCGTTCGGGATGCCTGAAAGTGAGCCGCCACGCGACGCTGCGCAAACCGGCCGGCACGCCCGGCCCTTTATACTCGTCGAACAGGGTCAAGTCTTCCAGAAGTTCGCCCGCGGATGACATGATGGTTTCCTCCACGCGAGCGACAGTCATCTCGTTCGGCACGAGAAGGGCCAGGTCGAATTCGGCAGCAGGGGTCGACGGAAGGGCATTGTACCTGAGGGAGCCGGCTGCGGCCGCATTGGCGGATCCGGCAGCCGCCCTAGCGGGCGCCGTGGAATCGACGACGGCAAGCCTGAGCTCAACCCCGAAGGCGGAAGCCGCCCAGACAGGAGCATCCAGCGCCAGACGACGCACGACTCCCAACTGCACATCGTCTGCTGCAATCTCCCACAACAGGTCACCCTCGCCGCGACGAAGAGCAACAGGTCGCTCGTCACAGGAAGCGATTCTGGCTGTCCGAGCAAGCTCCTCGGCGAGGAACTTCGCGTCCCACTCGTCCACCAGTGGAGGCCTTTCGTCCGTGAAATGACGCGGACGGCGCTCCCCCATGATTAGTGCTCCAACACGGAATTCTTCTCGAACAGGGGTACCTTCCGGTGATCGCGCAAACACGGCGCCCAGCTCGAACAGCCGCACACTATGCTGCATGCGTGACAGGTTGTATTCGGCCCTTCGAGAGAGGGAATCCAGGAGATCCCGGCGCAGAAATGCTTCACTTTCGGAGATGGGATTGAGCACTCTTACAAAACCATCATCGCTCTCGGAGCCCGTGACGAAGGGCATGGGACGAACCTCGAGAAGTCCCGACGACACTAGCATCTCGCGCACGCGACGCGTGACGGCCACCAACGGAGCGTCCGGAACTGTACCCAACCGGAATGGCCGAAGCTCGCTCGAGATATTGTCATAACCGTGGAGCCGCGCAATCTCCTCGATGAGATCTACCTCTAGTGAGATGTCCGGACGCCAGGAAGGTACTACGACATCTATCGCGTCCGCGGAAGCGGCCTCGCCGGCGGAACCGGTGACGCCGAATCCGATGGAGCGCAGAAGCGACGTGATCTCATCTGCTGGAACGGTTTCACCCAGCAAACGAGCGACCCTGGTGACGCGCACAGGCACCACGCGCGGAGCGCGCGGAAAAGGGTAGAGATCAGCGACTCCGTCATCGACCTTCCCTCCGGCTACCGCCAGAATGAGGCGAATGGCGCGGTCGAGCGCCGCTGGCGGCCCCTCGATGTCGGTGCCGCGCTCGAAGCGATAGCTGGCATCAGTTGACATGCCGAGCGCGCGCCGGGTTCGCCGGGTGTTAAGCGGACTGAAGGTTGCAACTTCGAGGAAGATATCGGTTGTCTGATCGCTCACTTCGCTCTCCCTGCCACCCATGACGCCTGCCACGGCCTGAGGGCGGTCGGCGTCCGCAATTACCGTCATCCATGATTCCAGCTTCTGTGCCGCGCCGTCGAGTGTGATCAGCATCTCGCCGTCTCGAGCCTTTCGCACAATTATCGCCGGACCCTTGAGCTTGGCGACATCGAACGCGTGCATGGGTTGGCCGAGCTCGTGCAACAAGTAGTTGGTGACATCGACAACGTTATTGATGGCCCGGCTTCCTCCTCCCACCGCGGTCAAGCGCTCGGCGAGCCAATCAGGGCTGGGACCGACCCGCAGTCCCCGAATGACGACTCCCATGTATCGCGGACAGCCTTCCGAATCCTCGAGCTTTACCTGAACCTGACCGGCGCGGTTAGCGCCGCTCGGCGTGGAAGCGATGGCGACTTCGCTCGCTTCGACCAGACCAGGGATCTTCGGGAGGGACCACGGTACGCCGGTAGCCGCGGAGAGCTCGCGTGCGAGGCCGAGGTGCGAGAGTAGGTCCGGCCGGTTGGGGTTGACGTCTATAACGAAGCGCGTATCGCCCACTCGGACAGCGGTGAGGAATGGCGTACCCGGCTCCGAATTGGTGTCGAGCTCGAGAATGCCTTCGTGATTCTGGCCGAGGTTGAGCTCGCGCGCAGAACAGAGCATACCATCCGAGACAGCACCTCGAATCTTCCGCTTTTCCAGCCTGGTTCCACCCGGAAGCACTGAACCGGAAGGAGCAAATGGGTACATCTTGCCGGCACGAACGTTGGAAGCGCCGCAGACCACGTCGATCAATTCTCCGGTACCCGCATCGACCTTGGTGACCCAGAGGTGATCGGCGTTGGGGTGGCGATTCGCTTCGACTACCCGGCCGACGACGACATCGCGAAGATCCTGTCGCAGCGAAACCAGATCATCAACCGGAGTACAGCGCGAAGTGAAGACGTCCCGCACTTCTTCCGGCGACATGTCTACCGGAACGAAAGTCCTCAGCCATTCATATGACGCGTTCATCAGGCGAACTGCCGCAGAAATCTCACGTCCGAATCATAGAGCAACCTGATGTCCGGTATCCCATAGCGGAGCATCGCAACACGACCGGGACCCATACCGAACGCCCAGCCAGTGTAGCGCTCACTGTCGACCCCAGTTGCTTCGAGCACCGTTGGATGAACCATGCCTGAGCCCAGAATCTCCATCCAGCCCGTTCCCTTGCAGCCCGAGCAGCCCGAGCCCACACACAACATGCACTGCACATCCATTTCCGCGGACGGTTCCGTGAATGGAAAATAGCTCGGTCTGAAGCGTGTCTTCGTTGCTCCGAAGAAACGATTGGCGAAATGGCTGAGCGTAGCTTTCAGATCCACGAAGCTGATGCCCTCATCCACGGCCAGGCCTTCCACCTGTGCGAACATCGGGGCATGAGATGCGTCGAAGAAATCGCGCCTGTAGGCGTTTCCCGGCACGAGAACTCGAACGGGCGGCTCGTAGGCTTGAAGAGTCCGTATCTGCACCGGCGACGTGTGAGTGCGAAGCAGCATGTCGTCGGTGAGATAGAGCGTGTCGTGCATGTCCATCGCTGGATGGTCGGGCGGGAAATTGAGAGCGGTGAAGTTGTACCACTCGAGCTCCGCTTCGGGCCCCAGAGCTATGGTGAAGCCCAACTCGCGGAAGATGCCTTCGATCTCCTCGATTACGAGAGTGACTGGATGTTTCGCACCCCGCCACTGAACACGGGCGGGCATGGTGAGGTCGATTTCTTGCGGAGGAGCGACATCGGCCGATGAAATCTCACCTGCGCGCGTGTCGAGAGCAGCATCCAGCCTCGACTTTGCTCGATTGATCGCTGAGCCTGCGTCTCGCCGGTCCTCCTGCGTCAGCGCAGGAAGGCGCTGCATGAGCTCTGTCAGCTTACCGCTCCTGCGGCCCAGAAGCGTGTTCCGGGCAGCCGTGAGTTCCTGCGGCGCAGCCGCCTGAGAGATCAGCGCTATTCCTTCACTCTCCAGCGCTTCGCAGGCTGCCAGGAATTCGCGAAGAAACATAAGAGCTCGGGTGTCGGGTGTCGGGTGTCGGGAATCAGATCGAGGCCAGGTTCTGTTCCCTATTCCCTAGTCCCTAATCCCCAGTCCCTAATCCCTAGTCCTCTCACGCCGCTTCCAGAGCTCCGCGGGCTTTACCGGCGAGTGCCGAGAAAGCCCCTGGATCGTGCACCGCGATATCTGCCAGGATCTTCCGGTCGACCTCGATGCCCGCCTTCTTTAGGCCGCTCATGAGCACGCTGTAACTCATGTTGTTCTGCCGGGCTGCGGCGTTAATGCGGGTGATCCAGAGGCGGCGGAAGTCACGCTTCTTGTTCTTGCGATCACGGTAGGCGTATTTCCAGCCGCGCTCGACGTTTTCCTTGGCAGCCTTCCACAGTTTGCTGCGCGCGCCGTAAGCACCGCGCGCAGCTTTCATGATCTGTTTCTTGCGCTTCAGGCGCACGACATTCGATTTGACGCGTGGCATAGTGTCGCCCTCCCTTTCTAAGCCTGGAGCAAGCGCTTCATGCGCTTGATGTCGCCCGACGTGGCGATGAGAGATGGCTGCCGAAGGCGGCGTTTCCGCTTGGAGGTCTTCTTGGTAAGTATGTGGCTTTTGTTGGCGCGGTACCGCTTGACCTTGCCGGTGCCGGTAATGCTGAACCGTTTGGATGCGCCCTTGTGTGTCTTCATTTTAGGCATGTCGCGAATTCCTCTATTTCGGCACGAGAATCATGGTCATGTTCTTTCCTTCGAGCCTGGCATCCGTCTCGATCTTGCCTATGTCCGCCAGCTCCGTGGACACGCGGTCGAGGACGTCCTTCCCCAGCTCAGGATGCGCGACCTGCCGGCCGCGAAACATCATCGTCACCTTTACCTTGTTGCCTTCCTCCAGGAATCGTCTCGCATGGCGCGTTTTGGTGTCGAAGTCATGGTCGTCGATTCCAGGCCTGTACTTTACTTCCTTCAGCTGAATGATGTGCTGCTTCTTCTTGGCCTGCCGCGCCATCTTGGCCTGCTCGAACTTGAACTTGCCATAGTCCATTATGCGGACTACCGGCGGCCGTGCCATCGGTGCAACTTCGACCAGATCGAGCCCCTGTGCTTCGGCCGAGGCTAGAGCCGTCTCGAGATCCAGAATTCCCATCTGACTTCCATCCGGCGCGATCACCCGCAAAGGACTGATGCGGATTTGCCGGTTCACACGCACACGCTTTGCACTGTCCTGAATGGCGATTACTCCTTGCAAAAAGAAAACAAAAGGACTCCGAATGATCTCCGGAGTCCGCGATGCGGCGGCAGCCGTCACGCGACGGCTGTCCCAAGGCATGACTCCTACAGCACGCTGCGGTTATCGCCGCCGGCCGGAGGGTGAGAGCGAACGTTGCTCTGCTTATTTGGTTGTTGCTGTGAAAGTTAGGACGAAGAACTGGGAAGTCAAGCAGGAGCAAGAGGGGGTGTGGGGTGTGGGGTGTGGGGTGTAGGGTGTCGGGCCCGACACCCCACACCCCACACCCGACACCCGCAGTCGCTAATGCTGACGATCCTCCGGAAGCAACGCGTAATTCTTCCCATCGTGCCGCGTGCGACCCCACGCGACCGAGGCGTCGTGCTCGAAGAGGAGAAGCCAACCCTCCTTGGCAGCGCGAGCAAGGATCCGGCGTTTGGTCTCCAACGTCACCAGCGGCTCCACGTCATAGCCCATGATCCACGGCAGCGGCAGGTGGGCGCTCGTAGGAACGAGGTCGGCAAGAAAGAAGGCTCTCTCGCCATCCGACTCGATCAACACGCTCTGGTGGAAGGGGACGTGGCCGGGAGTCGGAATAACGCGTATACCTGGCACCACCTCCTGCTCGCCTTCGATTAGATCCAGCTGCTTCGCCTCGCGCACTGGCTCGAAGTTAGGCGGGAAATAGCTCGCCCCCGTGCGTTCATTCGTATGGCAGGCATACTCGTATTCTCCGCGCTGCACAATGTATCTCGCGTTCGGAAACGACGGACGAACCTCACCGTCCCGGTCGCGAAACGTATTTCCGCCCGCGTGATCAAAGTGAAGGTGTGAGTTGATTACCAGCCGGACATCGTCGGTGCGAAAACCTGCCGCCCACAAAGCATCCTCCAACATCGTCCGTCCACCGCTACCTGCGTTCTCCAGGCCGTAGATGTCTTGGAATTTCTCGCTCTCCTTGTTGCCCGCGCCGGTATCTATGAGGACGAGTCCGGACTCATGTTCGACGAGGAAACACCGCATGCCCAGCTGAATTCTGTTTCGCTCATCCGCGGGAATGCGACGTTCCCAGAGCGGTTTGGGGACGACTCCGAACATGGCGCCACCGTCAAGACGTTGCCCTCCAGCCTGGAGACCGTGAATGCGCCACCGGCCTAGCTGGCGGCTCTGAAGCAGCGGGGCCGGCGCGGTCACGCGGTGGCGTCCGTGTCCGTGGAACGCGGCATCGCTCGACGGCGACGTGGTCGCTTCGCCGCTGGCTTCCTTAGCAGCCGCTGAAGGTCGCCCCAGCTGGTGCACTCGCGCTCCCCCGCCTCGCGCAACAAACACAACAGTAGATGCGCGGTCGCGGCGGCGTCGCCGCCGGCCCTGTGCCGCATGGCTATTTCGATTCCGTAGTGTTGCGCGACCACGTCCAGGCGCCGGCTCCACAGGTGAGGCAGAATGCGGCGTGCCATTCGAACCGTGCACAGCCTGCGCCCGACCAGGCGGCGTCCGCTGGCGCGCTCCACCTCCTGGCAGATGAAGCGCCAATCGAACATCGCATTGTGAGCTACGAAAACGTTTCCGGAGAGCGTGGCCAGCAGGTCGTCGCAGATTTCTCCGAACCGGGGCGCATCTTTCACCATCCCCCATGATATTCGGGTGAGCGCGCTCACCACCGGCGGGATCGCCCTGTCCGGGTTGACAAGTGTCTCGAAGTGGTCCACGATCGCGCCGTCCCGAACTACAATCGCGGCAACTTCGATCACGCGGTCACCGTTCCATGGGCTGGAACCGGTAGTCTCGACGTCAACGACTACATAGGACAGATTGCAAAGCAAGTCCGATTCTCCTGCGCACATCCCAGGTGCACGCAAGTTGTGAACGTGCTCTCCGTGTCTCTCCGCAATTGGCTCGGCCCCGTTGATTTCTCGCTGGGCAGCGAGCCAGGAGTCGATGAGACGCCAACTGCCCGTCTCTTCTCGCTCGAACTCCGGACGGCCCGCAAAAAGGGCGAACGCCATCTGCTCCGCGATAACTCGGGGAGCACCGGGAATCTGACAGACGTGCTCGATCAGCCTGACCGGATCCACAGGGCCGGAGCGCAAACACTCTATCGCCCTCTCAGTAAGCTTTGTCTCCGCACGCCGCACTTCGATTCCGCGATTCACGTCCAGGGATCATCCCGGATAAGCGGCAGAGTCATACAACGGGGCCCGCCGCCTCCGCGCACGAGCTCGCCACCCTCGAAGGTGATGACGGAACGCTCGCCATCGTGGATCCGCGATTCTCCGGTCAGGAACTTGTAGGACGAGATGACGTTGAAGCCCATCGTCTCCATCTCTCGCAAGGTGTGCTCGTTTCGAGCGTACGAAAGAACGACCCCCGGTCGGACAGCGAGAAAGTTGCATCCCGACGCCCATTGCTCCCGTTCCTGCACTATGCGCCGCTCTCCGCCGCAGAAAACCGGCTCCATCGGAAGACCCACCGCTTGCAATGCCGCAAAAACGTTCGGCATCTCTTTCATTCCAAGCTGGCCGCGTCTGCGGTGAAGAACCGCAAGACGTTCGGCCCCGACGAAATGCGGCGGATGTATCGCGCAGATCTCGCGGTCCAAATGAGTGAAAATCATATCCAGGTGGATCGCGGTATTCTCTTTCGGCATGACCACTACGATCACGTCGGTGACTGGAG
>JBHENQ010000104.1:0-31853 GCA_046261975.1 Gemmatimonadaceae bacterium | reverse complement strand
GGTATCTGAGGAGACGGCGGGAGCCGTCCTGCTCAACCGCTTCGGACACGATTCCTTTCAGGCAGGCCAGTGGAGCTCGATCCGCGAAGTTCTGAACGGTCGAGATGCCGTGGTAGTCATGCCGACCGGAAGTGGCAAGTCCCTCATCTTCCAGTTGCCGGCTGTGATGCTCGACGGGCTGACTGTGGTGGTGAGCCCCCTCATCGCTCTCATGAAGGATCAGCAGGACAAGTTGAACGCCCAGGGCATGGAGGCGCTCGCCATGCACTCTCATCTGTCCGTACCGGCAAGTCGAGAGACAGCTCGGCGGGTAACCGATGGTGAAGGTACCATTCTCTATCTCACGCCGGAGCGATTCAAGGATCGCGAGTTCTTCGACCGCCTTCTGACGCGCAGGGTCAGCCTGTTTGTTGTGGACGAGGCGCATTGCGTGAGCCAGTGGGGACATGATTTCCGTCCAGACTATCTGGTGCTCGGCTCGGTGGTGAAGAGGCTGGGCCGGCCTCGAATTCTCGCGCTGACCGCGACTGCAACGGAGGAAGTACGACAGGACATCATTCGACAGCTCGGGATGCGCGATGCGTTTGTCACCATCACCGGCTTCGCGCGCCCGAACCTTCGCTTCGAGGTACGCCGTGCCGTCAACACGGCGGTGAAGGATGCCGAGCTCGAGAAGATCCTACGTGAGACCCCAGGCAGTGGAGTCGTCTACGTTGCGACGATCAGAGAGGCGGAGCGGCTGTATGGGCAGTTGTGCACGCGGGTTCCAGCGGCGCTCTACCACGGGAGGATGGCCTCCGGAGACCGCAAGGCTTCACAGGAAGCGTTCATGGCAGGCGGGATAAAGGTCATGATCGCGACGAATGCATTCGGGCTTGGGATCGACAAGAGCGACGTTCGCTTCGTCGTTCACTATCACTTTCCGGGTTCCATCGAGTCCTACTACCAGGAAGCAGGTCGCGCCGGTCGCGATGGTCAGCCATCTCTCTGCGTGATGCTCTACCGCGTAGAGGATCGCCGCATCCAATCTTACTTCCTGGGCGGTAAGTATCCGGAGGTTTCTGAAGCTGCGCGTGTTGCGTTGGCACTCGAAAAGCATCCCCTGAAGACACCCGTCAAGCTCGTAGACATTTCGGAACAGAGTGGCGTACCGTCACGCAAGGCACGAATAACGTTCATGTTGCTCAAGCGGCACGGCCTGGTACGCGAACATCGCGGCGGCAGCTGGGAGAGGATTGGGAGCAAACTCACGGCGGTGGACCTGAGCGCCGATCTCACGTCTTATGAAGAGCGGCGTGCGATGGACCAACGGAAGCTCGGAGCCATGGTGGAATACTGCCAGACTACGCGCTGCCGTTCGCAATACATCCTGCAATACTTTGGTGAAGAGATGGAGCCGGGCTGGCACTGCGCAAACTGCGACGCGTGTGACGCGTGGAGAACCAGGTCACAGGTCACAGGTGACAGGTGACAGGGAACAGGCGAACACCCTTGCACCTTCCAGGGACGCGACTCATAGTGGTCGAGTCGCTGCGTTAAGGAGAAGTCTTCGTGTCGAGTGAGAACGAGTCGGTGGCCGTCAGCATTCCCGCCGGTGACGCTGTGATTCTCGGCGAGCTCGTCCTGCCAGACGGCGCGAAGGGTGTCGTCCTTTTTGCGCATGGGAGCGGCAGTGGGCGCGGAAGCACCCGCAACAATCTCGTTGCTGGACATCTGCGGCAGGTAGGTTTTGGCACGCTCTTGGTTGATCTGCTAACGGCTGACGAGATGGAGCTCGATTCCAGGACGGGGCGACTTCGCTTCGACATAGAGCTGCTGAGCAAGCGTGTTTTGGCTGCCAGCCAATGGTTAGACACCGACCCGCGCACATCAGGGCTGGCCCTGGGGTACTTCGGTGCCAGCACCGGCGCCGCAGCGGCGCTTTTAGCTGCGGCTGAGCTGGGGGGAAAGGTGAATGCGATAGTGTCACGTGGCGGCCGGCCGGACCTCGCTATCGATTGCCTCCCCAAAGTCGACGCGCCAACACTCCTCATCGTTGGCGGCGCGGACGTTCCTGTCATTCCGCTGAATCAGGAGGCTCTCGAGGAGCTCCGCTGCGACAAGGAGCTTATCGTTGTGCCATCAGCCGGGCATCTTTTCGAGGAGGACGGTGCCATGGAAGCGGTCAGCTCGCACGCGACGCGGTGGTTCCTGCGCTACATGGATCCCGCCGGAGAAAAGGGGAAGGCTTGATTTTCCGGAATCGCGTGGAAGCCGGCCGGCTTCTCGCTTGCGAAGTAGGAGTGCGGCTGCCGAGCCTGGGGGATGAGGACTCGATCGTACTTGGAATTCCACGGGGGGGTGTACTGGTTGCGCGCGAGGTCGCCATGGCTTTGCGCGCACCGCTGGATGTCTTCGTTGCCCGGAAACTGGGCGCGCCGGATCAGGAGGAATTGGGTATCGGCGCCGTGGCGTCCGGCGGCACGCGCGTGTTGGACGTGCATGCCATCCACAGTCTCGGTGTTTCACAGGAATACATCGACGCGGTGACTCAACGAGAGCTCGCGGAACTCGAGCGCCGGACGGCGCGGTTCCGCGGCGACCGGGAGAACCCGTCCCTGGAGAATCGAGCGGTGATCCTGGTTGATGACGGTCTTGCGACCGGAGTGACCGCACGCGCGGCGCTCATCGCGCTCAGGGCGAAGAATCCATCGCGTCTCGTCTTCGCAGCGCCTGTTTGCTCACGCGAAGGCTGCGCGCTTCTATCGACCGACGCCGACGCCGTGATCTGCTTGAGCGTGCCCGATCGGTTCTACGGAGTGGGCACGTGGTACGAGGATTTCGATCAGACCTCGGATGAAGAGGTAATTTTCGCTCTGGCGCAACGGCAAGCTTAGGCCTCCGGAGAGAGGACATGAACCGGCTTACTTGGCCTTATCTTCACCTCGTTGTGAATCACATTCCGATCGTGCTTACGGCGCTTGGAGCGGTCGCGAGTGCCGCTGCTCTGATCACGCGCCGGAGCGCAGTTTGGCTGTATGCGGTGGCGACGCTCACGTTCGCTGGCTTGAGCACCTACCCGGTGAAGTTCAGCGGGGAAAGGGCGGAGCACGTTATGGAGGACACTTGGTACGCCGACGAGGATGCGATCGGCGATCACGAAGAAGCAGCCGAGCGAGCCATGTGGACTCTGATGTTCATGGGCGCTGTTAGCGCGTTCGCCTGGTGGCGACTGGTTCGCGGCGGCCCCTCATCCGGCGTCGCCGTGAGGGAGCCCGTAAGCACCACCACCGTAACTCTGCCGCTGGGGCTTCGACTGCTCGTCGTCGCATCTTCACTAGCCGGACTTGTGACGGTGGGCAACGCGGCCGTCAAGGGTCGCCAGATTGTGCATGAGTCGTCCAAGCTCGAAGCTCCACCGTCCGAGACTCGAACCCCTTAGGACGGGTCCCTCAGGCACCCATCCGTGTGGCGTGAGCTACCGGTTGCTGTTGCGTCAAACAGTGCAGAGTGCCCAATCCCCACACCAGATCGACAGCGTGAATGCCTACCGCCTGGCGGCCGGGAAACAAATCGGCCAACCTGGAGAGTGCCACGGGGTCCGCTGCGTCGTTGAAAGTAGGGACGATGACGACGCCATTGCCGATGTAGAAATTTGCATAGCTTGCGGGCAGTCGCTCCCCATCCATGACGACCGCGCGCGGATAGGGAAGCTTCACAATTCGTAATCCGCCTGGGCTCTTCCTCGCCGCGAGCTCCAACCGGTGGAGATTGTCCCGTGAGCGAGCGTGGTTCTCGTCGGCGGGATCTTCTTCGTATGCGAGAACGATTGTGTTCGGTGACGCGAATCGGGCCACGTCATCGATGTGGCCATGCGTATCGTCTCCCACGCAGCCCTCACCAAGCCAGATAGTGCGCGTGATGCCCAGATACTCCGCAAAAGCCTCCTCGTAGCCGGCCCGATCCAGCCCAGGGTTTCGCTCCTGAACAGGCGACAGCAGGCACTCCTCGGTTACCAGCAAGGTACCGGCTCCGTCAGTTTCGATCGCGCCTCCTTCCAGCACCAGTCGCCCGGCGCCATCCGGTCGCTCGGCTTCAACCAAGGGAATTGCCGAAATATCCGCTATGGCGCGCCCGACGTGCGCGTCGCTTAGGAAGTTCTCGTACTTGGCCCAGGCATTGAACCGCCAGCCGATCCATTCCAGCGAACCGTCATCGCGATGAACTGCGGTTGGTGCCGAGTCGCGCAGCCAGACCCTATCAGTCTGAACGGTGTGCAGATGGCAGCGGTCGAAATCCACACTGTGTGATCGCAGCGCACTCGATGCGTTCTCTCGCGCTTCCTCGTCGGCGCAGAGGATCTCGATCCACTCCGAGCGATGCAGCACTCGGACTATTTCCGCGTATACCCATGGGATCGCCTCGAATTTTCCCGGCCAGTCTGGCCGATGATGCGGCCACCCCATCCAGGTCGCGGCATGCGGCTCCCACTCGGCGGGCATGCGTCTCATGGAATAAAAGCGGGTGTCGGGTGTGGGGTGTGGGGTGTGGGGCCCCCCACCCGACACCCGACACCCGACACCCGGTTCTTCTCAACCACCCACATACCGATTCAGTATCGCCCCGTAAGCATCGATGCGCCGGTCGCGCAGGAAGGGCCAGTTACGCCGCGTGTATTCGATCACTGCTGGATCGCAGTTCGCAGTGAGAATGGCCGGTTCGGTAGAGGCTTCCGCGATGAGTCTGCCGAATGGATCGCACACGAAGGAGTGCCCGAAGAACTCGAGCCCGTCGGTTCCAGGCTCCGGCTCGAACCCCACGCGGTTTGCGGCGGCAACGTAAACGCCATTGGCAATGGCGTGAGCGCGCTGAGCAGTGCGCCATGCATCGGCCTGAGCGTGACCCCACTCCACCTTTTCCTTCGGATGCCAGCCTATGGCGGTGGGATAGAACAGAATCTGGGCGCCCATGAGACTCGTTATCCTTGCAGCCTCGGGATACCACTGGTCCCAGCATATGAGTACGCCAATGGTTGCATAGCGAGTGTGAAACACACGAAATCCTGACGGTTGTCCGCGTGCTTCATCATGGTAGTAGATCTCTCCGGGAGCGAAGTAGTATTTCTCATGGTAGAGCGGATCGTCAGGAATGTGCATCTTGCGGTAAACGCCGAGGAGCGAGCCATCGGCGTCCACCACGGCGGCAGAATTGTGGTAGATGCCGGCGGCGCGCTTCTCGAACACCGGGACGATGATCACCACGGCAAGCTCCGCCGCAAGAGCCTGCATTGCTTCTATGGTCGGACCCGGGATGGTCTCTGCCAGATCGAAGCGTTCTGCGTCGGCGACCTTGCAGAAGTACGGCGCGTTGAAGAGCTCCTGTAGGCATATGATCTGCGCACCACGCGAAGCTGCCTCGCGAATGTCTTCCTCGGTGCGTCGCATGGTTTCCGCCGGGTTGGCGCTCACCGCCTGTTGGACAAGACCTATGGCGAATGGTGCGCTTGCAGTCATCAGGCGGCTCGAATTGCGATGACGACATCCATCACGTTGGTTTCGGTATTTCCGGTGTGAATCAGCGCGCCAGCTGCCTTGAGTGCGGGATACGAATCGTGGGCTGCGAGGTCACGCCCGGGATCGCGGCCTGTGGAGATTATCGCACTCCAGGTGGAAGCGTTCACTATCGCGCCGGCTGCGTCGGTGGGTCCATCGCGGCCATCAGTGCCGGCCGCAAGGATCGTCACTGTCTCCGGCAACGGCAGGGGTTGTGAGGCAAGCTTTCTGGCGGCGGATAGAGCGAGCTCCTGGCAGCGGCCCCCTTGAGCGCCTTCTCGCAACGTGCCGAGCGCTACCGTCGTTTCGCCGCCCCATATGAGACAGGCTGGTGTTCGTCCGTGCGCGAGCACCGTCGAGGCGATGCGCTCGCCGGCGGAGGCCGCGTTTCCCTCCAGCGGCGTACTGAACACCTTGGTTTCAAATCCGAGTCTGCGCGCCCGAGCTGCAACAGCATCTACCGCTTTGCGGTTGTTGGCAATTATAGTCGTTTCGACAGTCCTGAACGCCGGTGCGCCAGGCTTCGGAGTTTCGAGCGTCGCATCCCCCTCGACAGTCATTAGGTAGCTGCGAAGGGTGGGTGGAATCCGGTTCCACAGGGTGGTGGTCTCGAGCAGCCTCCGAATATCCGCGGCAGTATGCTCGTCGGCGACGCACGGGCCTGAGCCCACTGCCGCAAGGTCATCCGAGACAACATCCGAGATGACGTAACAGCGAATCAGGGCCGGCTGGAGTGCTGCCGCGAGCCGACCGGCGCCCCAACGCGAAAAGCGCTTACGCACAGCGTTGATAGCAACGATGTCGAGTCCCGACCCCAGAAGAAGCTTGTAGAGCTCCACCAGCTCGTTGGACGTGAAGGAGCCCGCGGGTGACGCACACAGGCTCGACGCCCCGCCTGACAGGAGAACCCAGACTTCGGCGTCCGGTGGTACTCGCGCAACTACTTCGGCGAGCCGCCCGGCAGCGGAGAAGGAGTCCGTGCCTGGAATGGGATGGTTACCCATTGCGACTGAGACTGACTCATGAGGTGACGGAAGCGAATTGGGCGCGATGATCACGCCACCAGCTGGCTCGATGCCCTTCCGGGCAAGCCATTCTACCGCCGCCCGTGCCATCGGATGAGCAGCTTTTCCGAGGGCAATTATCGAGACGGGGTGTGGGCGGCGTATGTCGATATTGTCGAGTGCGTCGCGGAGCGCAGGCGCGGGACCGACAGCTTCGATACCCACCCGGAACAGGCGCATCAGGAGCTCGCGCTGGTCCGCCAATATAAGCGTGCGATCAGGGCTTGGCGCTTGCCTTGTTGATGGCGGCATCCAGCTCAGTGTATGCGTCGGCCGACATGGCACTGAAGGGCATTGCACGGTAAACGATCTTTCCGTCGGGACCGATCACGAATGTCACGCGCCTATTCGTGTTGCGCGCAGAGTCGTGAACGCCGTAGGCCTTGCCAGCGGCGCCGCCAACGTCGCTGGCGAACAGCATTGGAAAGTCGCTCTCTCGAGCCCAACTGGCGAGAGTCGTGTCCGCATCCATGCTCACGTTGAGCGAGACGACGTTATGGCCGTTATTGAAGATCGTGGCGTACTGATCACGGTACGCCTCCATTTGAACCGTTCACCCTTTTGTTCGGGCCTGGAAGAAAAACGACAGTGCTATGGTCTTTCCGCGGTATTGCGCGATCGTGACCGGCGTGGAGAGGGTGCCGTACCGCGTTGCACCTGGTAACGAAAAGTCGGGCGCCATCTGGCCAACGTTCGGAGAAGTGACGGTCGTCAGGGTCTGTTGAGCATGGACGGCATGCCGGGCGGGTATTGCGGTGGCGGCGAGAATCAAGGCCGCGATGGTGGGAAACATCCTCGGTACCTGGTACATCGCTTCTCCAGACTGGTGTAGTCTGAAGATGCTCCTGGCCGCGCAGCGGCGCAACGCGCGTGACGTACATCACGAGCGGCCTGGAGGTCTCCCAAGGGGGACACCGCCATGTCGCTCCGGGAGACGGCAAGCGCACTTAGGCACCTCCAGACGCCGATAACACATGGCACCAGTGATGCCTTACTCAAGCCCCGAATGGTGGAGCCGGCGATGGAGTGGCCGGTGAGTCACGAGGCAAAGTCACTGGAGGCATAGATGCGTACATACCGTTGGTTGGCCGTAGTTCCCATGGTGCTACTGGCAGCGGCCGCGTGCAGTGGTAAGAGTGAGTCCGCCGTGGACGAGGCGCTGAGCAGGGACCTTGCGCTCGCTGCGACGACGCAACCGTATCCGCAGCAATTCATGTCGCCCATGGAAATGGGTTACGCGCAGGGATACGGGCAGTATCCTCAGTATCCCGTGTACGGCCAGCAGCAGCAGCCTGTGTACCGGTATCCGGCTCCGCAGCCCGTATCTACCCGGCGCGCATCTACTGGGACCATCTACCGTGCGCCCGCACCCGCGAGATCCGAACCCATCCGCCACACCAAACGTGACGCAATGATTGGTGCCACGGCCGGCGCGATAGCTGGCGCCGCGATTGGAAGGGACGTAAAGGGTGCGGTCATCGGCGCCGCGGCTGGCGGACTCCTTGGTGCAATCGTCGGCCACACAATCGACGTTGAAAGACCGTAGCTCTCGCGGGTAGTATTGAGACGGGGCGCCAAGTTACCTGGCGCCCCGCGTTTTTATGAGGCGTCAACCCAAGGGCCTTGCTGTAGGAAGGGGTCTCCGCGGCATATATTGCTGCCTCCGAATTTCTGCTCGCGCTCAGGGCATGCAGCGGAGAGCGGCACGTTGCTTCGCGCCGCGCCCCGAAAGAGGAGGTTGCAGTCATGTCGCACGGAACGATTCTTATTCTGACAGGTCCGGAGTACGAGGACCTGGAGGTCTGGTATCCGAAGCTCAGGCTGGAGGAGGCTGGCTACGACACTCCTATTGCGGGAATTGGAGAGGCAGTGTACCAGGGCAAGCATGGCTACCCGTGCAAGGTTGATGGCCACGTACGGGATTTTCCCATCGATTCGCTGGCCGGTGTTCTCGCGCCGGGCGGCTGGGCGCCGGACAAGCTCCGGCGCGATGCTGATGTGCTTGCCGTCGTGCGTCAGCTCCACGAAGCGGGAAAGATGATCGCCACGATCTGCCATGGACCGTGGATTCTCATATCCGCCGGCATCGTGCGCGGAAGACGTTTGACCTCCACCGTGGGAATCCGGGACGATGTTGTGAACGCAGGCGCGCAGTGGATCGACGCTCCGGTTGTGGTGGACGGGAACATAGTGAGTGCGCGTGTTCCCAAGGATCTGCCTGCGTTCGGAGCCGCGATGGTGGACATGCTGGCGCGAGCACGCTCGATGAGCCGCGTCGCATAGATCGCGTGCCCAGGCCCGCACTATGACCAACTCGCTGTCCGGCTCAGTGGAGGGGAATAGCGAGCGTCGCCGTCGGTCGCTCGAAACCGGCTACGCCATACGCTCGATCAAGGCGCGGCACGCGGAAGAGCGGACGCGCATGATGGTTTTCGCCGAGCAACTTGCACGGCTCGCGGGTTCCACGCGCTTTCTTCTGATTCATGCAGTGTGGTTCGTCACATGGATTCTATGGAACACGGGCTTGCTGGGTCTCCGGGAATTCGATCCGTTTCCATTCGGCCTGCTGACGATGATCGTTTCGCTGGAGGCGATCTTCCTGTCTATCTTCGTGCTCAATTCGCAGGGACGAGAAGCGGGGATCGCCGAGCTTCGTGAGGAGCTCGCTCTGCAGATAAACCTTCGCACCGAGGAAGAAGTGACCAAGACTCTGCAGCTTGTGGCAGGGCTTTATGGCAGGCTTGGCCACCAGCTTGCGGAGGATCCCGATCTCTCTGAAATGATTCAGCCGCTAGACCCGGGAGCAATTGAGCGCACTCTGGCGCAGCAGCTCGGTGATGCCGAGAAATTCCATTGGCTGCGCAAACTGATCGCTGAACGTTCCGCTCGGCGCAGCAAGAGCGAATCCTAGTGTCGCGCCGCTACGCTGGGTGAATCGGACCATCCCCGGGAGCGGATCAGTGACAGTGGGTCAGCGCGCAAGCACTGACCCGGACCTCCGCTCGGCGCTCTCCTTTGGGTTGGACTCCACGCCGTCGGACGATGCCATCCGTGTTGCGGGCTACATAGCCACAGCGTTCGGCCCGTCCGCCGCCGCGCTGATTCACTACGGTTCGCATGTTCAGCGGTCGGATGCGCGCCCTGGTTCCGAACTTGATTTTTTCGTGATCGTTGACGACTACGACGAAGCATACGAGTCATTCACGGCGGCAACCGGACCCCGTTTCACGGCGGGAACGGCGGCGACGCTGGCACGAGTGCTGGCTCCCAACGCCCTTGCGGTATCCGTACCAGGGGAGCTTGCCTTGCGGGCGAAGACCGTGGTCTTCAGCATTCGCGATTTCGAGCGTCGTTGCTCGGCGAAGGCTCCTGATCATTTCGTCCAGGGGCGTCTGTTCCAGTACGCGCAGCTCGTGTGGACGCGCGACCAGGCGACTCGAGCGAGAATCGTGGGGGTGATCGCCGACGCGCGCGCAAGGACGTTCGACTGGGGCAGGCCCTTCCTCCCGAGGCGTTTCGACGTCGATGCCTACGTCGCATCTCTCCTGAGGACCTCCTTCAGCGCCGAGATCAGGCCGGAACCCAGCGAGCGTATAGAGATGTTGCTCGAGGCACAGAAGCGCCTTCTACGCCGAATCTACGAACCGCTGCTGATTCATCTGGCGGACAGCGGTGTATTGCGCCGGGTTGGGGAAGGCCAATACTCAGACTTGTCGCCGCCAGATCCCAGGGCGCGCCGCAGGATTCGCGCGTACTTCGTTCGCAGCAAGGTCAGGGCGACGACGCGATGGGTCAAGTTCATTGTTCTCTACGATGACTGGCTTGGATACATCACGCAGAAGATCGAGCGGCGCACAGGCAAACCGATCGAGCTGACTGAGCGGGAACGCAGGTATCCCCTCATCTTTCTCTGGCCCAAGGCAGTGCGGTTCATTCTCTCCCGTCCCCAGAAATGACCTCTGAAATGACAGCCCTGGATCGCTCCGCGCTACTTCTGTTGATGGTGCTTCTTCTGACCATGCCTGTGTTCGCGCTCAGGCGCCGCACACGTCAGATGGACTCCGATGTCGCACGCAGACCGACGACCGTTTTGCTGGGCTTCTGGGTGCGCGATTGGCTCATGTGGGTGATCGGCCCGCTGGAGCGCGGATTCGTGCGCGCGCGGCTCTCACCCACGCTGTTCAACGTACTTGGCGTCGTCTTCGGTGCGGCGGCTGGCGTCGCATTCGCACTTGATGAGCTTGCGCTCGCGGGGTGGCTCATTCTGCTCGGTGGAGTGGCGGACGTGTTCGACGGACGTATTGCTCGCGCGAGGGGCGTGGCGTCGCCCTACGGTGCCTTCCTGGACTCATCTCTTGATCGGTTTGCCGAAGCGTTCATGTTCGTCGGTCTTGTCGTCCGGTTCGCCGGCTCTCCGTGGACTCTTGCGGCCACTGCGCTTGCCCTCGGCGGATCTCTCCTGGTGAGCTACACTCGGGCGCGCGGCGAAGGTCTCAACGTGGATTGCCGCGGTGGTGTCATGCAGCGCGCGGAGCGGCTAGTTTCGCTGGCACTGGCGTCGCTGCTCGATGCGGCCGTTACGTCGCGCGCGGGTTGGGTGCCTGGGTCCCTTCTCGCTGCGGTAATAGTCGCCATCGCGATTGGATCTGTCGGCACGGCCATTTACCGTACGGTAGCAATCGCGCGCGAGCTTACGCGGCGGCAAGTCTCCGTTCAGGGCTAACCGTCAAATCTCCCACTGTATGCAGACGATACGGCCTGTAACGGAACGTTTGATTCAACTCCCAGTGCCCATGTCGACCGAAACGCATATCGCGTTATTCCGTACCGACTTGAGTTCGCGGAGATCGATCAGATAGGCTGGCTGGACATATGCCCTGAGCAGGACAGGGTTGCGAAGGGCTGACCCAACCAGCCAGGGGTAGTAATGCGCGGTGTCTCCCTTGTTTGCCTAGCGGTGCTTGGTACAGCGGCCTGTAGTGATTCAGCAGGGCTTTCGTGGCACCAGGTAAGAGTCTCGTTCACCAGTGTTTCAGCGGCGCCACCAGCGGTTTTGACGGTAGCGCAGCAACGTGTGGTGGGATCGCCGATGACGATTTCCGATGCCCAAGGTACGCTGGTGATCACAAGGGCGCAGATCGTACTTGGGGAGATAGAGCTGAAGAGAACATCCGCCGCAGAATGTCCGAACCACAGCGGTTCAGGCGACGATGATTGCGCGGAGATCGAGGCTGGTCCACTGCTCGTTGATGTGCCTGTTGGTGGGGGATTCTCTGCGACGGTTGCAGTTGCGGTGCCGGCAGGTACATATCGCGAGCTCGAGCTGGAGATCGAGGACGCCGATGATGATGAGGTTGCCGGCGTCGCTTTTCTGGACGCCAACCCGGCGTTCAGGGAGGTGAGCATAAGGGTTGAGGGTACTTACAACGGGCAACCGTTTGTGTTCACTAGTGCACTCGAGGCTGAACACGAAATCGAGTTTGCCACACCCCTCGTGGTGGGTTCGGATGGCCTGGACATTACGATCAACGTGGACCTGAGCTCGTGGTTCAGGACCCCGGGCGGAGCACTTCTCGACCCCGTTACTGCTAACGTCGGCGGACGAAACGCTGATCTCGTTACACGGAACATCATTGATTCTTTCGACGCGTTCGAAGACGACGACCACGACGGCCGGAACGATCACGGCTCCGGCGATTCCTGACTTTGAATCCAGGCGAGCAGGGTGAGCGTTCACTCACATGTTGATTACTGGTGCTGACGCTCACTCTACTCGCCCTCACTGATTCGTTCTCGGCCATGTGGCCAGTTCTCGCGGAGGAGTGCGGGCTCGAGATCGTGAGGGTGAGCGAGCCAGCGCGACTCAACGGGATCAGCGGCACGGTTGCCGTGATTTCGAGCGGCGGCGCCGAGGAACAGCTGGAGCCGGTGCTTCGGGAGATAGTGGGCGGCGATGCGGGAATTGCCGCGGTGGGAGCGCGGGAGGATCACCGCCTTGCAGTATGCGTACTTCGAGCCGGAGCGTCGGAGTACTTCTCGCTCCCAGTGGACTACGACCTGCTCAGGTCGTGGGTTCTCGAGCGCGCGGCCCGGCTTCGCACTGATGCCGACCGTAGCTCGTTCGCTGCCGCCGAGGGCACGAAATACCAATTCGATGGGATCCTGGGCAGCAGCGACGCACTGCGAAAGGCACTGGATCGCGCGTCACGGGTTATTCCTCATGGCGGTGTGACCGTGCTGGTCACTGGTGAAACCGGGACCGGAAAGGAGCTGGTAGCCAGGGCGATTCATTACAACGGTCCACGGCGCGAAGCGCCTTTCGTGGACGTGAACTGCGCGGCGATACCCGAGCAACTTCTCGAGAGCGAGTTGTTCGGGCACGAAAAGGGATCTTTCACGAGCGCAACCTCGGCGAAGCCCGGACTTTTCGAAGTAGCAAATGGCGGCACGCTCTTTCTGGATGAGATCGGTTACATGCCGCTGGTATTGCAGGGCAAGCTGCTTCGCGCGCTGGAAGAGCGCACCGTGCGGCGAGTTGGCGGAACACGAACTATTACGTGTGACGTGCGCATTATCGCCGCCACGAACACTGAGTCTCAGAGCCGCGGTGAGTCGGGGCGCGTTCCGGGAAGACCTGTACTTCAGACTGAATGTCGTTCAGATAGAGCTGCCCTCATTGCGTGAGCGGCGCGAGGACATCGTTCCGCTTGCACGGCATTTCCTCAGGCGGTTCGCCGAGGAGTATCGCGTTCCAGAGCCTGCTCTGACGGCGGCCGGGGAAAGGGAACTCAAGTCGAGGTCCTGGAACGGCAGTTCGCGAGCTCAGAAACGCCGTCGAGCGGGCTCTTCTGCTCGGAGGACCCGCTCTGGATGCTGCTGACTTTGTTTCCGATTCCGCGCGGGCCATGCCCACCGGATCCCTACCGTTCCCGGCCACGCTCGGGGAAATCACGAGCGCTGCGGTTCGTGAGACAATGGAGATGTGTGGAGGAAACAAAAGTGACGCTGCGCGCCGGCTTCGCATCTCCCGGCCGCGACTGCAACGAATACTGGATGCAATTGCGAACGACGAAACCGACACAGGTGAGGATTATGAATAGGAGAAGAGCAGGTTGGTGGGCCGTTATGGTCTTTAGTCTGCCTGGCTGCAGCGACTCGACTGGCGCCAACGCGGTGAAACCGGAGGTCGAGCTCAACTTTCTGCGACCGGCGCCATCCGCGCCTCCGCTGGGTCCAGACAAGTGTGAGTTTTTACGCCGTGCGCGGTGTGGACCGCACGGGCCAGTTGTTTTTTCGGCCGCGTCCTGGGCATACGGATTCGAGCGAATTCGTGACGCTCGAGATTGATGGTCGCTCGCTCGATCGCAGGCCGGATGGGACGCCCATTGCCATGGGAGACTCGATTCTGATAACGATAGCGGTCGTGGATTTCAGCCGGCTTATTCTGGATTTTCAGCCAAGCGGTCTTCGTTTCGTACCGTCGCGACCAGCCGAGCTCGAAATAGAGTATGAGGAGGCCGACGACGACATAAACGAGGATGGCGTAGTCGACAGCGGTGATGCCGCGTTACGGCCCATTCTGGCAATCTGGCGGCAGGAAAATCCGGGCGCCCTGTGGACGAGGGAACCGAGCAATTCATCTGGAAGCGTGGACGAGGTGGAAGCTGATATTCAGGGCTTCACCCGGTACGCAATCGCCTACTGACAGGGCGATCAGACGCCGCGATGACTACCCCGTGGCATTCGGACCCGCAGCTTTCGATAGCTCGCGAGCGAGCCCTGGCCAGTGATTGGTCGGGGGTGAGAGAGCTGCTCGCCACGGCGGCCGTGGAATCTTCTCCTGCCGAGGCTAAGCTTCTGCTGGCCGAAGCGGAGCTCAGGTTAGGTGAAGCGCGCTTAGCGGGCAACCAACTCCGCCCCATAGCGGACTCGCTCGAGCGCTCAGGCGATCGCGCGGCCCTAGGGCGCGCGATGAATCTTCTGGGCGCGGCCCTGTTCGAGCTGGGGGAGCTGGACGATGCGGAGTCGGCCTTCGGACGCGCATTGCAGGTCGCGAGCCAGGATGACGACGCGGTGTTGATAGCGCGTGCAACCAACAACCTTGGTGCAATCGCCAACGTTCGCGGACAGCGCGAATCGGCGCTCGCTCTCTATCAGATTGCCGTGCCAGCGTAACAGCGAATTGGCAACACTCTGGGTCTCGCTCAGAGCTTCCACAACATGGCGATCTCGCTCCGCGACATGAGGCGGCTGGCCGAGGCCGACGAATATGAGCGGCGCGCTCTCGAGTTCAGTCGTCAGGCCGGCGACAAGAGGGTCCAGGCAATGGCGCGCGCGGGACGAGCCGAGCTGAGTTTGATGGGGGGAGACCCCCAGATGGCTCATGCTGGGGCCCGCCTTGCCGCAGATGCCTATACGGAAATTCACGATGTCGCCGGAATCGCGGATGCGAACAGGTTGGCAGGTGTCGCGCTGGCGGCGATGGATTCAACCGCGGACGCGCTTGAATCATTGAACCGTGCTGTTGCGCTCGCGCGGGAAAGCGGAACAGCGCTCGTGGAAGCCGAGTCGTTGGAGGCGAGGTCCAAGCTGCTGGCCACAATGGGAGCGCGCTCGCAAGCCCTGGTGGATGCATCGTCAGCGCAGGCGATCTATAAACGCCTCGGCGCGACAGAGGAACTGGCCACACTTGAAGAATCGATCCAGCAGCTCAAGCACGACCGGTGAGAGAGCTATCTCTTGGCCAAACTCCGCAGCACGTAATGCAGAATCCCGCCATGGCGGTAATAGGTTCGCTCCTCCGGCGTATCAATTCTCGACGTGGCCTCGAACTCTCGGACCCGTCCCTCGCCGGCCGTCACCTTGACCTTCAGTCTGGCCCGTGGCGGCAGCGAGTCATCCAGACCCACGATGTCGTATCGCTCGAAACCGGTGAGCTCTAGAGTCTGGCGGGTTTCCCCGCTCATGAACTCGAGAGGCAGCACGCCCATTCCGACCAGGTTCGACCTATGGATGCGTTCAAATGATTCCGCAATCACTGCGCGAACGCCGAGTAACGCAGTTCCCTTCGCAGCCCAATCACGCGAGGATCCTGTGCCATATTCCTTGCCGGCTATGACCACGAGAGGCGTCTCGTCGCTCATGTAGGCCATCGCCGCATCATAAATGGGGATCGCGGGCCCTGCCGGAGACATGGACGTCCAGCCTCCTTCAGTGCCAGGGGCGAGCTCGTTGCGAAGGCGGATGTTCGCGAACGTGCCGCGCATCATCACTTCGTGATTTCCTCGTCGCGCGCCGTAAGAGTTGAAGTCGCTCGTCTTCACGCCCTGGGCGATGAGCCATTTACCGGCCGGACTGGCTGCGGGAATGGAGCCTGCGGGCGAGATGTGATCGGTGGTGATGGAATCGCCCAGCATCGCCAGCACGCGCGCGCCGAAAACCGGCTTCACTCCGGGCGGCTGCGCGGTCATGCCGTCGAAGAATGGAGGGTTCTTCACATACGTGGAGGAGTCCGACCACGCGTACAGATCGCCTTCGGGAACCGGCAGAGAGCGCCACTCATCGTCGCCCCTGAAGACGTTTGCGTACTGGCTTCGGAACATCTCGCTCTTTACCGATGAGAGAATGGTGTCCTCCACTTCCTTCGGCGCAGGCCAGATGTCACGCAGGAAGACCGGTCCTTCGGAGCCGATGCCGAGTGGTTCGGTGAAGAGGTCGATATCCATGCGTCCCGCCAGAGCGTAGGCGACGACGAGAGGTGGTGACGCGAGATAGTTGAAGCGAGTGTGTGGATTGATTCGCCCCTCGAAGTTCCGGTTGCCGGAAAGCACTGACGCCACGATCAGCTTGCCTGACTCAACTGCATCGGCGATCGGTTGTGGAAGTGGACCCGAATTACCTATGCAGGTGGTGCAACCGTAGCCAACGACATCAAATCCAAGCGTCTTCAAAGCGGGCATGACGTTCGCTTTGAGGAAGTAGTCAGTGACGACTTTGGATCCCGGCGCCAGGCTGGTTTTTACCCAGGGTTGCGTGCGCAGTCCCTTCGCGACTGCGTTCCGCGCGAGCAATCCCGCTGCCAGCATGACGCTGGGATTGGAGGTGTTCGTGCAGCTCGTGATCGCGGCGATTACCACCGAGCCATGCCGGAGATTGAATTTCGTGCCATTCATTTCAACGGGGACTGACCCCGAAAGATGCGCGATCTCACTTGGGTGAGTTGCGACGACTGCCTCAGCCAACTCCGTTGGGGCGGAAACGGCTGTGGCGCGTACAGCGGCGGCCGCACCCGCGGGGAATCCTGCCTTCTCCAGATCGACCTGAACAGCCTCCAGGAACATCGGCTTAGACATCTTGAGCGGGACCCTGTCCTGCGGGCGCTTTGGGCCGGCGAGGCTCGGCTCCACGGTACCGAGATCGAGCTCGATAGTGTCCGAAAAAACGGGATCGGCTGCATCGTCGGTGCGGAACATCCCCTGGGCCTTGCAGTATTCCTCTACCAGGCGAACGTGCTGCTCCTCGCGACCGGTAAAGCGCAGGTATTTCAGGGTTTCCGCATCCACGGGAAAGAAACCGATCGTAGCACCGTATTCGGGCGCCATGTTGCCGATGGTGGCGCGGTCGGCGAGGGAAAGATTGGAGAGACCAGCGCCGTAGAACTCGACGAACTTTCCCACCACTTTTTTCCGGCGGAGCATCTGCGTGACGGTGAGAACCAGGTCCGTCGCTGTCGCACCAGGCGGGAGCCTGCCGTAGAACTTGAAACCCAAGACCTCGGGGATAAGCATCGATAGCGGCTGTCCAAGCATCGCCGCTTCCGCTTCGATGCCGCCAACACCCCACCCCACGACGCCGAGGCCGTTGATCATGGTCGTATGCGAATCGGTCCCGACCAGCGAATCCGGGTAGGCCTGAATCATCCCGTCCACTTCGCTCGTGAATACCGCGCGGCCCAAATACTCGAGGTTCACCTGGTGGCAGATTCCAGTCCCCGGAGGAACCACGCTGAAGTTCCTGAGTGCTCGCTGACCCCAGCGGAGAAAAACGTAGCGTTCCTGATTGCGCTCGAACTCGAGTTTCGTGTTGATGAGGAGAGATGCTTCCGAGCCGTACTCGTCCACCTGCACGGAGTGGTCTATCACGAGGTCGGCAGGCTGGAGCGGATTGATGAGTTTCGGATCGCCCCCCAAGCGCGCGAGCGCGTCCCGCATTGCCGCGAGATCCACGACTGCCGGGACACCCGTGAAGTCCTGCAACAGAACGCGGCTCGGCCGGAACGCGATCTCCTGCTGAGCGCAAGCCTTCACGTCCCAAAGTGCGAACTTCTCGATGTCGCCTTTCTTGACGAAAGCGTCATCCTCGTTGCGAAGGAGATTCTCCAGAAGCACTTTCAGCGAAACGGGCAGACTGCCTACGCTATTGCCAGAGAGCGCTGAGAGAGCGTCGAGACGGAAGATCGTGAACTGCTTGCCGTCTACGGCCAGGGTCGCCTGGCTCTGAAACGAATTCGGGAAGCTCATTGAGATGACATTTACGGCCGGCCGTACATTGGCTGACAGAGTTAAATCTATCGCAGCGGTCGGGAGTCGGGAGTCGGGAGTAGCTAATGGGTGAGCAATTGGATCCGCTGACGCTGGCGATGGATCTCATGCGCATCGATTCGACCAGCGGCGGCGAGCGAGAAATAGTCGACTTTCTGCACGGACTGCTGCAGCAAGACGGCTGGCGCGTACGGCGAATTCCGGTAACTACGGGTCGCGAGAACATCTTCGCGACCGCAGTGGATTCCCCGCTTGTCACGCTATCCACTCACGTGGATACGGTTCCGCCGTACATCGCGCCGCGCGCAGAAGGCTCGCGTCTCTGGGGACGAGGTGCCTGCGATGCGAAGGGAATCGCCGCCGCCATGTTTTGCGCGGCGCGTCGCCTGCGAGCACGGGAAGTGCCTGTCGCCCTTCTATTCGTCGTGGGAGAAGAGGTTACGCATGACGGCGCCCACGCAGCCAATCTCTTTCCAACCACGAGCCTCGCCCTCATCGATGGAGAGCCTACCGAGAGCACGCTAGCCATGGGAACCAAGGGAGCGCTTCGTATAACACTCCGCACATCAGGTCGCGCTGCCCACTCGGCCTATCCTGATATGGGACATTCTGCCATAGATGACCTCACCGATCTGCTACACGAATTGAAGCAACTCGAGTGGCCCAGCGATCCTGTTCTGGGGAACACGACCGTAAACGTTGGAATGATTTCAGGCGGCGTAGCGGACAACGTCATCGCCGCGATCGCGGAAGCACGGATCATGATCCGGACTGTAACACCACCCGAGCAAGTTCACGGCATGCTGGAGGCCTGGCTGAACGGCCGCGCCGAGCTCGAGCACGGCATCGCCGTGCCTCCGGTGAAGCTGAACACGATAGAAGGCTTTCCCACTTCGGTCGTGTCTTTCGCGACCGACATTCCCGCGCTCACTGCCTGGGGCACGCCGTATCTTTTCGGTCCGGGATCGATTCTCCAGGCCCACACCGACGATGAGTTTATCGAGATCGACGAACTGAGAAGCGCCGTTGGCGCCTACGAGCGCCTTGCAGTGGCGGCGATGAATCGGGAGTCGGGAGTCGGGAGTCGGGAGACAGGACTTTCACGACTAATGGCTGGGGACTAGGGACCCGTGCTAGCCGACTCCCGACTCCCGACTCCTGACTCCCGACTCCCGATCCCTGACTCCCGACTCCCGACTCCCGACCGTCAGTCGTCCGCGGCGTCTACCGTAGCTTGTCGCGTCGGCGCGGATGTGCGAGAGCCCGAGCCGTTCAGTGTTGAAGCGGAGATGGCCATCGTGGGACATTTCTCAACGAAGCTCCCATCAACGGGCGACCAGTCAAAGCGCGGCTTGATGGCAAACGCCTTGTTCTGCGCATCCAGGGCCATGATGTTGGGCTCCAGTGCCACGCAGGTACCGCACCCGATGCAGAGGCTTCGGTCCACCGAGACCTCGATCGACCGGCGCGGATACACACCGCTGCCACCTAGCAGCGCATCACCCGCCTGCTCGAGCGCTGCACTCGCGGCCTGGTAGCCGGCGTCGATGATCTCGCCGGTTTGAGAAAAATTGAACCAGTGAAGGTGAGATACACGCGGCCGGATAAGTAGCATCGGGGGGCCGCTCCAACCCTCCAGTGGAGGCTGCTGCAGTGCGTGCATCATCGTGGTCGCGGCGCGCATGAAGATAGCCGCGAAACCGTGTCGTCCGACATCCGTGGCGGGAGAAAGATCGGAGCTGCCGGTGTCGACCGCGATGACGGCGTCCATGCCCAGAGCGGCGATGCCGACGGGCAGGTTGTCGATGGTCCCACCGTCGATGCAGACTCGGTTGCCCACCTGACCCGGCGGGAAGAAGCCCGGAAGCGCGCAGGAGGCGTAGACAGCATCGGTGACGAGCACGTTGCGAAGGCCGGGAAGTCCCCAAACGAGCTGGATACCGCGCTCGACATCGACCGTGTTCACTAATAGCGGTGCACCGATGTCGTCGAAAGTGCAAGCCGGAACGACGCTCGAGCAGAGTTCATGGAGGGGGTCCGGCAGATACAGCGATGGCGACCGCATCCGTTCGAGCAGCATACCAACGTGATTGATGCGGAACAGGTCGCGCTTGCGCAGAGCTCGAGCGCGTTGCTCCATCTCGTTCACGCTCATCCCGCCTGCGCGCGCGGCGGCAATGAGGGATCCGATGCTGGTTCCGGCATACACGGCCGGAGTGATTCCGCGCTCCTCCAGCGCGCGCAGCACGCCGATGTGAGCGAAGCCTTTGAGGCCTCCGCCGCCGAGCACCAGAGAGGTGAGACGGGGAACGTTTGCCGTCACGTTTTACGGGCGTAGGGATAGTGAGACCTGAGAACAGGGAGCCAGTCTGACTTCTCTGCCAGTCTCTACACCACGGACGCGTGAGAGGCATCAAAAGTTGCGTTCGGCGCGCCGGCGCGAACAATGGTCACGGAGCAACGGCACTATTAGAAACTAATGCTTCTTAATGCAGTTCCGGGCATGTCAGCGAGGGTCATCCGCACGATCCTGCGAACATTAGGGGAGCGTTCCTGAAGATTGCCAATGAGAGAGAGTACAAGAAATTTGCCATGCCGTGGCCAGATGACAGCAGTCTCGTCCGCCTGTTGGAGGGTCAACGCGGAGTGTCACCGCTCATCGACTATCAGATGCACGGGAACGACCGGTCGACCAGCAGCGGCGAGACATCAAGACCATGGCCATTCTCGGCACGGAGATTTGTGTTTCACGGCCAAACCACTCCGATACGCGGCCTCGATGGCTCGCCTCGCTCGACGATGACGAGATCGTCTATCTGATGCAATGTGGCGACGCCGGAGCCTTGGAGGAGTTCATCCATCGGTTTCAGGGCCTCGTACGCGCACAAGCGCGCCGGTACGGCATCGAGATTGAAGGCCGTCGCGATTGGGTGCTCGATTTGTTACACGACGTCGCGATGGAGCTCATAGGGCGGCGCGTCAGGTTGCCGCAATCGATCGGAGGCTACCTGCTGTCCGCATGCCACAACCGTTGGGTAGACGCGCGGCGGCGCGAGCGACGCAGGCCAGAGCGCGATCCGGATGCGTTGCTCGACCGGCTGGAGGCCGGCACCCTGACCGAGTCAGGCGGATGCTCGGAGCACACATTGCGCGCGAGTCGCGGTCTCGACGTGGACGCACTATTCTTCCGGCCGTCGCTGAAGCGGCTGGCGCAGTTACTGCAAGAATACGCAAGGGCTGACGAAACGCGATTGCTAAAGTGGATGTGCCGTGACCTATCGCACAGCGAAATCGCGCGAAAGCTCGCTATCAGCCGGTCCGGAGTGTCACACCGCGTCGCTAGACTGCGCAAACGGCTGCGCAAAGCCGCCCTAGACTTAGCCTCGGCCTTTACTGAAGCTGAGCTAGCGGAGCTCGATCGTTTCTTCCACCGAGCCGGAGTCTACGACAAACGCGATCTCGCCGGCCTCACACGCTCGCGGAGGCAGCCAGCTAACAACCTGGGCAAGAACCGCCAAGCTCGGAACCCGGACGAGGATACGCGCGGTTCGCATTCAGCGCATCGCAGCGGCCGCCATGTCATAGTGGGGGAAAGGTAGCTAGCTGACTGGCGGTAAGCTCGACCACCGTAGCAGTGCGCGTTCTCCGGTTGTCACATACCAGCGACTACTCCTGTAGAAACCGGTGCGAAGCATCGCCAAGCGATGCCCGCGCACTGCGAATTGGCGGGAGTATCGCATGATTCAGCTTCTTGATGCGTCACTCGGCGGAACGCGCGCTCGATACCTGGCTCTGATTCTCATCGGCGTAGCCCAGCAAGCGCTACGCGCTCAGGTTCTTCCAGCGCAGCAGCAGGACTCCGCACGGCCCCCGGCATCTATCGCTCCGTTTCGCGTCCCTCGTGTCGCTCTGGTTCAGCCGGAGCCCGGAGGCGCGATTCCACAAGACAAGCCTGTGGCGGTATTTCGATACGCGCCAGGCGAGCCCGCGGACCCGATAGACGCGAGCTCCTTTCGCGTGTCGATGGATGGTCGCGATCGCTCGGCATCGTTTCAGGTGACCGCTACCGAGGCCTGGGGTTCGCTCGCCGGCGGAAGTGACAGCACTCTCGCGCTCGGCGTTCACGAGCTGATCGCACGCATCTGCTCCACGCGAGGCGCGTGCGCTTCTGTTCAGGCGCAAATCACCGTTGTGCCCTCGCCTGCAGCCGATCCCTCCGTGGCGCCTCCGCGCAACGGAAAGCGCACGCTGCTCGAGCTCATAATCCTGGCCGCCAAGAAACTGCTCCAACCATGACAACAACTGCCGCTCATCCCTGTCCGGAGGCTCTGCTCATGTTCCAACGTCCTTCGTTCACCCGCATCCTCCTGAGCGCGCTCCTTGCTGCGGTGCTTCCGATTGCAGCCGGCACCGCTCAGACATCCGGGTGCCAGACGTACATAACAATCACGCAGTATCCAGCAAGCCCTTATTCGCAGGTCGTCGCGAACATCGTAGTACGTTACGGGGAGGTGCAGGCGACGCCGCCGTGCCTCTCCTACGACGCCATCGACCCCAGCACCTTCCAGTTCACGGTCAACGGCGTGAATCGCACGAGCTATTTCTCGGCAAATCCGGATTCCGCCGTGGGCACCAACGTACCGCTGGCGTTCGGAAACAACACGCTCACCGCGACAACTCAGGGTTGGGATACCGACGGGAACCCACGAACCGACACGGACAGTAAGACCGTCAGCGTAACGGTGAACTACTCGGGGAACATCGGCTTCAACAATCACGACAACCAGAACTCGGGGCTTTGCGAAGCAGGCTGTTTCGCTCCAGTTCACGCACAGGCTACGGTTCCGTACTTCTCGCTGAACACGCCGCGCAGCGTTACTCTCGTCTATCACGGAGACCGGGTGTTGCCGCAACCGTTCGTCTTCGCTGACGTATACTTAGCGCACGGCTCAGTGGTGCCGCAGCAGTTTTGGCTCAAGGCAACAGTCAGCGGGGTCACCCGCACGTTCACGAACGGCGATACGCTTCTCCGGTTCGTCGGCGCATCGGCGCCTCGCCGGCTCGCCGGCCAGCTCAAGCTCACCGATTTGACGACCGGAATGTATTCGGCGCAGATCATTGTGACCGCCAGCTATCCTGAGAGCGTGAGCACTCGCTCTTTCAGCACCAAGCTCATGGTGGTCAACGAGAGCAAGTCGCCGATAGCTCGCGGGTGGACGGTTTCCGGGGTGCAGCGTCTTTACTTGCAGAGCGACAGCTCCGCGCTGGTGACCGACGGCGCCGGCTCCGCGGCCTACTTCGCCAAAGTCAGTTCCACTGCCTGTAACTCTGCGTACACGAGTCCTCAGGGAGACTTCAGCTGCCTCAAGCTAAGCGGCTCCGGTTTCGTCCGTGCTTATCCGGACTCGACGAAGATGGTTTTCAACAGTGCCGGACAGATGACCAGCATCGCGGCACCGAGCGACACCATAGCGATCGAATACGACGGCTCCGGACGCGTCACCAAAGTCTTCGACCCCTTCCGCACCTACAGCGGTGGTGCCAACAAGTCCTACATCGCGTTGAGCTACGGGACGTACGGTATAACCGAGATCCGCGAGCCTGGCGCAGACGGCTCGCCAACCGGCGGGCGGCTGACGCAGATAACAGTAGCAGCGGACTCAACACTCACGGTATTCACCGATCCCGACGGAATCTCCACGAGGTTCAGCTACGACCTCGTCGGAAGCAGGCGCCGCCTGGAACGGATCGTCAACCGGCGAGGCGACACGACGCGATTCGTGTACGCTCTGGATTCATCCTGGAAGCTGACCCGGATCGAGCTTCCCAAAGTAGCGATCGACAACGGCGGCGGTACGACCCGAGATACCGTACTCCGAGCGACATTTCGGGCGTGGCAGACTGCAGGTGTGCCGGTGACGTCCACGACATCCACTCCGGCCACCGCTATCGGTCCCGACACGACACAGGGCGTCGTGACGGCACCAGACGGACAAAGCACGAGCTTCACGGTCAATCGCTGGGGCCAGCCACTCAAAGTCACGGATGCACTCAGCAAAATCACTACTTTCTATAGAAGTAGCGTGAGTGGAGTACTGCCGGACAGCATCCGGAACCACGAGGGCGGACTCTTTCGCTACCTGTACAGCGGTTCTCTACCTACAAAAGTGACATGGCCGGACTATTCTACCGTCGCTCTTCGCTACGGCGCGTTCGGGAGGCCAGACAGCGTCTGGGGCAAACGCGCTGGTGCTCCGAAGAGGCTGTTCGTTGGAGTACGCGGCCGTCTCGATTCTCTTCGTGTGGCTGGGTCAAGCTCCAACGTCGTCAAGTTTCACTATGATGGCCGCGATCGTGACACCCTGGTGATCGACCCGAGTGGACACAGGACCACGAAGCATTACGATGCAACGTTCGGAAATCTGGACAGCACGTTGGCCCCCGGTAACCGCTTCACAGTCGTTCGCTTCGACCAATTTGGACGCGATTCAGCTGTGAAAGCGAATGGCCTACCGTGGCGTCGGGTTGTCTACGATTCGGTCAACCGGGCCCGAGAGGGCTATGACGGCGTCAACGCAACGCCTACACGCTTCACATTCGACGCGCTTTTCCTGACTCGTGTTGCCGATGCCAAGAGCCAGGTATTCCGCCAGGCTACGAATGCGCTCGGCTGGGTGACGCAGGAGTTCGACCCTGCCGACACCTTGAACCGGTTCAACGCCTACCGCTACAGCGCGGCAGGCCGGCTAGCGAGCTTTACGAACCGCCGAGGGCAGCGGATCGATTTCACATTCGATTCGCTTGGGCGGCTCCGTTCCAAGACTGGGCCAACCAATGTCGTGACCGATTCCTTCGCCTACGACGCTGGCGGTCGCAAATCCGTTGCCTGGAATGCGGTCTCGCGCGACTCAATATTCAGCGCGACGGATGGTTGGGTCGATTCCGTGGTCACGCGGATCGCGGGCCGACGCTTTCGAATGTTCTACCACCACGATTCGGCAGGCCGCCTCGACTCGATGTCCAACACCGACATCGCGGGTGGTGTGACTTTTCCAACGCGGCGATTCGTCTACAACGCTCAGAAAGGTACGCTCGACAGTCTCGTCCTCAACGTGACAAACAAGACGAGCATGGCGTACACAAACGACCTGCTGCGGAAGCTCACGACCTTTCAGGGCGGCTTCAACCAATACGACACGCTCACACAGGTTCACCAGAGGTACAAGAGGTCTCACGCCAATTCCGCCGTGAACCTGGCGTTCTTCGAGGGCGCGGGCTTCGACTCGCTCATGCGAATTGCCCAGACGCTCCGCTACAACGGCTCGCAGAGCAACATAGAGAACAAGCAGTTCGCCTATGACTCGCTGGGCAGGCTCAGCGCAGCGCGCAGCCAAACCCTGGGTGCTCTCTGCTCGGCCGACTCCACGAGCGGTTACTCGTGCTCGGCCGCGACTGGCGGCGATACCTTTTCGTATGATGCCGTAGGCAACGTCACTGGCGGTGTCATGGGTGGGCAGACTATCACGACAGGTTACAAGGTTGGGAATCGTGATACCCTCTTCCGCGGAGTCGCTCACACCTTCGATCTCGACGGAAACGTGGCGTCGAGTGGATCAGTTCAGTACCACTGGAGCGCTGACGGTATTCTCGACAGCGTGATCGCGGGGACGGTGAGATTGCGCTACGAGTACGATGCCTTGGGCCGTCTCGTCAAGCGCAGCCGTAACGGCTCCGTGGAGCGCATTTTCCTGTGGAGTGGAGATCAACTGATCGCGGAACTGAACGGAACGGGTACACAGAGGATTGGCGAGTACGCCTACTTTCCTGGAATCGATAGGCCCTACGCGTTCCTCAAGGGGACGACGACTGTTAGCTCCATCAGCTTCTTCGCTCAAGACGTGGCGGGTAATGTTCTCGGAATTCACAGTGGCTCGACAGTGCAGCAGCACTACACGTACGACGCCTTGGGCGCGCAAACGACTCTCGTGAACACCCTGCCCGAGAACCGGTTAGGCTGGAAGGGTCTCGTGTGGGAGCCTGACTCGACTCGGCTTTACTTCATGCGTGCCCGCTGGTACGATCCCGTGCAAGGGCGCTTTATGAGCGAGGACCCAATAGGTCTCGCAGGCGGAATTAACATGTATGCATTCGCTGGCGCTGATCCTATTAACGGTTGGGATCCATTTGGATTGGACTGCACGGTTCCGAAGCCTTGGTGTCTCGCAACTGTGATCGTAATTGGGTTCCCAGAGGCGGCTCCAGGCGGCGGCGGGGGCCCCGGGTTTGGGGGACCCGGCGGCGGTGGTGGGTTTGGCGGTCCACCAAGATTGGGAACAGAGGATTGGGAAGGGATCGCCAGCGGGGGCATTAGCTTCGGATCAACCTCTAGTCCCAACAGACGCTCACCTGGGTCGCAGAATAAGCCAATAGACCGCGTAGCGTGCGCTTCAGCACTCGCGGACCTTGCACTCACAGCCATCGGAGATGCTTCAGTGTTCGCGGGTGGCGTGGGCGCCCTCAGATATGGTGTGATGGCATTGCGTCAAGCTAACCTTGCTGGCATGTTTGCTCGAGGCGCAACCCAAGGCGCAGCCCACTCGGGGCTATCTCGACTCAACGCAGTGATGATGGGCGGTTCAGGCTCCCAAATGTTCGGGCAACTAGCCGCCCGTGCGCACGACCCAATGTCCGGATCTCCCGGGTGGAGCAATTTTGTGCCCGGATTTGCTACATGGGAGGCCGGCAAAGGCGCTAGCGCAGCTTGCCGAAGCTAGAAACCACTGACATGCCACAAGCTTCCCATCCAGTAGATCGCGGGGTGCTACGAAATATTCGGTGGGGAATAATCCTAGGTTTGTTCTTTGCCGTTTACTATTCCGCCATAGCGATCGCGATATACCTGCTTCTGGGGCCGAGCGCATTTGACAGGAATGGTATCACTCTGCTCGGGGCTATAATGGCCTATTTCACCGCAGGCGTGGTCGGTGGGATCGTCGTCGGCCTTTTTCGTCCGCTGGTCAGGTCGCTTCTAGGAAGAATGGCCGCGGGCATATTAGTGGCGGTTCCAGTCTTTCTAGTCATAGGTGTGACGGCCGATGGCAATATTACTGGTTGGACAGGAGATGAGTGGGTTGCGCTTGGTATTTCTTCAGTCTTCCTCGGCATTGCCGGTGGATATCTGGTGGGCGATAGGCAGGATAACTAAGGAAGGCTAGCGACACCGCCAACGGTGGCACGTTCCCAAAGGCGCCTCAGCGTTAAGCATGGGCTTTTTCTTCCAAGCCCCGCGGCTCGCGGAGGGCGCTGCACTCAAATACATCGCTCGTAACCAGGGTTTAACAACGCGGACGTCTGGGGTAGGCAAGTAGTCAACGCGAGTAGCGCATCACGAAGCACTCGCCCAGACCGTCTCACGGGACCGCCTCGCGCCACCCTCGAAAGCAACGCGACGCTCACGGAGCTGGCCCAGCGCTTCGACGTACAAGCGGGCAGTTCGCCCGAATGTTCGGCGGCAGCTCCTCGCGTGGGCGGCGAATGGGCTCGCTACCGAGGTCGAGCGAGGTAGCAGGCCGGTCGTAGACGTTTAGGCCTTACAGGCGAAGATCGGCCAGCAGCCTCAGTATGCGGTCTCCGCTCCGGAGCGCGAGTTGAGATACGTGTACAGGCCGTAGATTCCGATCGCTGCGCCGCCGATCGCGATCGCGGTACCGGCATCGTCGCCTACGATGAGACCGGTGAGAAAAATGGCTCCTCCTACGATCATCAGCGTGTGGCTGCGTGTGAAGGCGGCCGCACTCGATGCGGCGAATGCGGGCTCCGCGTCCACTGATTCAGCAGGCATACGGACCGCAGAACTGGATGACGCGATCGTCGGACCAGTCGCAGTAGCCGCCACGACGGGACTCCGCTCCTGAGCATGTAAAACACCAGCGCTGATTACCAGAAGACCGAGAGTAAAGCGGATAACACTCGACATCGCTCCTCCTCCTATTAATGATGATGGCACGCATGGTAAGGTGCCTGGTTAGCTCAACGCTTTCGGATGATCTTGCAACCGGATGCACAACGCAAGTACGATACCGAAATGAATCGGGAATCGGGAGTCGGGAGTGGGGGAGTGGGGGAGTGGGGAGTCGGGCTAGCACGGAGCTAGGACCTTGAGCTAACGGTGCGCGCGGAGATGACAATCGAGCGAAGTGAGGCAGAAGGCCTGGAACCAGAGCTGGTGCGCGCCATCGGCGTGCGCGGATTGGCTGCAACGATCTTCAATATCATGGTTGGCGGCGGAATCTTCATCCTGCCGGCTGTGGCGGCTTCCCAGCTTGGTCCAGCGGCGCCTCTGGCGTACGTGGTTTGCGCGTTAGTCATGGGACTAATTGTCATCTGCTTCGCCGAGGCCGGCAGCCGGGTTTCGCTCACCGGAGGGCCTTACGCGTATGTTGAAGTTGCTTTCGGCCCGTTCGTGGGATTTCTCGCGGGCGTTCTTCTGTGGCTGCTGAGCTCGTTCGCGTCGGCGGCGGTGGCTAGCGGGTTCGCGAGCGCGCTGACGATTTTCTGGCCTGCGATGGGTGACGGCGGCGGCATTATGCGCGCGCTCGTTCTTGTAGCTATGCTTGCATTGGTTGCGTTCGTCAACGTACGCGGTGTCAGAGAGGGCACGCGTCTCGTGGAAGTAGTGACGGTAGCCAAGCTGCTACCGTTGCTTTTTCTGGTGACCGTAGGAGCGTTCTTCGTGCGAGTGGACAACCTCACTGGAATGTTTTCGCCACAGTGGGGAGACCTCGGACGTGCGTCGATCGTGCTCATCTTCGCGTTCGGCGGAGTAGAGGCATCGCTGGTACCAAGTGGAGAAGTGCGGAATCCAGCGCGAACGGTTCCTCTGGCGCTCACGATTGCGATGATCGGAGTCACGGGTCTCTACATCGCCCTGCAACTGGTGGCCCAGGGTATTCTGGGAGCGGAGCTGGCAACCGCGAGGGATGCTCCTCTGGCCGCTGCCGCTTTTGTCTTCGCGGGCGCAATCGGGGCAAGAGTGGTCGCGGCAGGCGCTGCGATCTCGATGTTCGGGAGCGTGAGCGGCATGACGCTAACCACGCCGCGAGCGCTCTATGCCTTCGCCCGTAACGGCATATTTCCGCGCTGGCTGGCAAGGATTCATCCGGCTTATCGCACCCCTCATCTGGCCATCGCTACGCAGGCGGCGATCGTCTGCCTCCTTGCCGTGACGAGCACGTTCGCAAAGCTTGCGATTCTGGCCAACGTGTCGGTGCTCACCCTGTACCTGTTCTGTTGTGCCGCGGCATGGATGTTGAGACGGCGCGATGTTCGGTCGGGTGGACCACCATTTCGTGTACCCGGAGGGCCGACAGTCCATCTCCTCGCGGTCGCGATGATTCTATGGCTTCTGTCCAACGCCACACGCGCCGAGCTCGGCATCGTAGCTGCCGTGCTCGTCCTCGGGGCGGCGCTTTACGGGCTAGCCTCTCTTCGCGGAAGGCTGACGTCCGCACCGTCCGGCAGTGACGCACAGTGAAGGATCCGCTCCTTGAGTTTCGCGCCGAGTTTCCAATTCTTCAGGAGACCACATATCTCGTCTCCAATTCGCTTGGAGCCATGCCGCGCACGGTTCCGGAGCGACTGGCCAGCTACGCGGCAACCTGGAACGAACGAGGTGTGCGAGCCTGGGCCGAAGGCTGGTGGAACATGCCGCTCACCGTAGGTGACGAGATAGCTCCGCTGCTTGGAGCAGGCCCGGGAGAAGTGGTGATGTACCCGAACGTGTCGATCGCGCAGGCAGCGGTATTGTCGGCTCTGGACTACGCGCTGCCGCGCGATACTATCGTGATGACAGCGCTGGACTTCCCATCGGTGCGCTACGTCTACGATAATTTGGCGAAGCGGCTCGGCGCGCGCATCGTCGTTGTGCCGAGCGATGATGGAATCGGCATAGACGACGATCGCTTGCTCGCCGCCATAGACGAGCGCACTCGCCTGGTCGCGATAAGCCACGTCCTTTTTCGGTCCGCCTTCGTGATCGACGTGGATGTCATATGCCGCCGAGCGCACGATGTGGGCGCGCTTGTCTCGCTGGACGCATTTCACTCCGTCGGTGTGATTCCTGTGGACGTGAGGCAGAGTGGAGTCGATTTTCTCACCGGTGGTGTACTCAAATGGTTGTGTGGGGGCCCCGGCGGCTGCTTTCTGTACGTGGCTCCGGCAGTGCGCGACACTCTGGCGCCGGCGCTCACCGGCTGGCAGGCGCACGCTCGTCCTTTCGAGTTCGAGGCTGAGATGGACTATGCCAAAGGCGCGTTTCGCTGGCTGAACGGCACCCCGGTGATTCCCGCCCTGTACGCTGCGATAGAAGGCCCGCGCCTCGTGCGTGAGGCCGGAATCGACAGAATACGCTCCAAGAGCTTGCGACAGACCGCGCGGCTGATCGAGTTGGCCGATGCTCAGGGCTACAACGTGCGGGCTCCGCGCGAGCCAGGCCAACGCGGTGGAACGGTTGCGTTCGACGTTCCCCATGGGTATGAGGTGGCGCAGTCGCTGCTCGCACGGAGGATCCTGGTGGATTACCGGCCCGAAGCAGGCATTCGCATCGCACCGCACTTCTACACAGCTGACTCGGAACTCGAAGAGGCGGTGTCGGCGATAGCAGAGGTACTCGAGGCTGGAACGTGGCGTACTTACGAAGGCAGGCGAGAGGTGGTTACGTGATAGCGCACGGCCGATGAATTACTACATTGCCGGATCCAGAATAGGGATTGTGGCGTAGAAAGAGGAGCGTGCATGGCGGCTGCAGCATTCTACGATCTCGAGGGCACGCTGGTAGGCACCAATCTGGTGCATGCACTGTACTTCTACGCCAAGCGTCAGCAGGGTCTGGTGAGAACGGCGCTCAAGACCGCTGCTACGGTTGCGAGCATTCCGATCTTCAAGGCTGCGGATATCTACAGCAGACGCACGTTCAACGACATGTTCTTCGCCCGTTACGAAGGCGAAAGCGAGGATCGCCTGCGATTCTTCTCAGAGCAGTTCTGTGAGGAAGTACTCAAGCCGGCCATCCGGCCCGGGGCGCTGGCTTTGCTCGAAACATCTCGTGCTCGCGGCTTGCGCCAGGTAATAGTTACCGGCGCACTCGACGTCTCGATTCGACCTCTGCTGGAGTATCTCAACATAGAGGATTACGCTGCCAATCGGCTGGAGTTCGTCGGAGGTATCGCGACCGGCCGCGTGCTGCCGCCCGTGATGGCAGCAGCTACGAAAGCATCCTGGATGAGATCTTTCGCCGAACGTGAAGGGCTGGACCTCAACTCTTCATTCGCGTACAGCGACAGCATGAGCGATCTTCCGATGCTCTCTGTCGTCGGACATCCTGCGGCCGTGAACCCGGACTCGCGGCTGCGACAGACAGCCTTGCAGCACGACTGGCCGATCCTTGATCTTACGTGAAGCTAGGGATTGCGGATTGGGGATTAGGGATTAGGGAGCCCCGATTCCCGATTCCCGATTCCCCAATCCCTAGTCCCTAATCCCTAATCCCTAGTCCCTAATCCCTAATCCCTAGTCCCTAATCCCTAGTCCCTAGCAGGTTGCTGAAATAAATGACATTGAGTACCAAACTGTGTGTCTCAGCGGAAATGTCCACGGGTGCGAAAGTGCCTCAGCCTCTTTGGCGTAGCTCTGCGCTGCGTTCGTTGGAGCTTGATGCCAAT
>JBHENQ010000103.1:0-34837 GCA_046261975.1 Gemmatimonadaceae bacterium | reverse complement strand
GGCCATCTCGTACGGAGACGATAGGTAGCCGTAGGCCCCAAGCCGCATGGCAGCCAGAACGCTCTCCTTGGGAGAATCCGCAGCCAGGATGACGACCTCCGCAGGCGAAGGCTGAGCACGAACCTCCCGTAACAGAGAGATCCCGTCGACATCCGGGAAGTCAAGTTCGGTGAGAACTACATCGAGGAGTTCCGACCTGACGCAATCGACTGCCGAGGCACCGGTGGAACGGGCGGTGACTTCCCAACCCAAGTCCGAGACAGCGGTTTGAAAGAGGCGGAGGGCATTCGCCTCCTTCTCGGCGACCAGAACCCTGATCCGTGGTTCAGGCCTCATTCCACCGTTTCTCCATCGTGGCCCGAAGGTATGTCGGGAAGCATCCGCCGACAAGCTGAGCACGGCCAAACACGGCGACGGCGGCATGCCCATTTGACGGCGGCCTTGTCGTACTGGCAAACCACCCGGTCATAACGGCACACTCGCTCGGGAACACCGCTTGCTTCCGATAGTGGCAGACAACCCTTACCTGGAGGATACCATGACTTACCGGAGCAATCTTGTAGTAGGCGGCCCGTTCGCCCCGCTGTTCGGGCTTCGGCGCGATATCGACCGTTTGTTCGACGACACTTTCACCGGCCGACAGGGCGCAGGCGCCTGGTCCCCTGCAATTGATGTAAGGGAGAACGAAAAGGAGCTCGCGGTGGAAATCGAGCTCCCAGGTATGAAAGCCGAGAATGTCGACATCAGTGTTGAGAACGGAGTTCTGATGGTGCGCGGTGAGAAGCCCGCCTCGCAAAAGGAGGAGGAAGATGGCCAGTGGCACGTTACTGAGCGCAGCTACGGGTCGTTCTACCGCGCCCTCAGCTTGCCACAGGGCGTAGAAGAGGACAAGATCGAGGCCGATTTTGCGGATGGGGTATTGACCGTGCGCGTCCCCAAGGCAGCTTTGCCGCAGCCGCGCAAGATCCGAATAGCCGGCAAGGATAGGGAGGTCGGCATGGCGCAGGGCCGTGAGCGGCTGTCCGAAAAGTCGGGGCAAGAGTCGGCGGCCTCCAAGGAGAGAAGCGCGCCAAACGACAAGCGGAAGTAAGCTGGACAAGGCAAGCCTGGTACTGATGCTGACCGCGGAATGGCGCCCGAAAAAATCGGGCGCCTTTGTCGCTTATTTCCGCTCCTGGGGACAACGCAGCTAACGCAAGCCCGTCAGCTGAATGCCGCGGATGAAATACCGCTGCGCCACGAAAAACACGATCAACACAGGAACGACAGCCGTGACCGCGGCAGCCATCTGGAAGGGCCAGTTGGCGTAGTAGAAGCCGTGGAAGTTAGCAATCCCGACTTCGACGACCCGGTTCTCTACAGATCGCGTGATGATTAACGGCCACAAGAAGTTTTTCCACGCATCGATGAACGCGAAGAGGGCAACCGTCGCCAGCGCCGGCCTGGCCAGAGGAAGGGCGACTTTCCAGAAAATGGTCCACTCGCTTGCCCCATCCACGCGCGCGGCATCTTCCATCTCGCGCGGGAGCGTAAGGAAGAACTGACGCATCAGGAAGACGCTCCAGACTGCGACCAACTCCGCTGAGACAAGTCCAGCCAGCGTGTCGACTCCTCCCATCGCGTTCACCAGCAGAAAGCGTGGTATCAACATAACAATTGTGGGCACCATCAGCGAACCAAGGAACAAGGCGAAAAGGGCATTGCGACCAGCGAAGCGATACCGGGCAAAGGCATATCCGCCCATCGCGCCTGACGTTACCTGTCCTGCTACGGTGAACACGGCGAGGATGGCGCTATTACGGAAAAAGAGATCGAACGGCATTGCCGTGAGCGCTTCGGGATAGTTTGCCCAACGGGGATTGGATGGAAGCAGGGGTGGCGGATAGTTGAAGACCTCGAATTCGTCCATAAGAGACGTTGCGACCATTACCACAAAAGGAGCTGTGGCAACAAGCGCGAGAGACACCGCCATGGCGTATCCCAGAAGGCGGCGCGCCCCTGAGCCGCTACGCATAATCCACCTTGCGGTTCAGCAGCTTCCATTGCGCCAGCGTTACCAGAAATAGGATGGCGAAGAGCACCCAGCTCATGGCAGCAGCGTACCCCATCCGGCTGAACTCCCAGGCATTCTGGTATATCTGGTAGACCAGAACGTCGGTGGAGTGAAGCGGCCCTCCTTCCGTCATCACGTAAACGAGCGTGAACACCTGAAACGACCAGATCACGCCGGTCACGAAGATGAAAATGCTGGCGGGTTGGAGCAGTGGCAGGGTGATGTGGCGGAACCGGTCCCATGCCCGAGCGCCATCCAGACTCGCGGCCTCGTATAGGGGCTCTGGTATCCCCTGCAGCGCGGCCAGGTAGATGACCATCTGATACCCCATCTGTACCCAACCTGCCACGATCATAACGGCCAAAAGCGCCGTTCGCGGGTTGCCCAGCCAATCCACTGACGACACGTGCAGAACAGCCAGCAGCCAGTTCAACAGGCCGAAATCGAAATTGAAGATCCACTGCCATACGATCGCGATCGCGACAAACGAAGCCACGTATGGCATGAACACCATGGTCCGCAGCAATCCAATACCGCGGAGCGGTTGGTTCAGGATCATCGCCGCGGCGAGGGCCAGCATCATTGTGAGAGGCACATACAGGGAATAAATGGCAGTGTTGCGCAGCGCATTCCAGAACAGAGGATCGCGGAAAAGCTCGATGTAGTTCGCCGCCGCAACGAATGGCTTGACTGGATCAACCAGGTCCCACCGATGGAATGAGATGAAGAGTGCGAACACCAGGGGGCCGGCGGAGAAGATCAGCAAGTGCACCAGACTCGGAGCAAGAAATCCCCACGCGACGAGAGTCTCGCGCAGTGCCGCGGGATGCCTCCTGGCCGACGCTACCCAACCAGTTGCGCAAACGGTAGCAGCGCACAAAGTCATGATCAGCGTCAGAATCAGAGCAGTGCTCCGGAAGCCAGCTGGAGGCAGCATGCTGCCGGCTGGAGGCGCCGCGTCAGCAGGCTGGAGCGTCTGTCCAGCTTCCCGAATCAGGAGAAGGATGCCGATTGTTGTCAGAAGTGCACATACAACCGAGACTGCGATCATGCCTCGAGCCTTCCGGTCTGAACGACTGGAAATACGGTTCAGGCCCGCCACTGCCGTCGCGCCCGCTGCGGTGGCCCCAAGCACCAGAATCGCCAGTGGCAGGGTGGTCTTCTCATACGGATTGGTGGCAACTCCAACGGCGCCAACTATCTCCCAGTCATCGGAGTCTTTGACGGGGGCTGTGACGAGCCGCGTGACTCCAGAGCCGAGCACGAGCGGTTTGTCCTCGCGAAACATTCGCTGCCGATCGCTTTGAGTGAGACTAACGGATGCAGCGATGGCCGAAGACTCTGCCACTATTAATAAGGAGTCACCGCGCGATTGCGCTTCCGGCTCTCTCGCCAAATCGCGCGCGACTGAGAGCGCGATGTCGGCCACGCGAGCGTACTCGTAGCTCGCGAAGGTTCTGACCAGGACGATGGCCGAAAGTGCGAAGTAAATGAGAATCGCACCCGCAGCCACTATTATGGCCATTCGCTTAGCGCCGATCATCGGGTGAGAATTCCATCGATCCGGCGTGCCACGTCGGTCGTCACCGCGTGGACCCTCTCGCCGCCAATGAGAACCCGATCCAGAACATCGAACATCTGTGCCTCGATTTCGCGGAATCGCTCGATCCGCGTGCCCCACGGTGGGCTTCCAAACGGTACCTGACGGGCGAAATCGTCTTCCAACCCGTAAGGATCGTGCATCGCAAACTCCTCTTGAACGTGACGAATAGACGCCAGCTCGAGACCCCTCTCGAGCCGCACCTTTTGAGCGTACGATCCCGCCATGAACGCAGCCAACTCGACAGCTAGCTTGCGGTGTGGCGTGTTTGCTGGAACGGCATAGCCCGAGGCGAAGATCACAGTTCGCTGCTTGCCTTGTCCGACGCTTGGTATAGAGACCACTCCGACTTCCAATCGGTCGCTGTCCAGGTAGCGACGTAGCTGTGGAATCAGCCAGTGGCCGGAGGTGAGCATCGCGACGCGGCCACTGTAGAAGAGCCGAACCTCGCTACCGCTGACCGCCCGAAAGGCATTGGGCCGTGGCGCAACTCCCTGCGACGTCGGCAAGCTCGTCAGAAAAGAGATGACGCTATCGGTGGCCGGGGAGTTGAGGAAATCGCTCGCGCGAGACCCGTCGGGGGAGAGAATGTCGCCGCCACCGCTCCAGACCCATGGCTGCCACGCAAAGAAGCGTCGGTCAAGCGCGTATCCCCACTGGTCGACTTCACCATCCCGGTCCGTGTCGAGCGTGAGAGACCGCGCGGCGCGGAGAAACTCATCATGAGTCCAGCCGTCCGCCGGGTGGGGTATCCGGGCCCGATCGAACAGCCTGCGATTATAGAAGATCACGATCGGGCTGAAACCCTTGGGGAATGCATAAACGCGTTCACCACGCGCGAACATCTGGAGCACCGACGGATAGAAGGCGTCCAGCGAGACACCCACTCGCGGCGCGAAACGCGAGAGATCCAGCACAACTCCCTGCCCCACTATCGCGGGCACGTCTATTCCGTCCAGCAGAAATACGTCGGGTGGGGCGCCCGCGGCAATCGAAGTGAGAACCTTTTCGCGATATTCGGCCTGATTCGTGATGGGTTCCGCGATAACACGAACTCCCGGATGTCGCCGCTCGAACTCACGCAGGACAAGCGCGTCGATTGCCGCCTCGGACGGATCGGCCCACGACGTCGTGCGCAGTACAGTCTCTTGCCGCGCCGCGTCGCTCCCACATCCCAGCGCAATCAGGGCGACGATGCAAAAAGGGTAAACAGTCACACCAGCACCTAGAGCCGATTGCCCACGAACTGTATGGTGACCCTTGGAATCAGGCGTCGCGTGATGACATAACGCACACCATCGTGCGCCACATCATCAACTATGCATCCCTCTGTCGCCTCGATATCGAGGTACGCGTCGCCCACTCGATGCGCAGTGGGAGCGATGAACAGCACCCTCGTCAAATAGTGACCTCCACTGCCTCACCAAGGCGGCCGTGCGTGGTCTTGCCCGCTACAGTTACCGCGATCCGCTGTCCATCGATCCTCACATCCAGGATCGAGCCTCTGACCCTTACCCCGCGAACCTCCGCCCACTCCAAGCCCAGCGGGAATGGATCCACTGTGACGCCGCCGTCGTGCGGGCGCACGCCCATCACGTACTTGATAATCAGGTCGGCAACCCACGAGTGCTGGTAGTCATCGATTCCCCTGTACACCGACGCGTGGCCTGTAAACGGGTTGTAGTGCTCATAGCAGTTGGGTCTGGCGAGGTCGCCGTCGTGAAACATCATCCTTACGAATCGGCTGAGGAGCCCTCCCGCTGTTGCGCGGAGCCTAGGGGCGAGACGGATCGCTGTGAAGGAGAGCGCCTCTACGATATGGCTGTTAGTCATCGGCCACACTCGTCCGTTCCAGGGACAGACGTACCGTTTTCCTTTCCATTCCGCGTTCGCGTCGAACAGCGGATCGTCCAGCGACGACGAGGGAACAGGAAAAGAAGTCCAGAACTCGCCCCGGTCGAGAAGGTGACGCTCGAGACCCGCTACGTGAGTTTCGTCCACGAGATCCGTAAAGTACGGGTAGAAGCATACTGCCGCCTTCACGCCTGTGCGTGCACCGGTCGCTGGATTCAAGTCGAAAAACATTTCCATGATCGGGTCCCACATTCTGGTCTGAACCGCCCGCTTCGTGCGTTCCGCAAAAGCATTCCATCGATCTTCATCCGCCGCGCCAATGCGGATAGCGATCTTCGACAATGCGCGGAACAACGCGTACGCGTAAACAGTGACGTCTATTCCTTTCAGGCGAAGCCGGTTCTCCCACCCATATCTGTCGGCATCGGGATCCACGGCCAGGTAACGAGACATGTATTCCTGGCCTGTTTCAAACTGATCGATCACATCGAACATCCCTGATTCGCCGGCGTCACGCGTCTCGGCCAGCCAGGAGGCATATCGCGACAGGGGCGCATACATCTCGCGCAGAAAACTCGTGTCAGGCGCGACGGCATCCAATTCCAGCAGCGCGTCACCCCAGTTCGCGTGATAGAAATCAGTACCGCTCAAGTGGTTGAGGTAAATGCGGCCGTGCAGGCTGCCATCGGGTTTCTGTTTGAAGAAAAAAGTGCGGAAGATCCCGCGCGCATGCTCCGGGTCCGCGAGCCATCGCAACTCGCGCGCATGACATTGCGCGCTGTAACTGATGGGCTGATGAAAGAACCCAATCCCTTCGCACACGGATGGATAGGCATAGTTGCCTTCACCAGGTGCGAGCGCGTTGAGAAAGAGACCATACCATCGATACCAGTAGTACCGTTCCAGGTACGGATCAGAGCAATGGAAATCGGGAACTCTTTCGAACAGTCCCTGCCACCGGCGGCGGCTGACGAACTCGAACGTTCCGCCGTGAGACTCGATCTCTTGCCGCTGTACCTCCTGTGCCCTGCCCACATCCGCAGCCAGCCGCATAGCGAAGACCACTGAAGCACCATCGGCTTCCACCTTTACCTTTTTGTGTACAGCTGCGTAGGCCAGGCCTTCGTTAGCGAGGGGAAGCTCTGGCAGCCGCACGCTCCCCGGGAGCCCGTTTGCGGTCCAAAGCTCGGTGAAGGGCGTCAGAGCCCAGTGAGGTTGGTTCGCAGTATGTTCGCTGAACCTGGTACACCAGCTTGTGGCTCCGCCCGCACACGCAAGTTCGGCTTTGATCGTGCACGGTACGTTCCGCCGATCCTGCACGATTCGGCTGAAGGTGATGCTTCCGTTCCACTCAACACCCACCGGATCGAGCAATGGAACGTCTTGAGCAGTCCAGGCAACAAGGTGTACGGTCGCAGCCCTGGAGGCACCTCCGTTCAGCGTCCATTCCGAGACGAATACTCCGCCAGGATGAACGGTCCTCACCTCCACGGCGGACATGCCGTTGGATAGCTCGTACTCCAGAGTCAAATCGGCCGGCGTCCACCTCCGGGAGAGCGGTAGCATCCGCACTTCGCGTTCGTCTGTGTCGATCGCGGTAACGGTGAAGAGCGGCGCGAAGCTGTACTGATAGACGGTGGCCTCGTCCCAGAATCCCGGCGCGTCCAGCCAGACTGGAAAAGGCGGCGCGAAAATTACTCCATCACCCGCCGAGAGATACCATTTGTCCGGCCTGGCGAGCAGCTCGACGGGTTCTATCATGCGGTTATCGCTATTTGCTCGGATAGAAGCTGCGCTCTGCCTTCTTCAGCGCACAAAGCTCAGACTACCCTATCGCCGCAATTCTTTCCAGCGCGACGTCTCGATCGAGCGACTGCATTCACTGTGGGGGGAAATGGAGCGTGCGAGGATCGAACTCGCGACCTCTCGGTTGCAAACCGAGTGCTCTCCCAGCTGAGCTAACGCCCCGAGTACAACCATCAATAATAGAATGGCTACTCGTGCGCGGGCAACGTTTCCAGCGTCTCCGGATCGTACGCAACCTGCACGTCGTCTCGATATTTCGACGTCAAAAGCGTCACGCGCATGCGCGGGAAAGCATTCATGAACGCCGTGTAGCACAGTCCCCACAGCCCGATGAAGCCCAGCCCGACACCCACCTCCCACAATCCCAGGGGGACCTCGGTGGCGGCAGGTCTCAGAGATGGATAGACCTCGATGAATCGGAGCATCCATAGCCCAACGAGGCTGCACAGGGCGAAGGTGATGAATGTGGGCAGATATACCTTGGCCGCGCGTGAGAGCAGTCCGAAAAAGGGGATTACGAACACCAGGAAGACTATGGTCATCGTAACCGGGAGCCACGGCTGTATCAGCCTCAGGCGCATCCAGTGTGTTTCTTCGGCCAGGTTCGCATACCAAATAACGAGATACTGGCCGAACGTCAGATAGGCCCAGAATACCGTGAACGCGAAGCAGAGCTTTCCGAGGTCGTGAAAGTGGTGCTCAGTAACCAGATCGTAGATGTTCAGGTATCTGCGCCACCACATGACCAGCAACGACCACGTCATGAGGGCACCCAGCCAGCCCCCCATAAAGAACCACCACGAGTAAAGAGTGCTCTGGAAGTGCACGTCCAGCGTCATCGAGAGATCCCACGCGAGCACACTGAAGAAGAATCCGAAGGCGAGACACAGAATCACCGCAAGCTTTCCCTGCAACGAATGCGTAGCATGTATCTCTCGACGCTCTTCGCCGAAACCACGGCGCATGCGTTCTCTCAGGCCGCGAGCCCACGTTGCTCCCGCTTCTGGTAACATGCCCACGTCGAGACGCACGCTCGTGTAGACAAACCAGAGACTCAGAACGGTCAACGTGGCGAACATGAAAAGGTCGCGTGCGATGAACGCGGTACCGCTCAGCCAGATCGCCTTTTCGTGAACAGCGGGTTCTTCCACAGCCCACGGGAAAATCTGCCTCGACCCAAGAAAAATCAGGACCAGCAGTAGCAGCGCCACGGGGAGGAACGCAACATACCCTTCCAGAAAGCGTACGATGGACCGCGACCACCTTGCGAAAGTAATCCGCTGAACTGCAACCAACACCACTCCTGCCTGCGACAGCGTGACGAAAAAGAGCCAGTTGAAGTGAAGTGCCTGCCAGGCGCGGCTCTCCCCCGTCAAGGCTCCCACCAGGAAGACTATGCCGCCAACAGCGGCGAGTATCGCGCTTATCAGTGTGGCCGAGCGCGGCAGTGGCAGAGACGTTGCGTCCAGGATCTCGGCGCGCGTGAACGTGGGGCCATGATGCTGCGTCATGGCCGAGGAGGCTCCCGCTGCGGCACCTGCACAGCTGAATCGGTCATCTCGGCGCGTCCCGTAGTACCCGGTTTGAAATAAGGAACGGGAACGGTGGGAGCGGTGCGGGACGCACCCGGTACGGTGTTTCCGTTCTGGCCCGCTATTCCTGCCGGTGAAGTGTCGGCGGGAACTCCGGCGCGGCCCTGCAACGCCCGCATATAGTTCACGACATCCCAGCGGTCCATCTCTTCGATTCGGCCGTAAGTGGGCATCAGTCCACGGCCGTTCCGTATGATCCCGAACAGATAACCGTCCGTTCGATTCTGCGTGACGGGCGTGAGTAACGTTGGCGCCGGCACCCCGTACTTTACCGCCGGCCCGTTCCCAGATCCGTTTGCTCCATGACAAACCGCGCAGTTGATCTGGTAGTACTTGCGTCCGTTGTCCAGCGATCTCTCGGAAACAGGCACCGGGTTAGCCACCGCGGACATGGAATCCAACGTCCCCGGAAGTGGCTCATAGCTGACGACGTAGCCCGGCACGGCAATCCCACCCAGCGGGACGGAAAATTGCGGATTGCCGCGGAAGGGAATCGTTTCGTCCATGACCCTCACGCCGGCGGAATCCCGTGCGGTGAACTCAGCCTCCCAGGGCTCTATCCTCGGCTGCTCCTTGAAGTCGGTGAACCATGAGCAACCACCACTCACGGCGGTGATAATAATCAGCCTCCCCAAGCCCGCGCAGTTACCTCTCACCGCGCACCTCCACAGCCCCGAATTTTTCGAGCGTCTCCCTGGCCGCAGGCTGTTGATCCGGAGGGCACTCCACCCAGACGCCGAAGTCGCCGTCGCTGAAGCGCCCGTCGTAACCCACGGTCATGGTGACACGGGGAATGCGGGCGTTGGCGAAAAGACCCGCCACGGTCGCCAGGGAACCGATCAGTACCATCACTTCGAATCCGAAAATCGTGTAGGGAACCCAGGATGCAACGGGTTTTCCGCCGACAACCAGTGGCCAGTAGTCAGACACCCAGATCGCGATCCAGAAACCGAACGTCGCTCCGAGCAGCCCGCCGATGAGCGTGAATCGGCGCACCACGCTGGGCCCGTGGTGCAAGGCATGTTCGAGCTCGTGACGCGGAGTCGGTGAATAGACCGTGATGTTTCCGAGTTTTCTGTTCTTGAGCTCTCCTATGGCCTCCACAGTAGAATCGAGCTCGCGAAAAACGCCCAGGACGCCTCGCATCAGTCACGCTCTCCGGGCGTTTCCCGTTCATAATCGACGTGAAGTCCTGAAACATCGATTCCGTGCTCCTCGTGAATCAGCCTCAAGGGCGGCGCGACTATCTCCTTCACCTCGGCAATGGCGAGAACCGGGAACTGCTTGATGAACAGCAGGAACCACATCGAGAACCAGCCAAAGCTGCCCAGTAGAATCGACCAGTCCACCCACGTAGGAGCGTAACCGGTCCACTGCCAGGGCTCGAATTCGTGGGATAGCGAGGGAACGACTATCACGAAACGCTCGAACCACATTCCAAGGTTGATGAACAACGACAGAGTGAACAGCCAAGTCGTGTTGCGTCGCAGCTTCTGAAAGAAAAGTGACATGGGCAGGATCATGTTACAGGTAAGCATGATCCAGGCGGCCCACCACCACTGGCCGAACACACGATTTATGAAGTAGGACTGCTCGGCCTCGATGCCGCTGTACCATGCTACCCAGAACTCGGTGACGTATGCGAGACCTACTACGAGCGAGGTGAAGAGACAGAGCTTGGCGGCCGCGTCCAGGTGGTTGAGCGTCACGTAGTGCTTCAGGCCGAACCATCTGCGGAGCGGAATGATGATGGTGAACACCATTCCTATGCCAGAGAAGATGGCGCCGGCCACAAAGTACGGAGGAAAAATCGTAGCATGCCAACCCGGCGTTAGAGCCATCGCGAAGTCGAACGACACCACCGAGTGCACGGACAAGACGAGGGGCGTGGAGAAGGCCGCAAGAAACAGATAGGCGCGGGCGAAATGCCTCCATTCACGATCCGAGTTCCGCCAACCCAACGACAGCGCACTGTAGATCGCCTTCCGCACAGGATGCGTCTCGCGATCACGAAGCGCGGCGATGTCTGGAATGAGGCCGATGTACAGAAACGTCGTAGAAACGGTGAGGTAGGTGAGAATCGCGAAGACGTCCCACACCAGGGGACTCTTGAACTGCGGCCAGAGGAGTCTCCAGTTCGGGTATGGGATCAACCAGAAGAACTTCCAGGGCCGTCCGAGATGCAGTATGGGAAACAGGGCGGCCGTCATCACGGCGAACACCGTCATGGCTTCGGCGCAACGGTAGATCGTGGTGCGGAAGCCAGCCCTGAACAGGTACAGGATCGCAGAGATGAGGGTGCCGGCGTGTCCTATACCGACCCAGAAAACGAAAGTGATGATGTACACGCCCCACATAACGGGCGGGTTGTAACCGGCAACGCCCAGACCCATGTAGATCTGGAATATCCACGTTGCGATTCCGATGATCAGGCACGTAATCGCGACGCCCAGCCCGATGAACCAGGCCACCGTCGGGTGCAACGTCCCGATGATTTCCTCGGTCACCTGATGGTAGGACTGAACCGCGGGAAGCTGAACGTTCGCCGATCCCACGTTTGGCCGCCTTGGCGGCGGGGTTGTCCCGTCGCTCATCAGTGAGCCGCTCCGGCAGGGGAGGAGGTTTGAGACCGGTGGCTGACTTTCTTCAGGTAGACTACCGCGGTGAACGTGTTCAGCTCTTCGAAAACGTGATACGCTCGCTCGTCAGCAGCCAGTGATGTAACGGACCACGCCGGATCAGCCGCATCGCCGAAGGTGATGGCGCGCGACGGGCATGCCTGGGCACACGCCACCGTGAACTCGTCCGGCTCGAGGGACCGGCCTTCAGCCGTCGCCCGGTGTTCCGCCTCCCGAATTCGCTGCACACAGAACGTGCACTTCTCCATCACGCCCTTGCTGCGCACAGTCACATCCGGGTTCAATTGCCAGTTCAGCGGCTCCGGCCAGGCATATTGTGGTCTGTCGGTTTCACCGTATCCGAACCAGTTGAAGTATCGAACCTTGTAGGGACAGTTGTTGGAGCAGTAACGCGTTCCGACGCAGCGGTTGTAGACCTGTACATTCAATCCATCCGGCGAGTGATACGTCGCGTACACCGGGCACACCGGCTCGCACGGCGCATTGCCACAGTGCTGGCAGAGCATCGGCACGATGCCGACGTCGAAATCAGTGCCGCCGTCTTCCCCGCCCTCGTAGTAACGCTCGAGACGTATCCATGCCATCTCTCGGCCGCGAATGATATTTCCGCCGGGCATTCCGCGCGTGCCGGCAGTGTTCCTGGCCTGGTACGCAGCGCCGACCGTGGGAATGTTGTTCTCAGCATAGCAAGCCGTGACGCACGCGGAGCATCCCGTGCACCGGGCAAGATCTATTGTCATCGCCCAGCGGCGATTGGCCATTCCGCTCCAGTGGCCGGGGTCGTACATGTCCTTCTCTTTCTCGTCCAGGCCGGAGGCTATGCTTCCCTGCGCATCCGCAGCCGTCGGCGATCTCAAGCCGGGAAGAAACTCATGCGACGCATCTCCCGGGAAGACATGCTCACCGCCGTGCTCGGTCTCAGCTGCCTGGCCGGGCTGCACCTGCCCGGAATCTGGCTCTGCTTCTCTTCCGGCGGTCGCGCGACTACCGCGCAGCTCAGTAGCCGCTACCGCACGCGCGATGCCGCGTCCATGCTGGCGTGCGGAACCTTCCGTTGTTACGAGAGGAACGTAGTCTGCTGTTCTGGTCACCGACGCCTTGAACACCTGCTCCAGGGCACCTGACGCCGGGTCGAAAACCGCTACGGATGCCTCGCGTACATTGACGCCAACGCCCTGAGCGAATCGTCCATATGACTTGTGTCCCTGCCCCATCGGTATGGCAACCGTGTCGCGCCGAATTCCGGGGTACAGGTACGCAGGAGCCGAAACCGCGCCCCCTGGTGTTTCAACGCGCACAATTTCCCCCGCCTCGATGTCCAGTCGCTTCGCCGTCTCTGGGTGTATCTCCACCCATGTTTGCCAGCATATCTTGCTGACGGGATCAGGAAGCTCCTGAAGCCATGGCTTGTTCGCGCCGCGACCATCTCCAAGTGCTGGCGATGGATATGTCACCAGGAAAAAATCCCCCTGCTGCGCGCCGAGGCGCGGCGCTATCGCAGGTAAGCGGCCTGGTGTTGCCGGTAGTGCGGTCAGAGCGGGAAGCTCACCCTGGCCCACGCCAGCCGACAGAGCGCTGGTGAAGCCCGTTGTACCCCCAGGATAGCGCGCGATCAGCCATTCACGAAAGTTCGGCGCCGTGTAGCGCGCTGCGATCGCTTGATTTCCTTTCGCTGCCTGAATGAGCACGTCGGCTGTCTGTCGAGTCTGGAAAACCGAATCCATGGCTGGTTGCTGCATGGAGATCGTTCCTGGAATCGGCTGTGCGTCACCCCATGACTCGAGCGCATGGTTGTCGGGAAGGATGAGATCACAGAGCTCGGCGGTCTCGTCAGGATACTTGGAGAAGCTCACCTTGAAGGTTTGCGCCGCGGCCGACATTGCCTCACCGAACTTTATAGCCACGGGCAAAGTGAACACCGGATTAGCGCCCCTGACCATGAGTAGCGAAATCTGGCCGCCACGCAGCCTCTCTGCGACCGAATAAATGTCGGAGGCTCGAACTGCACCGCCGAATGCTGAGACGGGCAGCGATGGTTTCACCGTAACACCCACGTTGCCCGAAGCCTGATTGAGCGCGTTCACAGCCAACGCGAGTTCCGCGCCGTTAGCTGTGGTACCGCTCGCCAAAATCAGGCTCGGTCTGGCCGACGCAACTGCATCACGAAGGCGCTGCACCTGCTCGGCGGGCACATCGCTCTGTTCCGCCGCCTGCTCCACAGAGCGGTTTCCGCGAAGCGCTTCCACTATCCCGAGCTCCGACCCGGGCCTGCACGCAATCCACTCGTCCGCGTTCAAGCCTGTAAGTGACCGGCGCGGCCCAACGTAAATCAAACGCGGCGCGGACTGCAGTTTGGCGCGCGCTTCAGCGAAGTCGAGCTGATGCGTTACCGACGCTCCCCATCCGTCCAGAAAGTCGGCCCCGAACGATACAATCAGGTTGGCGGCGGAAAAATCGAACGTGGGCCAAGCCACGCCATACGACTGCCGGTTCGCCTCCATCGCGGCCGTGTCGGCGAGGGAGTCGTAGCTCAGATGCCGCGGCATTCCGAAATCCGCCAACCAGGCGTCCAGGAAAAACGGGAAGCTCCCGCTCTCGTGCTGATTGATGAATACGGCACCTCCCGCACGTCCGGCGCTCCTCACTTCTCCGAGCTTCTGGCTGAAAAGCTGAAGCGCCTCATCCCATGTCGCCGGCGCCAGCCGGCCGTTGCGCCGTATCATCGGCGTTCTGTAGCGATCGGGATTATAGAGGCCCTGCAGCGCCGCCTGACCGCGAGCGCAGAGAGCACCGCGATTCAGGGGATGGACCGGATTTCCCTCCAGCTTGATGACGCGACCGTCGCGAGTCTCGGCTATAACTCCGCAGGCGGCGGAGCATTCGCGGCAAGTTGTAGCGTAGTATGCGGAAACGCCCGGAACGGTCTCGTTGGGATGAACGAGATACGGGATAAGCTTCTCCACCTTTCCAGTCCCACACCCCACCGCTGCCGTTGCCGCGCCCGTCGCGCCCAGGACTTTGAGGAATTCACGGCGACGAACTCCGGGCGATCCCGATTTCTCACTCATGCGTCTTGAACGCTCTCCTAGTAGTGGCAGCTACTACAGTCGTAACGCGCCTTCCATTCCTCGCGTACCTTGCCGATGTGGCAGTTAACACACCAACCCATGTCGAGCGACTCGGCTTGCGAGACCTGCTTCATGTCCTGAACCTGGCCATGGCATGCCTGGCAAGTTACGCCGGCGTTGACATGCCTCATGTGCGGGAACTGAACGTAGTCCGGAACCCTGTGAATCCGGACCCACGGAATTGGCTTCTTCTCGGTGGAAAACTTCTGAAGCTTGGCAATGGCTTCGCTACGTCGCTTCTCCCCCGACGCCGTCGCGGGGCGATCAGGTCCGACGACCAGATGACATCCCATGCACGTCCCTACCGCAGGCATTCCCGGATCCGGCGCCTTGTTCGCCGAGAAATGGCAGTAAAGGCAATTCATGCCGAGTGTCTTGACGTGCGGTGGGTGCGGGAAGTCGAGGGGTTGTTGCGGCGATCGTCCCTGAGGCGAAGAAGCTCCGCTGTATGCTGAAAGCACGACAGCGATGGCAGCCAGCGCAAGCAGTCCCGGCAAGGCTGCCCACCTCCGACCCATTGTCATCGCGCGCTTATATGCATGCCTGGAGCGAAAATTGGTGTGGGAGCCGCAAGCCGCCAGTTTGACGGGCCGTAATGTGCGGTCCCCAACGTCAGCGCGCTAGGGGAGCATCGGACGCGTTTGCCAGACGCAATTCTCTCAACTTCTCCGGCAGAATATCCAGATTAGCGCGCGGCGTTTGCGCGAGTCGCAGTGGCCACCCACTGCCATAGAGAAAGCGATCAGCGCCGCACGTCTGGAGTAGATGTGCGAGATCATCTTCGGGCGGACCCCAGATCCACGAGATGTCCCACCAAACACGAGATCTCTCATCGTGCGTCAGCCCCCAGTGTACTTCTTCGATCAGCGCCCGTCCGGCCGCGGTGACGACAATTCGGACCTGGTCATTGCATCTCGCGATGAATCGTATTGCCGCTCCCGCCAGATCACCGGCAGTGTCGAGGTGATGGCGCTGCCTCAAATCCTCGAAGCGAGTCGTGAGAATCAGTGTCAGGTCACGCTCGGCACAGGCCACTGCAAGTTCGGCCATTGCTCGGCAGTCAGGTGCCATGCCCCACTGAGGCGGATAGGCACGCACCGCCGGCGATCCACGCGTCACGGCTTCGTCGAGAGCGTTATTCCATTTCGGCCAATCCGGGCGTATGGTCGGTATTGGTCGCAGCATGCTGCCGTGCGGCAGGAGCGAGTTGTAGAGCACCTCGTTACCCGGGGAAGGGTCGCGATAAAAGGCGGACGGCAGATGTCCGACCCACGCCCCGTCCAGCCCCTCGCGCTCCAGAACGCGCGCAAGCACGTCCGGATCAGGATGTGGAAGGTGGCGGAACGGGTAGCTACCGACGAAGGTGTTGACGTCGATCATGCGGTCACGCGCCCAGCTCGCTCTGACTCGATGCCAGTGGAGAGGTGGAGGGAGCCCACCGGGAAGATCCGATGCGCATTCTTCCAACGCACGGCGGCGATCTCTGCCAGGTCGAGGCCGATCACCGAAAGCGCGCGCAGCTTCGCGAGGCCGGTCTCCATGGTAATGTCACATCCCCACAAGAGTCGCCCTGCACCGACGGCGACAACTGCGGCGTCGAGCATTCCACGATCCACTCCACTACCCGATAGATCGAGAAACACGTTCGCGAGGTCCTCCACGGCCGGTAGGGTGTGCGCCCAGTCACCACCTCCGCCAATGTGGGCCAGAATGAAGTGTACCGAAGGATGCCGGACGGCAAGTCGGCCAAGCTCGACGGCGTCGGACGCTTCCTGTCCGGGCCAATCGCGACGCCGGTGTTGCCAGATGTGGTGAAGAACCGGAAGGGCCCGACGCTCCGCTTCCTCCACTATGGGATCCAGCAGCGGGTCGTCAGCCCTCCGGCTCGCAGCCAGCTTTATTCCGATCGCGCCAGCCTCGTTGCAACGGGCGATCTCTTCCAGTGCATGTATGGTGTCGTTCGGGTTTACGACGACGTAGCACCGCACCCGAGCCGGATCTCGAGACTGCAGCGCGAGCATCTGGTCGTTGCCGAAGGAAACATCTCTCGGCGACGGAAAATACGTCGGTGATGTATAGCCCCATGTGCCCAATATGGACGCTATGTGAACAGAAATGCCGATACGCTGGCCAGCACGCAGTCGCGATTCGTTGCGCGCCTGCCAATCCTTGCGACCCGATCGCGCGTGATAGAAGTGGGCGTGAACGTCCACTAGCGGACCTGCCCCCCTGTCGGGGAGAGGTGTGTCCCACTCAGGATCCAGCGCTGTCATCTTCCTCACGCATCTGGACGAACCCGCTGCTGGCGGCGTTCTCGATTGCGGCGATCGCCGACTCATCGTGAGCCAGGGATGCAAAATTGTACGGACCGCGCTTGAACAACACGCCACGCTCGAGCGCAAGCTCGAGGAATCGCGACTCTCGGGCTGGGTCATCAAAGCGCAGGAACCACATTGGCGATAACCCGTGCAGCGCTACGCCGCTGATGCGGCTCGCAGCGATGCTTCGTGCCACGGAGGACCGCATCTCCTCACCGATCTCCGCCAGCCCCTCGCAAACCTCGGCTCGCTCATGCCAGTCGAGTACCGCGTTCGCTGCCGCCAGCGCAACGGCTTCGCCGGCCAGTGTCGACGAGATCCAGGTAGACCGCGCGGCATCCATCACGGCCGCGTTTCCCACGACCGCCGCCAGCGGAAAGCCGTTTGCGAACGCCTTGGCGAACACAGCCATGTCAGGGGTGACATCCGCAAAGTCGGAATGCGATTGCAATCCGCCGGTTGCGATGCGGAAACCCGTCTTGATTTCGTCGTAGATGAGCACCGCGCCGAGCCGATCGCATAGGTCGCGAGCGTCCTGCAGCCATTCGATAGTAGGAAGTTTCTCGACCACCGGCTCGATCACGATTGCAGCCAAATCGCCAGCCGCACTTTCGGCAGCTTGGCGGAGCGCCTGCAGATCATCGAACGGCACTGCCGTGAAATCGGCTCGTGCCCCAGCCGGAACTCCGGCGTCATCTGACGTGCACCAGTCGAGCCAGCCGAAATATCCGCAGCCCACGACTCGCTTTCGGCCGGTATAACGGCGCGCGATCCGGACAGCGGCCGCGACGCCCTCGGCACCAGTCTTTAGGAAGCGAACCGCTTCGGCACAGGGGACGACATCGCACAATCGCTCGGCAACGGTCACCTCGAGCGCGTGTGAAAGGCCGCTCACGTTCCCCCGAGCGGCAGCGTCCGCTACGGCTGCGGTGACGACTTCGTCCGCATAGCCGATAGCAACCGCGCCAAGCGACATCGTGCAGTCGACGAGCTCTTCACCGGCCGTCGTCAGCACGCGGCATCCCGCCGCGCGCGAGTAGTGAGTCGGCCCGAAGTCCGTGTCCGGACCGTAGAGAGCATCAGCGCGCTTGCTTCCCGTGGAGGCACCTCCGGGCAGCACTGCCTCGGCTCTCGCGCGCCACTCCCGGTTTGATTCCGCGGCCTCCCCTGACATGCCGGAATCGAGGTCAGAGCGAAGGAAGAAGTCGCTTCGGGGTGAGCGGGGCATCCTTATCAAGAAGATAGTCTGCCTGGTGCTCGTCAAGTCGTCGATCGGCGAACGCGCTCGATAGTGCGCAAGACTTCTATCGCCATCGCACGGAGAAGCTCGAGCTCGCGCGCGTCGGGGGTGGCACGATGCGCCAGCGACCGAACCGTGCGCATGACATGCTCCGGGTAGCGCGTCTTGAAGAAGTCCATGGCTGCAAGAGCGCGCTCGAAATCGCCGAATGCCAACTCGTACTGCTTGGCGTTCGGCGGTGGTGCATCCTTTCGAGGAGGACCGACCGTTCGCGTCGAGCCGGGGACTGCGAGGTGTAGCTCGTAAAGCGCTATGAGAGCGGCCTGGGCGAGATTGAGCGATGCATGATCCGTTGTCGGAATCGTTACCACGATGTGCGCGCGGTCGAGCGCCTCGTTGGAGAGCCCCCGATCCTCGCGGCCGAACATTAGTGCAACCATCCCTTGCTCGGCGCAGGAAACGAGCTCCGTTGCGGCGGACCTCGGGTCGGCGATCTGACGCTTTGCCGCTCTGCGGCGAGCGGTAAATCCCGCTACACGCACGCAGTCGGAGAGCGCATCATCCAACGAATCGCATCGCTGGATCCGGGATACGATATCGCCGGTGTCGTGCGCGACTCGCTCGACTCGTTCCGGGTCGAACGGAACAGGGTCAACCAGGCGCAACCTGTGCACGCCCATGTTCTTCATCGCGCGCACTACCGCGGCGATGTTCACCGGGTCCTGTGGCTCACAAAGCACCACGCAAACTCTGTCAAGCATTCCTTCAGCCCCGCGACAAAACTGTGTGGAGGAATCGTGAGGGCGGCTGCCGATCACCAAGCAGATATACGTACTCACCTTCTCCACCGCTCAGCACTAGCTGGCCACGCCGGCGCAGGCGGCCCGGGCCCATGTCATTCACCAACACGTCGAACGCAAAAGGTATGTCGCGCGCTGCATCGTTTGCCAGAAGCGACAAAGGAATGCGAAACCTCATCGAGTAACCCGTCGGAGTAGCCATCCAGCTCGCGTCCAGCTCGAAATCGCCCTGCCGGCCCGCGATTCGTCGCACTCGAACGATCTCGGAACCGGCAACGGGAATTGCGAGCCACCCAGCTGGTTCGGTCCACTGTGACGCTTGAAGGTAGAACTGCACGCCGTCGCTATGGATGTCCGGATGCTCGTTATCCAGCGCCGGATCTTCCGCATCCTGAACACGGAACAGTAGCGGTGATTTTTGCACGGCCACTTCCACGGTAAGCTCGTCGACCTCAGCAGCGATCGTTACGCGCGCTTCCGGGCGACCCGCTTCCTCCCAACTATCCTCCGACCGTCTATAGGCGAACCGCCCCATGTGAAAACGCAGGGGCGGGCTCTCTCCTACGACGATTCTGCGAACCTCCTCTGGAATCTTCCGGAGCGGCGCGACGCGATACTCCATCACCGGCGCTGCGGGTCGTTGGCCGCCAAGATCGATGCTGCTCCTCGCGCCGGCGGCGAAGAGATCGATGTGCCAGCCTGCCTCACTCCGTATGTGCTCGTGCCGCGTACCGTCGGCAAGTGTTACGACTACCACTCCCTGCCTGATCTCAACCGACTGAACGGAAGATTGCCACGACCATACTGAGGTGATCCGTCCATCTGCTGAATTCGCACGCAGGAGGAAAAATTGGCGGTCCCCGAGTCCTTGAGGACCTGGCGCAATCGCTCGCCAAAACTCGAGATGGTTTCCAGCTCCAACCCAGGCTCGCCCCGGCAGTGAGCCGTGCAACCTCAACTCGACATACTCGTTCGCGCTAACATCGATAAAGGCCGTCTCGCGAACGAAACCGAAGCCATCCTGGATATCGCTACCACCTGTCAGAGGCAAAGCCGTCCAGTCCCTGTCGCCAACCGGTTGACCGCTCACGTGCACCGGCAAGTCGAACGTGATGTCGCGCTCCGACTTCCAGTTGACAGCGTCCAGCAGGTAATCCGGCATTAGTACGATCGAACGCGATATGGTTACACCCGGGGCGGCCCCACCGGCAGGAATTTCTGCAAGCGCCCATCCCGCTCCGCCTCGTTCGTCATGCGCTCGCAGAATCCCATCAACCCGATATTGTGAGTGACCGTTCACCATCGGAGCGTTGTGCGAGAGCGTACTTCGATACCAGTGCAAGCTCGGGTCGACGTAGGAACCGGTGCCCATGTCGTCAAGCCATCGTTCCTCCCCGTTTACCAGCAGCAGATTGAGACGATCGGGATGGCCATGTCCGCCGCCAGAGTGCCCGTAGTCAAGCGCTGCGTAAACGCGTCCGCTGTTCCGGCGAAATACCGCGATTCCCTGTCCTTCCAGCAGTTTCGACCGTGGTTGCCATGGCTTGAGTTCCCTCAACACGGGCCTCGCAAAGAGCAGCGACCGCCAGCCCAGGTCGGCGCGAGAGAGTGCGCTCGCCGGTTCATTGCGCTCCGCGTCCCCTGTTGACCTCCAGCGTCCGGTGTCACCGGCAACGGCCGGCGTCTCATACAGCTGCCAGAGGGCACCCGCCACGCGGTCGTCGTCACCAAGGGCCAGCCCGAGCTCGAAGCTTTCGGCGAATCGCCACTGGCGAAGCGAGACGGCATACTGCGAATCTCGACGGGCGGGAAACGTAAAGTCCGGGAGCACGGTGGCCAGTGGCGCCGCGAAGCCCTCGCGGAACCTGGTTGCGAGAGCATGTGGAATGTCGAAGCCTGCCTGCTGGGCAAGCCTCATACAATACCAGAGGCCGCGGTGCGCGAAAAAGTGATAGTTCTCCCCCTCGTACCAGGTGCCATCGTGAAGCAGGCAGTCCGCGAGATGGGTGATGAGTCCCGAGCGGCCGGTAACAGCAGACGTTACCTGCTCGCGCAAGCCCAGCAGCATGCCCGAGATCATCAGCGCCGCGTTGTTCCAGACCTGGCGATTGGATATGCCTTCATCGTATGAGGATATCAGAGCTGCGCTAGGCTCCACTACACTCTCACGGATGGCCGCTGCTCGAAAGCCCGGTGCTCGCGCCGTCTCCAGCAGCTCTGCCGCAATGCAGATCTGGAGCAGCCAGATTGACTCGAGATAGGTGCTGAAGAAGGGACGCGATGGGCCGAGCACGTTGTCGCGATTGGGGTAACGCAGATAGCCATCGGCGTAGGCGTGGAGAATGCCCGCCGCAAGTGCGGCCAGCGCCGCTTCGCCGGAAAGCGAATACAGCACTGCCGCGTGTACCGACCTTTCCGCCAGCCAGAGTTGATAGGACATGATCCACCATAGATCATGCCGGCGCCCATGGTAGGTGGCGTTGCAAGCCGCGCAGCGATGCTCGTGCGGCGAATACGGATCGAAGTCGAGCAACGTTCCGTGAACGGGGCATCGGCCGCCATCACGCGACAAGAGCGCCTTATCAGCAGGCAAGTGAAAATCGCGTGCGAGCAGCGGATCGAGGTCGCGGCGCAGCGATGCGCGCAGAGCACTCAACGGACCCGTGGCAACCGGTTTCCGCTCCTCCAGGTCCTTGGCAGTGACGATGGCACTCACCGTTGCGAAGCCACTGGTTTGGACGCAGGGTCCACGTACCATTGAGTCACGGAAACGAGCTCGCCACGCAGGTCCATCTTCACACCCTGCAAGCGTTGCGCGAGTCCTTGAACTCCGCGGGCATGATATACCCAGGCCACTGGGGCACCTTCCTGAAGCTCGCGCTGGACCTCCAACCATCTCTCGCGAGCAACGGCGCTGCTGGGAGCGGCGCGTGCCCGGGCGAGCAACTTATCCAGGATGGGCGTGTGATAGCCTGCGTAGTCGAGGGCGCCTCCGGCAAGACCCGAATCGAACATGGCTGAGACGTGAGCGAGCGAAACATCGCCGGGAATGCCGGTGAACAGGGCGTCGAAGCGCTTCGGATTGGCGCGGGCCTCCGATAGGAAGGCGCCCATTTCGCGCTGCCGAATCTCCGTTCGTATGCCACGCGCGCCGAGGTCAGCCTGAACCAGCTGTTCAATCGCGTTGTCCGCGCTACCCACGGTGAGCAGCTCCAGCTCGAGGCTACGTCCGAGGCGTTTCCGCGGCCCGGCACCGGCGCGAATCCAGCCGGCGGATTCGAGAAGGCTGTCGGCGACGACCGTGTCGAAGCCAATGCCGGCGTCGGCCGCATACGGATGGTCTGGCAATACGGGGCTGAACGCCGGCGTACCGAAACCGGCGACTGCCACATCGATTATTCGCTGGCGATTGAGCGAGAGCGCGATTGCACGGCGGACGCGCCGATCATCCAGTGGGGGCTTCGCTGTGTTGAAAACTATGCCGGACGTGAAGAGCACCGGGTAGTCCAGCACCCGAAGAGTTGGATCGCGGGCGGCGAGATCAGCCATGCCGGGTGAGATGCCCGCAACGTCGAGCTCGCCGCTCACCAGCCCGGCAAACTTGGTTGTAGCCTCGTCCACTACTGCAACTATAAAGCGGCTAAGCTTCGGCGGCCCACCGAGCTGCGCCGGGAAAGATTCATTGCGCTCGAACAGCCATCTCTGACCTGCGGATCGGCCGGCAAAACGAAACGGTCCGTTGCCGACGGGTGCAGTGCCGAAGGCGGCTTCTCGCATTTGTGAACGGGGTGTGGAGCCGAGGATGTGCTCCGGAACGATTGGAAGCTCGCACAATACGAGCGGAAAGCCTGCTTGGGGACTGGCAAATGCAATTGTAACGCTCGTATCAGAGTCCGATGTCACGGCTGTGACGCCGGCGAAGTCGGCGTATCTGGGAAAGCCCGTCGCCGGATCGCGCGCGGCCTGGAGAGTAAAGAGAACGTCACGCGCCGTTGTTTCCACGCCATCGTGCCACCGGAGTCCCGATCGGAGAGTGAGCTCGAGTCCGCGCCGGTCCGTGGACCACCTCCATTCGCGGGCAAGATACGGCTCGGGCTGCAGACGATCGTCGTAGCGAGCGAGCGTAACGAAAAGCACGTAACGCTGCACCTGGCGGGATAGCGGGTGAACCGTCACGAGCGGATTGGCCGATTCCAGATCAGCGCCAGACGCTATCACCGCTGTGCCGGCGGGGCGTTCGGGCGCGGCGCACGCGAGAGTGATTGCGGCACAGACACTGATGACGCGGCGCACGTGCCTTCCATCGGCGCGGCCTGAGGTTGACGTCACCGGTCCAAACAGCATCATCACTCGATGCGCCTACTGGTCCGGCGATTCGCGGATGCGATCGTTCTCTTCTGGCTTGTGCTCACTGTCACGTTTTTCCTCGTACGTGCGGCTCCGGGTGACCCGGCTCTCCTGCTCATTCCTCCCTCCGCCTCCGAATCGGACGCAGCGAGACTATCCGTGAAGTTCGGGCTCGATGCTTCCCTACCAATGCAATATGCACGGTGGGCCCATGGCGTCCTCAAGGGCGACCTGGGCGACAGTTTCGCGCACCGGCGTCCCGTGACTGCGGTTCTTGCCGATGCTCTTCCTCTGTCTCTGCTTCTGGGTGGCGTCTCCCTGGCGCTGACTTTCATTCTGGGCGTGGTGATTGGGACCGTGCAGGCGGCGCGCCGCGGCAGGCCATCGGATGTGGCATTGACGGTCATCACGACGTCGGTCTACGCGGCTCCAAGTTACTGGCTAGCCCTCTCGCTCATCGCTGTGTTCACGTATGGAGCCGCTATGTGGGGGTTTCCGGACTTTCTGCGACTACCGGCGTTCGGCGTGCGGGATCCGGCGTCGGAAGCGACCGGCCTCGCCGCTGCCAGCGACATCGTGCGTCACGCGATACTTCCCGTAGCTACGCTTACCGCTGTCGGCGCGGCCGGCATCGCGAGGTACACCCGAACGGTCACCGCGGATACGCTTTCCATGGCGTTCGTTCGGACCGCTCGCGCCAAGGGTGCGCGAGCACGCTCAGTGTACTTCCGGCACGTACTGGCGAATGCCATGCCGCCACTCGTCGTCCTTTTCGCCCTCGCCCTTCCTGGCATTCTCGTTGGATCCGTTTTCGTGGAGACAGTGTTTGCGTGGCCCGGAATGGGACGCGTGATGGTTACGGCCGTCTCGGCTCGCGACTATCCCGTCGTGCTTGGAGCAACAGTTCTATACGCCGCCATCGTCATCCTCGCAAATCTCGCCGCCGATTTGGCACTACCGAGGCTCGACCCGAGGCGACGAGAATGATCGCCGCGCGGTTGCGCCGGCCTTTCAGTGGAAGCGGCGTGCTCCCCACCATCGCGGCGGGCCTGCTGTCTGCTCTCGCCGTCGCTGCCGTAATCGTTCCGGCTCTGGTAAGCGAAGAGGCAACAGCCATTGGCGATGTGCTTTCGTTGCGGTTGCTCGAGCCCGGCAGCCTCGACGCGGGTGGCCGATTTCACCTCTTGGGTACTGATCGCTTCGGCCGCGACATCTTCGTGCGAATGATGCTGGCTGCGCGTGTATCGCTCCTGGTGGGCATCGCGGGCTCGGTGCTTGCCGGCGCGCTCGGCATTGCCGTTGGTGCAGCGGCTGGCTGGAGGGGCGGAACGTTGGATCGGCTGACGATGTCGATGAGCGACGCGTTGCTCGCGGTTCCGCGACTCGTTCTGTTGCTGGTATGCGCCGCTCTCTGGCAGCCCGGCATAGGCATGGTCGTGACCGTGCTAGTTCTCACCGGCTGGATGGGCGTCGCCCGGTTGGTTCGCGCCGAAGTGCTTGGCGTTCGGTCGCAGGCATACGTCGAGGCCGCTCGCGCACTCGGTGTTCCCGCTCTTCGTCTGCTCGCGAGACATGTCTTACCGAATACGTTGGGGTCCGCCACCGTTGCCATCACACTCGGCGTCGGGAGTGCCATTCTACTCGAGAGTGGACTCTCGTTTCTTGGTCTGGGGATACAGCCTCCCGCGCCGAGTTGGGGCAACATGATCTCGGATGGTCGCGACGCCATCGTCACCGCACCGTGGGTCGCTCTCGCCCCAGGTCTCGCGCTGATCGTGACCGTTCTGGCATCCACTATTCTGGGCGACGCCTTACGCGATCACCTTGCCGGTGAGGTCGTCATCGGACTGGGCGACCGCGCCTGAAACCGGGAAACGTCGGCTAATCAGCGCACGAGTATCGTAACGATTCCGCGTGGCGGAGCGTCGAAGGCAATCTCGCCATGCCTGACCGCGAGAGGCTGCAGCGGACTCTCATCCAGCCGCGCGAGACGAGCCTCTGTTACGCGAGAACCGAAAAGCCATGCGCCCAACACGGTAGTCTCCAGCAAGTTGACGCAGCGCGCCACGATCCACTCCCCATCACCGCTCTCCTTTAGTGCACAGAAAGCAAGCCCATTGCCCTTCAGTGAAGCTCCGGTCCGGGTCGATGGCACCGCCAGCGCACTCCGCAGTGTGTCACCGGTGATCGGCAGGAGCACATCATCGGCCGCGTGTTCGACTGCGGCTATCACTGAATCAGCCCGTGGTCCATGGAGCATGATTGCGAACTCTGCTTCGAAGAGACCCGAAGATTGTGCCTCCGGAGTCGTCACCGGCCAGCCAGCGTGTCCTGGACGCTCCGGAATGTCATTCCGTGAGAGCTCGCCAACCGAACGCACAAGCGTCACTGCGACATCGCCGTTGGACGTGGCTTCGTATTCAGCGAGGCCATCGCTGAAAAGCGTGACGCCATGGTGGTCATCCGCAACGGTGACGTAACGAGCGAGCGGATCCGTCGCAGGCGGCTGTTCCATCCGGCGCGCAGCCTGGCTGGCGCGGACCGGCCGGCGGCGCAGCGCGCCGTACGCTGCATCGGCGTGAATGGCCCCACCTGAAATGCCGGTTGAAAAAACTATACGCAACCGGTGGTCATTCGCCGTATTGTCCCCCTTCACCGCGACACGCAGGAAATTTGCTCCGGCGTCCAGAACCAATGATGCGACGACATCGAGCGCGCTCGACGGAAGTTCGAGGCGCCACCGTGTCACTATTTCCGCACGGAGCGGGCCGGAATGAACGACGCTCGAGCCCTGGAGAGTGCCCCGAATGAGACGAGAGCCGAGTGAAGGTGTGTAGAGGTCACCGGCGTCGTCGACATCCTCGAAGCCCAATAGCGAATCGACCAACATGCTCGTGCTGCGGGCGCTGAGCTCGATCGTACCGCCGGGCCGCATGTCTAGTCGCAGAATTCCGTTATCCAGCCACGTATCACCGGCGCGCGCGTGCTCGAATTCCGAGGGAGGACGCCCCCGTTGTGTGCTCCCTATGGTGACCGCCCTGACACCGTAGGCTGGGACCGCATCCACCCATGCAGCGACACGAGTTACATCCACCAGGTCGTCGTGCGGATAGTGCTCCGGCGATTCAATCCTGTCGTGGCGCAGAAGACGATTCAGCGGCTGAAACGGGACGTCGCCACCGTCGAGCAGCCAGTTGGAATGCACCTGGTCCTCGACCATCGCTACCGCACTTCCGGGCCCGACTGGCACATGCTCCCGAGTAATGGCGACGTCCAGAATGGCGATTCCGCCGCGGGGAACAGCCGCTGGATTTCTGACCAGAATGATGCTTCTCCATTCATCCTGTCTCGTGCGTGCAACCGTGTGATCGTGATCCACGATGTCCACAAGCGCGTCTTGGCAAATACCGAGAGCCTGCGAGTGAGCGTCGTCCAGCCGCGCCGCCATTGCGCGTGCCACTTCGTCCGTCACACAGCCGCAGAGCGTGTCATGCGGATGGCACAGAAGAAGCGTTTTCCACGCCGCTCTCAAGAGGTGGTTTCTTTCCTTGCCGGATCGCAGCCTGGCCAGCGCGGCCCACGGCTCAGCCTCGCGCAACAGAAGACGCTCGAGCAAGGCGTTCCGCCGCTTGAGATGCGCTCGTGAGCCGAGAGTTCCCTGCAAGCTCCACGTGTAGCCGTAGGAATTCCGCAGCTCACCTTCGATTTCCGGAAGGTTGGTTTCGCTCACGCGATCCAGAATGGCCGCTGCGAATTCGCCGAGTGTAGCCTGGATAACGCGGTCACCCTTCTCATCGGCGGCTGCCCGTAGAGCGGCTAGGGCCTCCGCGAATTCTCCTTGCGGCGCGTGATGATCGGCGCCGTTCATTACGAGCACGATGCGGAGAGAAGCCCGGGCTCCGAGTTCCGCGCGCAGTGTCGCCCAGCGTCGACGTGCGGCCGAGGCGTCGACGGGCAGATTGGCACCATACTCGTAACCTGCTTCGGGAAGATGATGGACCAACACCGAGCTGCCGTCGGGTGCGAGCCAGAGAAATGCGTCGCCCGAAGGCCAGGCTTCGCCTCCCAGTCCTCTCCACAGAATTGCCACTGGCAGTCCGAAACCGCGAGCGATCGAAGGCAATGTGGCGGGATGGCCAAACGCATCGGGAGAATAGAGAACGGGCATTGGCTCCGCGCCCATTTCGCGCATTACTTCCCTGCCGGCCATCAAATTGCGGACAAGTGCTTCGCCCGACGGTATGAGCTCATCGGCCAGCACATACCACGGTCCTGCCTGCAATCCACCCCCCCGCAACGCGTTGGATAGTAGCTCGCGTCGTTCCGGCCTCACAGCGAGGTAATCTTCGATGAGAACGCACTGACCATCCAGAAGGAAGCTTTTGAGGCCGGGAGTCGAACTGGCGAGCAGACCGTCCAACAGCTCTGCCAGGCGTTGCCGGAAGCGACCGGCCGAGTGATACCACTCGCGGTCCCAGTGCGTGTGCGTTACGAGAAATACGTCGAGGGAGGGGTCCGACATCGTGATCCTAATCTAGCCGAAAAAAAAAGGGCGACCTTTCGGCCGCCCCCTGATCCTGCTCGAGACTCAAACAGGCCGTCGCCCCGTAACCAGCCTCCAGACTATAACTACCAGGGCTATCACGAGAAGGATGTGAATCAGATTGCCTGCCACGGGAAACACGAGGAACCCGAGCAGCCACAGGATGACGAGAATGACCGCGATCGTCCAGATCATTAGAAAATCTCCCGTATAGAGTTGAGCGGAACATCGCCGCCGGCAAGCAATACTTAGGCAACTCTCATGCCGTCGTTGACACTCTATTCAGTAGGTTTGAAGTGCTCCTCCGCCGGCGATCGCGTTGTCTGGCGGCCAATCAGGATACGGGTTGCACGTACGTCGTGGCCCACGTCTATGAGCAGTATGGCCAGATCACCGGCACCCCACATTACTCCAGCGAGAACGATGAACCTGCCTATCTCCGGTATGAGGGTCGGTACCGACGAAAGACCCTGCGTGGTGAGGCCGGTCACGACTTCCGCGGCGAGGAGCACGATCATAATGACTGCCATGAGCCTGAAGAGCTTGGCCAGGTAGCGCAGCCCCGCGTACGGCTCGATGTCGGCAGCCCGAACCAGCATGGAAGGTTCGGTTGCCTCGCGCCGCTGGTCTTTTGCGGGCGGCGGGGATTGATTCTGTTCTTCCGCGCGAACGTTCATTTCAAGTCTCCTCGGGTTTTGAGCGCAGCAGCGTTGACCGGCCGCGTCCCGCGCTCGAACTTCAGTCCTTCCCAACCGCACTAAGGACATGCATGGACACCCTTGCTGATCTCTGGCATCGCCTTTCCGACCTTGAGGGACTAATCCGATGGGGCGGCTACGTAGTACTCACGACGATAGTTTTTGCCGAAACCGGCCTGCTCATCGGCTTCTTCCTGCCCGGCGATTCGTTGCTGGTCACCGCAGGCCTTCTGGCGTCGCAGGGCTTCCTGAACGTCTACGCGATGGGCGCGCTCCTGTCCATTGCAGCGATCGTTGGCGACGCTCTGGGATACAGCATAGGCAAGGCGACTGGGCCGCGAATCTTTACGCGCGAAGACTCGCTTCTCTTCAACAAGAAGCACCTGCTGCGAGCGCATTCCTTCTATGAGAAGCACGGCGGCAAGACTATCGTCCTTGCCCGTTTCATGCCAATAATCCGAACATTCGCTCCGGTGGTGGCAGGTGTAGCCGGAATGCGTTATCGGGACTTCGCTATGTTCAACGTTGCTGGTGGTCTCCTGTGGGTGTGGAGTATGCTCTTCACCGGTTACTTCCTTGGACGCTACATTCCGGGAATTGACGAGCACATCGACATCGTCATCATCATCGTGATCTTCCTTTCCATTCTGCCCGGAATCATCGGCTGGCTGCGCGAGCGGCGAGAGGGCGTCGGGAGTCGGGAGTCGGGAGTCGGCAATCCAGAGCCGGAAGTCGGAAGTCGGGAGTCGGGAGTCGGGAGTCGAGAGTAGAAAGTCGAATTCCCCGCGCCCTTCCCTGTCACCTGTCACCTGTCCCTGTCACTGTCACCTGTTACCTGTTACCTGTTACCTGTCACCTGTCACCTGTCTTCGGTTCGACCATGGAGGTCCGAATGCCGCACACGCTACCACAGTTACCCTACGATTTCGGCGCCCTAGAGCCACACATCGACGCCAAGACCATGGAGATACATCACGGCAAGCACCACCAGACCTATGTGAACAACCTCAACGCAGCACTCGAGAAGGCACCGGATCTACAGAACAAGGATCTGGAGGAGCTACTCCGCGACCTGAACAAGGTGCCGGAAAGCATCAGGACTGCCGTGCGGAATAACGGCGGTGGACACTGGAATCACAGCATGTTCTGGCAAATAATGGGTCCGAATTGTGGTGGCGAACCTTCGGGGAAGCTGGGCGAATCGATCTCCAGCGCGTTCGGTGGCTTCGCGAAATTCAAGGAGCAGTTTGGCGCCGCAGCCGCAGCAAGATTCGGCTCCGGTTGGGTCTGGCTGCTGGCAGAAGGCAGCACACTCAAGATAGAAAGCACTCCCAACCAGGATACGCCGATAATGGAAGGCAAGGTTCCGGTGATGGGCCTCGATGTTTGGGAGCACGCGTATTATTTGAAGTACCAGAACAAGCGGCCTGATTACGTCAGCGCGTGGTGGAACGTCGTCAACTGGCCCGCTGCGGCCAAGCGGTTCGAGACGCCAGACAAGAAAAAATAATACATCGCCTCCCTGCTCATCGCTCGGACGAGTCGCCCTCGAGATACGTGTAGCCCTCGAGTCCGGCGACGTAATCGGCGATGTAGGCGTTCGCTTCCTGACGCGTGAGAGACTTGGCCGCGGTGACTTTTCGCCGAAACACGGCGAGAAGGTCCGACGCCCGAAATTGAACGTAGTTGAGGACTTCCGTAACCGTATCGCCATGTACGAGGTCACTCACCTCGTAGCCTCCAGGCGTGAGGCGAACGTGGACAGCGTTGGTGTCGCCGAACAGGTTGTGCAAGTCGCCCAGGATTTCCTGATACGCGCCAGTGAGAAAGATGCCGAGGATGTAGGGTTCACCTGGTCGATAGGAGTGCAGCTCCAGACTGGGCCTGCCGTGGCGCCCTCCTGTGAAGCGATCGATCTTGCCGTCCGAGTCGCACGTGACATCCTGCAGGGTTCCACGGCGAGATGGCTTCTCGTCCAGCCTGTGCACTGGAACGATTGGAAAGAGCTGGTCTATGGCCCAACTGTCCGGAAGAGACTGGAAAACACTGAAGTTGCAGAAGTAACGGTCGATGAGACTGGCCTCAACATCCTGGAGAATGTCCTCGTGTTCCTCGGCGTCGCGTTGAGCCAGCTGCGCCACCGCGTTTATTGAGGCAAGGTAGAGCTGCTCTGCGAGGGCGCGACCACGGAGCGAGAGCACACCGCTGTTGAAGAGACTCTGTGCTCGCTCCTTGCCGAACGTGGCATCATGAAAGACCTCTCGCACGCTCCGCGATGATATGGTCTCATAGCTTTCCTTGAGCTCGTGCAGTATGGCGTGGTCGTCTTCGGCCAGCTCGGGAATCGAAACCTGATGATGCGTCTCGACGTCGATCACGTTGATCAGGAGAAGCGCATGATGAGCTGTGAGTGCGCGCCCCGACTCGCTTATCACATGAGGCATCGGCAGCTCTCGCTCCCGGCACGCCTCCGCCAGCGTGTATATGACGTCGTTTGCGTACTCCTGCACTGAGTAATTCACGCTGGCGGCTACCGTTGAGTTTGAGCCGTCGTAATCCACGCCGAGCCCTCCTCCTACGTCCACGTGCGTTATTCCAACTCCCATTCCGCGCAACTCCGCGTAGAATCGCGCGATCTCCTGCAGCCCGGACTTGATGTATCGGATGTCGGTGATCTGGGAGCCGAGGTGAAAATGGATGAGCTTCAGCACGTCCAGTCTGCCGGCTGCCTGGAGCAGGTCGACTGCGCGCACGAGCTCGCTGGCATTTAGCCCGAACTTCGATTTCTCGCCACCCGATTTCGCCCAGCGGCCGAAACCTTCGGACGCGAGCTTGATACGCACGCCGGCCGTGGGATTGACGTCCATCTCTTCGGCAACACGGAGGAGTACGTCCAGTTCGCTCAACTGTTCTATGACCACGAAGACCCGGTGCCCGAGTTTCTGTCCCATGAACGCAAGCCGCATGAACTCTTCGTCCTTGTATCCGTTGCAGACGATCATGTGATTCGTGGACTCGCTTAGTGCCAGGACTGCCTGAAGCTCTGGTTTGCTCCCACACTCGAGACCGACCCCAAACGGCTCTCCGAAGCGAACTATTTCCTCGACGACGTGGCGCTGCTGGTTGACCTTGATGGGGTAGACGAGCGTGTAACCGCCGTCGTAGTCGAACTCCTCCATTGCTCGCTTGAAACGGCCGCTCAGCGACTCGATTCGGGAACGAAGGATGTCGGAAAAGCGCAGCAGTACCGGCAACCCGACACCCTGCTCTTCCAGATCACGTACAAGCTCGTACAGGTCGAGCTCACGTTCCGGATGAGCTTTGTCAGGTCGCACGACGACGTGCCCCCTGTCGTTGACATCGAAGTAGCCGATTCCCCATCCCTCGAAGTTGTACTGAACGCGTGAGTCCTCAATCGTCCAACCTGAAGCTTGCTCGGCGACAGGCGATGCGGGCTCGGCTAATCGGGTGGCCATTGAATGCTCAGGGGTAGAGGCGCTCGACACGCCAGGAATCCCCGTCACGCGTGAAGAGCTGTCTGTCGTGCAGCCGAAAGGGGCGGTCCTTCCAGAACTCGATTCGCGCTGGAGTGACGCGAAAACCAGACCAGTATGGCGGTCTCGGGATGGGCTGGCCAGAGTATCGATCGCCTACTGCTTTCATCAACTCCTCGAGACTCGCGTCCCAGGCCAGCGGCCTGCTTTGGGAAGATACCCAGGCTCCAAGCTGGCTCTCTCGCGGACGCGTCTCGAAATAAGCATCCGCCTCGGCATCACTCACGAGTGCGGCTTTGCCCTCTACGCGAACCTGTATGCCCAATTGGCCCCAGTAGAAGCAGAGCGCGGCCTTGCCGGACTGGAGCAGTTCCCGCCCCTTTTGACTTTCGATATTGGTATAGAACACGAAGCCCTGTCGATCCACGTGCTTCAGTAGCACCACACGCGCCGATGGCTGATCGTCTTCTCCAACAGTCGCGAGCGTCATCGCGGTCGGGTCGGGCAGGACTTCCCGCTCCACAGCGCTCGCCTCAGCGAAGTACTGCTCGAACAGCTCTATTGGGTCCACGCCGGCGACGGGAGCCAACGCGCCTGTTACCTCGGCGATTCGTCGCTCAGCGCTGATCGTGCGTGTGCGACGATCTCTTGGACGCTAGCGTTCGAAACCCATTTCTCATCCAGGAACTTAGCGAGGGCCGCCTCCATTCTGACGGCCTTATCCGTCACCGCTATGAACTGAGTAGTGACGAACTCCGCCGTCATACCCTCCGGTGGAGTCCTGCGGAGACGACGTTGTAACCTCGCGAGTAGCTTGTCGCGCTCGGCAATCCGCTTCTCTATTTCATCGTTCTTGCTGGGGCGTTTGTACACGGATTCTCTCGGCGCTGGTCGAATCTGGCGCGACTCGCTTACGTGGCTCAAGTATCGGAAGCCGACGACGTTCGCGCCAGTCCTTCCGAAATTCAGTGCTGGCGCAAAACTCCTGCCGCGCTACATCTGTTGTGGAGGCTCTCCGAAGGCGGGCGGCGGTTTGATGTTGAGAACTCGTTTGGCAGAATCCGCACGCCGCGTAATGCTGTCGAGAACCCGCCCCACTCCTTCCAGCTTTACTCGAGGCAAGGATACCTCGCTATCCGCCGGAGCGCTGCGGCGTGAAGCCTCGGACGATTCGAGGGCCTGCTGTGAGCGCGCCGGCGTTCGCTCATTCGATGAATAGCCACTCGAGCTTTGCGTTACGATCGGCGGAACCGAAACGGTGTTTCGCATGATGACGGAGTCCGGCCGCGAAGGGATCTGCGCGCTAACGCCTCTTGTCACGGCCGAAGCAGAGACCGAGCGTTTGCCGCTTGGCGCCGCCTGGACATCCGATACACCTGCGCCTGATTCGTCCTCGCCGCCCCGAAAGAGGAGCCAGGATCCAATCACCACCACCAGGATCGCTGCCGCCAGTCCTACCTTCCAGTATGAGCGCTCCACAAACACTGGCACGTCCACTGGCGTGGGCCTGCTGCGGTGTCGTTCAGAGCCGATTGGAGGCGACGCGATACGTTCCCCGTGATACCGTGGCGGCTGCGCGGAAAACTGCGCCCATTCGTCTTCTTCGGCTCGCACAGAGGAGGCCGCTTCCGCCCCCACCGGCAGGGTATCCACCTGCAAAGTCGCGATCGGCTCGGGTACGCTCAGCCTGAGCGTCGGGGCTACCGGCGGCCTCGTTGGCGGCACGCTGGGAAAGGTCGAATCGGTGGTTGCGCCACTCTCAGGAATCTCGTCGAGAGGAGTGCCATCTCGGATTGCTCGTGCCCGTGCCCTCAGGCTCGCTTCCTCATCGCGCTTCCCTCCCGCTGCGCATATGTCAGCCAAACTCTCGAGCGTGCTGGCAATGGCGGGGTCGGTCGGGGTCAAGCTCTTCACCCGAATCAGTAGCGCACGACGGCAGAATCGCTCCGCCTTGTCATGCTCCCCGCTTGCGGACGCGACCTTGACGAGGCTGGTGAGGATGCCAGCGACCTCCGGGTGATCGGCTCCGAGGACGGCTTCCTTCGTTGCAAGCAGGCGCAGCAAAAGCGGCCCTGCCGACGTAAAGTCGTTCCGCCGGAAGTAGAGGCGAGCCAGATTGTTGAGGGCCATCCCGGCATCAGGATGGTCGCGACCTCCGGTAGCCTCGGCGATGGTCAGAGCGCGACGAAACAGCGGTTCGGCGCGGTCAAGTTGGCCACGCGTGTAGTACAGTGCGGCCAGATTGTTAAGGCCGGGAATGATGTCGTGATGCTCATGGCCGAGAACGCGTTCGCGGATACCCAGAGCGCGACGGAACAACTCCTCTGCATCGTCCAGCTCTTTGGTCCGGAACTTCAGCTGGCCCAGGTTACTCAGGCTCGCGGCGAGCCGGAGATCGTCACCTCCCAAGTCTCTAGCTTCCGAGATGGCGCTGAGAAACGCCTGCTCCGCCTGGGCAAATTCTCCCTGGCTGAAATATCGTCTGCCCGCTTCGTTATGCCGCTCCCACCTATCCGCAATCTTGTCTGTCATCCGGAGGCCTCTCCCATAGGGAAAGGACGCTCGGGGTTGTCCGCTGTAACGGCGCCTCTGAAAGCCTAGCAATCAAGAGCACAGCAGTCCCCGCGACTGGTTGATGCCAGTCGAGTGAAGAGATCCACGACCGGAACGAACAAACCTGTTCTCCTTCCACAAAGCGAGCGCGGCAGAGCCGGCTTCAGGCGCC
>JBHENQ010000102.1:0-12644 GCA_046261975.1 Gemmatimonadaceae bacterium | reverse complement strand
GCCGGAGTTCCAGCTGGCCGGCGACTCCGAGCGCGTCGCCATCACGTGCGCCGACCTTGGCGTACGCGCGGACGACCTGGATCTGCCCGTTGCGCTCGACAAGCAGGCATACCGGAATGCCGTGGCGCTGCTGGAGTCGCGAGGCATAATCGACGAGCGCGGACGATTGTCGGCCTATGGAAAGTCCGTGGAGGCGATGCCCGTAGATCGTGCGTGGGCGGAATTGCTGGTGCACGCCGACGACGCGCTGGTGCCGTACCTGGCGGTGATGAGCGCCATCGAGTCACTGCACCGGATGACGCGCGACGAGCGCGACCTTGGCGGCTTGCTCGTCCCAGGCAGCGATCATCTCACCGCGTACAACGTGTATGTGGAAGCATTCGACCAGTGTGGCTATGTGGGAGAAGTGTACGGATTGCCGAGGCACCTCTTCGACGAGAGCGTCGCGGACTGGGCGGAACAGCGCGGGGCGTTGGTGAAATCGATCGAGGATGCGGCGTTGGGAATGGCGAGCGTCTACAGGCATCTGGAGATGCCGTTGCCGTCGCGCATGCCGCTGGCCGGGGAGAGGGAGCACACCGCATTTGCGGGCCTTCTCGCCCGGATCATGCCCTTTGATCTCGTCATCGATGAAAGAACCGCGGATGGCCAGGAGGCCCGCGTGTCAAAGACCAGCGTGTGTGGCGACTGGGGCGCCATCGCGGGAGAGCTGCGGTATTTCGCTGACCGCTTCGGAATACCGCGGGCGGCGATAGAAGGTACGCAGATCCCATATTCCACGATTCGCGCGAACGCCACGCACGGAGCGACCGAGATCGTCTATGACGCCCGCCGCAAGCGCGAGCAACTGGTGGCGGAGCGACGCGTGGAGTTTTCCGGTTTTGAGCTGCAGCGTCAGACGACGCCTCTGGAAGACGAGTGGGGACCGGAGCATGCCGGCGCAGCGCGCCGTGCGCTGTCGCAGGCGCTTGCGAGCGGGGAAGCGCGACACATCGCGGTGAAACAGAATCGGAACACGATCGATGAGCTTCGTGAAGTGTACCGCCGCTCCGGCGGGAAAACCGCCAAGCTCGGCATGGCAGAGCTTGGCAGCTTTTATGAGCGGGAGCTAGCCGATGTAAGCTCGCTGTCGGCGTTCCGTGCCGTGGACTTGCGAATCGATCCTGACGCCATTGTTCCAGCAGCGGACCGCGAGAGATATCTTGCTTTGCCGAACACGGTCACGGTACGGGATCACGAAGTGGAGATTGGCTACGAAGTGGAAGATGGCCAAGCGGGCGTGGGGGGCGTGGGGGGCATGGGAAGCGTGCGGGCCGTGGCACGGCTAAGGTTGCCAGAAAAGCTTGCACGGACGTTGGTGGAGAACGAATTGCCGGTGCTCGATCGCCCGCTTCGATTCACAGTCACACGCGGCCAACGTGGTGCGGTTCGCGCGTCCACGCTCGAGGAGTTACAGGATCTGTTGGATCGCCCATGGTCACCGGACGAAGTAGCAGCCAGACCTGAGCGCAAGGCCCATGTGCGCGAGAGAAATGGCAGTTCTAGACGCTTGGCCCCGCGGCGCGACAAGAGGCGGGACGCGCCCGAGTCGGACGGCGGCTCGCAACGAGGGAGGCAGAAGGGAAGGCGGCGGCGGCGCGGCTAGAAGCGGCTGCTATATTGTTCGCCATGTCGCATGGCCGATTCCGATATGCCTGTGCCGTAACAATTGTCGGGCTGCTTCCTCGCTTGACGATAGCCCAGCCGGCGACAAACCTCGAGGCCATAAGAACTGCCGCCCTGGAGCACCTGCAAGCGACTGGCACGCCCGGCCTGGCGATTGCGATCACCAGCGGCGACAGCGTGGTATTCGCGGAAGGTTTCGGTGTCGCCAGCGTGGAGACCAAAGCTCAGGTCACGCCCGACATTCTCTTTCAGATCGGATCACTCACTAAGGTGTTCACGGCGACTGCCGCTATGCTGCTCGCCGCCGAGGAAAGGGTCGGACTGCACGAACGACTGTCTGCGTACCTCGACAGTCTGGCACTCCCCCCGTCCTTGGCTCACGTCAATATGCATCAGTTGCTGAGTCAGACTTCCGGCTTGAAGGACGAGCCGGCCGGCGACGGTCTGCACGACGAATCGGCGCTCGCGGCGTATGTTCGCTCGTGGGGCGACGAATATTCGTTGCTCGAGCCGGGACGCGTGTTCTCATATTCCAACCCGGGCTATACTCTGGCCGGTCTTGTCATCGAAAAGGCCGGCGGCAAACCATATGCCGACCAGATGCGAGAGCGGATATTCGCACCCATGGGCATGGTCAGGACGACATTTCGGCCAACCGAGGCCATGACGTATCCTCTCGCCATGGGGCATGGAGGAAATTCGAGAGACAGCGTGCACGTCATGCGGCCGCTCGCCGACGACGCCAGAAAGTGGCCGGCCGGTTACATGTTCTCCAGTGCGCGAGACCTTGCGCGGTTCGCCATCGCCCTCGCCAACAACGGAAGAGTGAACGGCAAACAGGTGCTGCCGGAAAAGGTCGTCGAAGCGCTCTCGACACCTCGCACGGACGTGCCGAACATCTTCGTCGATGCGCACTACGGCTACGGTCTCTTCATCCAGAGTTATCGCGGCGAATCGACTTTGTGGCATCCAGGCACGATGTCCGGCTTCAGCGCCATCATGCGTGTCGTGCCGGGCAAGAAACTCGCCGTAATCGTCCTTGGCAACAGAGACGGCGTTCGCATGGACAGAGTGGTCGAAGCGGCGCTCGACGCGCTGTTGGGCGGCAAGGCCTCGCCGCCCTCACCGCAAGTGCCGAAAGCCGCGATGGCGATGGGCGCAACAGACATGGCCCGTTATGTCGGCAGCTACTCAAACCGCTGGAAGATGGAGGTCTTCATGAAGGATGGGCGACTTCATCTGCGCAGGTTTGACCAGGAGCATCCGATCTCATGGATCGGCGGGCGGCGCTTCTCTGTGAGTCCGCCTGGATCGCCACGCCGTGAAGAGTTTGTCATGGTTCCGGATAGCCAGGACGGTCGCGGCTATCTGCACATGTTCTTGTGGGCGTTTGGGAAGGGGGGGAAGAACTAGAAAAGCGGGTGTCGGGTGTCGGGTGTAGGGTGTCGGGCCCCACACCCCACACCCTACACCCCACACCCGCTTTTTGTCCCTACTGATCTATCACCGTGAAATTCACGACGTGAGCTGCGCCTGGCGCTCCGGTTGTTGCGTCGTAGGCGATGGCCCTGACGGTGTGCGAGCCGAGAGTCGGTGTCCATGGATTGTAGCCCACCCCGTTTCCGTCACCCGCAAAAGCATATGGCGGCTGGTACTCGGTGCGATAGTTGGCTATCGCATCGTAGGCGAACCGCACGCGGCCTACTCTCGCCGGATTCGTGTTCGCCCGTATGTTCAGGTTACGCGTTGGCAGAGTGCGCAAATTGAGCGTGACGCCCGTGGGCATCGGATCATAGGCTGCGATCGGTTGGTCGGTGTCCGCGTTGATGAGCGTCAGACTCGTGACAGTCGCGCCAGATGGTGGCGGCGGAGGCGGTGCGGAGTAGGTGAGCTTGTAGATCGTGCCGCTCTTATCGTCCGAGATGAACATGTTTCCCTGGGCGTCCACTGCCATGTCCACAGGCCGGCCCCAAAAAGTCGATCCACTCAGCCATCCCGTGACGAAGTCCTGCTGAACCGCCGGCTGCTGGGTCGCCGGGTCCCAGGGGAAATAGACGAACTTGTAACCGGTTTTGACGGTGCGATTCCAGGATCCGTGCAAGCCAATCACCACGCCCTGCCGATAGGGACTGGCGATGTTGGTGTTGCCGAGGAACGTGAGGCCCAGAGGCGCCGAATGCGCCTGGATTCCCTTGACCACCCGGTCCATCGTGGCGCAATTCGTCTGACCGTTGGCGTTGAGCTGATAGTCGAGATCGAATGGCATGTTGTCGAGACCACTCGGCGTATCAGGATTCGGATTGCAGAACGGCCATCCGTAATTGCCACCGTCCCGTACGCTCGTGAATTCTTCCGGCGGGTGGTTATCCACGTAGGACGGAATGACCTTGCCGTAGTTGCCCGTGCCATCGTTGAAGGGATAAGCGATGTTGTCGCGGTTGTTCACAACCACCCAGAGCGTGTTGGTTCCAGGCGGAAAGGCCAGGCCCTCTGCGTTCCTCAGGCCGCGAGCGTACAAACGTCCGCCCGTGCCGTCAGCGTTGTAGACGTAAATCGAGCCACGCACGGGATTGCTCTGGGTGTCCGAGGCGCAGACGTTGCACGTTGATGCTATGGACACGTACAGCTTGCCGTTCGAATCGATGGCGATGTTCTTGAGCTCGTGTCCGTATGCGCCGCCCAACCCAGGGGTCGTGGCATCAGGCAGACCGGTGATTATGACTTGCCGACCTTGCGCCGTGAGCGCGGTTGCAGAGTACGTGTAACGGTTGATCTGGTGCGTTTCCGCGATGTAGATGTACGTGATTCCCCCGATGGTCGCGAAAACAATGTCATGCGGTTTTCGGAGGCCCGTGGCGAAATCCGAGACGAGCGGCGCGCCACTGCCGTTGGGGCGTATAAGTACAACTTTTCCGGCACCTGGCACTGATGCCAGAAGCCAGCCGTTGGGAGCCACCGCGAGGAAGCGCGGACTGCCGATACGAGTGTAGACAGCGATCGAGAAATTGGGAGGCAGCGTTAGATAACGTGGCACGTCGAATGGAGGCGCGTTCATCCCGCTCGGCATCTGAACCTGTTTGGTGACAGACGCGCCGGGCGGCGCGGTCACGGCCAGCGCGACACCGGACGGCAATTCCGCTGGTGCCGTTGGGTGCTCCGTCCGGTCTGCACAGGCGGCGAGCGCGATCGCGAACATGGCGGACAGTCGGAGAGATCTCATGGTCGGCACTCCAGCATTGAATCCTGTTCAATCGGGAAGAATCGTAGTATAGCGCTCTTCCTTGTACGGTGTGAAGCCGCGTTTCCTGTAGTTCGGCAGGGCCGCGGGTCCATCCAGAGTGCACGTGTGCAGCCATACCCGTCCAGCTCCCTCGCTGCCGCTCCAGCTCCACGCGCGTTCCGCGGCTTCGCTAAGCATGTACTTGCCGAGCCCTCTGCCGATGAACTCCGGTATGAGGCCAAAGTACATGATCTCTACCGATCGGTCGTCAGATCGCTGCAGCTCGAACCATCCTGCAGGCGTTCCCGTGCTGTACATCACCCAAACCGCGATGTCTGGTCGACTCAGGTGCCGGCGCACTTCGTCATCTGTCCAGACAAGCCGATCGCGCCAGTGATGATTGCGTCCCACCTCGAGATACAAGTACCGATAGAACGAAACCGTGCAGTCCGTCGCACGCTCGATGCGAATTCGCGGATCGTGCACCGTCGCTCGACGGAGCTCACTGGGGGTCAGCATTTGCAGGTACGTCCTCGTAACCTCTACCTGTGGCATTCTGGTTGAAGTTCAGCGCAGTCCTTCGAGCACCGTTCGCACCATTTGCCGGGCTCGGCGCTCGGTCGCATCCGGTGGATCGTTACTGCCAAGCTGGCCGCAGACGATGAGCACTGCGAGCCCGTGCAGGATCGACCACAACGCCAACGCGTGGACGCGTGTGGACCCCGGCCGCATTGCTCCACTCATCTGGCATCGCGACACGACTTCCAGGAATACCGCGAACATCGCGTCGGAAGCTTCGCGAAGTGGTGGATGCTTGGACCGCTCGGAGAACGCTGTGCCGAACATGGCGCGGAACGACGGCCGGTTACGTGCAGCAAAACCAACATAGGCTACGGCGACGGCCTCGAGAGAGGCCAGGTCGCCGCCGGATTCCGAATCCGACGCTGCCACCAATGCTGCGCGCAGGCTGCTAAAGCCTGATTCGGCTACGCCAGCCTCCAGAGCGATCTTATCGGCGAAGTGCCTGTACGGCGCTGCGTGCGAGACACCTGAGCGCCGAGCAACCTCGCGCAGCGAGAGAGACTGCGTTCCTGGTTCCGCCAGGAGATCAGCAGCCGATTCCAACAGCGCTCGGCGGAGGTCGCCGTGGTGGTATGGGGGCATGGTCGGGGAGTCGGGAGTAGGGAGTCGGGAGTCGGGAGTCGGGTCCGTAAGCTCCGACATAGTAACGTCATCAGCAAATGTTGGCAACGTAAACATTGACAGACATTGCCTCCGAGAATGGCGTGCCTGCGATGCTCTCAAGGTTCAGTGAGTTAGAACGCGCGAGGGGCCTGCACGCTGCTTGTGCCGGTGCCGCGCTGCCTTCGCGCGGTTGCCGCATGTCGCCATGTCGCACCAGCGGCGAGCGCCGTTTTTGGTCGCGTCGAAAAACACTCGTACGCATTGCGGATCCGCGCAACGGCGCACGCGCGAAAGCTCGGATAGGACGAGAGCGTCTGCGGCAGATTCCACGATGGGGATCATGAGTCCTGCAAAGGCATCGCCTCCCGGCACAAAACTTCGCGCGAAGGCACCGTCTGGTCGCGCCTCGAGTCGCCGAGTGCCGGCGCTACGGCCAAGCACGCGGTTGATCTCTCCGAGTGCCTCGAGGCGCACGCGCTCTGCCATCTGTGAATCGCCGTCGCCTCGCTCTGCAAGCGCTCGCAAGGCGGCGCGAATTCTCCGCGCGTCGGCCAAAGCTGCGCTTGCCCCCGCCGGTTGCTGTTGTGCTCGGCGCTGGATTCCGGCGGCACGCTCGCCGTCCAGAACGTTCGCGGCTTCCAGCCAACGCACCAGTGCGTCGAAGTCGCGAAGGTCGTCTACCTTGCTGCCCTGTCGCACGTCGTCTGTGTTCACGAAGTCGAGCCACAAACGCTCGGCTACGAACGCGAACGGCGATGCTGAACTGGAAAGTTGGGCGGAAATCGCCATGCCGTGGAGCTCGGGGGCGCGGAGGTAACGTCGAGAGATGATTGTACGACACACGAGTCTGTGAGGCAAGTTTGACGTTCGAGTTCTGGACGAAGACATGCGGAATCGCCAGCTTGCGTGAACATCCGCCCTCCATGATCGGTCCCTGGGCGCTGTGACTTCCCGACTCCCGACAACATCATGGCCAAGAAGCCCTTCGTGATCTCCGAATACGTTCGTTGGGGTGACATCGACCTTGCCGGAATCATCTGCTATGGCGCGTACATCCGATTCTATGAGCTGGCCGAAACGGAGATTTTCCGGGCTGCGAAGCTGCCATTCCGCGAGCTCTTCGAGCGGTACAACATCTGGCTTCCGAGAAAGGTCATGCACACGGAGTTCGTGTCGCCAGCGCGTTTGGACGACCATCTCCGGATTATCACCTACTTCAGCCGTGTCGGCGGTACCTCGCTCACGATCAACTTTGATGTAACCAGCGCCGATGGAAATACCCTTCACGCTACCGCGTACCAGGTGTTGGTATGCGTGTCGCGCACCACCTTCGAGAAGCAGACGCTACCCGAGGATGTAGTGCGAGCGGTCGAGCCTTTTCTCATGACCAGCGTGGAAGCGAGAAAGGGAGAAAGCACCAGCGAATAGGGACGAGCTGATCACCCGGTGGCCGCCGCCGCGCCATTAGGGGCTGACAGCCTTTCCTCCAGTGCTTCCTCGCGGTAGGTAAGCCACCCCGTGGTCTCCTCGGCAACGAGTTCCACTTCTGTCCCGATCGGCAGAGTAAGATTGGGTACCTCGTGTCCGGCCGGAAAATCCATGACTATCGGCACGTCCAGATCGGAGACGAGATCGAGCAGGAAATCCTCGAAGTCGTCTTCTTCCGAACGGTCTATCGAGAGCTGTCCGAAGACCAGGCCCTTTACACCTCGCAGAAGACCGGCCGCGCGCAGATGCACCAGACGTTCGTCTATCACGGACATAGGGTCGCGCGTTTCCTCGAGAAAAAGGATCGCGTCGCGCGTGTCCACTTCATAGGGTGTACCAAGCGTCTGCTGGACGAGGGAGAGATTTCCACCGATGAGGCGCCCCGTCGCTCTGCCTGGCCTGACGCTTCGCGCGATACCACGTCCTATCCGTGTCGCGGGCTTGGGCGTGGTGAGCGCGGAGAGAAGCGATGCCATGGTGGGATCACGGGTGCTTGGAATCAGGTCGTCGACGGTAGGCCCGTGGAACACCCGCAAGCTGGAGCGGCGCATGAGCCAGAGATGCAGCACCGTCAGGTCGGAATAGCCGACGAACGCCTTTGGATTACGTCTGAATATTTCGGGCTCGAGGTAAGGCAGCATTCGCACCGCACCATACCCGCCTGTGCCAGCGATCACCGCTTTCACCTTGGGGTCGAGCCAGACGCCCATGAGATTTTCGGCGCGTTGTTCGTCCTCGCTTCGTCTGTAACGCCTGTGCTCGGCGATGTCAGGGTCAAGCACCACGCCGTAACCAGCGTGCTCGAGCGCTTTTATCCCGCGCTGAAGCCAGCCGGCGCGGGGAGTGTAAGATGGGGCGACGACACCGATCGTATCTCCCTTCACCAGCGCTGGGGGGCGTAGCAGCGGAGGCAGGGCCAAAGGAACTGGTTGGGGAAGGGGTTGGGTAGTAAGAGGGGACGTAAAGTCCGCTAGAATAGTCACCCGCGCAATGCTAATGGGGAGCGCGGTGATGGACTAGCACGATCGTCTTTTCGACTGTGCCGGGCTCGTTTCGCCTGCTAGATTGACACTCAATGGCAGCAGACAACAATCTGGATACCTACTTTCGGAAAGGCTTCGGGTTAAAAGCCGAGGTCCAGGTGACCCTCGAGGCGGACTATTCGGGGCACCTCGTGAATGTCCTGCGTGACAGGGAATACGAGCTGACCGCCGAAGGTGTCACGGTCCGTCTAGCGCGCGAGTTTGGATTCTGTTACGGGGTGGAGCGCGCCGTGGAATACGCCTACCAGACACGTAGCAAATTTCCTGGCCGGCGCATTTTTCTCGTCGGCGAGATCATTCACAATCCGCATGTGAACGACAAGCTTCGCTCGATGGGCATTGAGATTCTGCTGCCATCGGCGGCAGGTGGCGAAACGCGCTTCGATTTCAGTGTCTTGACGCCCGAAGATGTCGTGATACTGCCGGCGTTCGGCGTCACAGTCCACGATTTTGAGCGGCTACGCGTTATCGGCTGCGTGATGGTCGACACCACATGTGGCTCAGTGCTGAACGTGTGGAAGCGGGTCGAGAGTTACGCACGCGACGGATTCACGTCGCTGATCCACGGAAAGCATTATCACGAGGAGACGCGAGCCACGGCGTCGCAGGTAACGCGCTATCAGGGTGCGCACTATCTGGTGGTTCGAGACATGGCGGAAGCGCTGGAAGTTTGCAGTTACATGGAGGGACTAGCTAACAGGGAACAGGGAACAGGGAACAGGAAACAGGGAACGGAAGAATTTCTGCAGAAGTTTGCATCGCGGGCGTCGGAGGGATTCCAGCCTGATCGCGACCTCCGGCGAATCGGAGTGGCTAACCAGACGACCATGCTGGCGAGGGACTCGTTGGCTATAGCTCAGGAATTGGGCAAGGCGATGGCACGCGCTTTCGGAGACGAGTACGCCGCCGCGAACTTTCGTTCATTCGACACGATCTGCAGCGCAACTCAGGACCGCCAGGATGCGGTGAAGGCGTTGCTCGATGAACCGCTGGACGCGATGGTCGTCATCGGCGGTTACAACTCAAGCAACACAATCTCGCTGGCTGCTCTCTGCGCCGAGCGTGTGACGACGTATCACGTGGAGGACGCAACAGCAATTGATCCCGAGGCCGGCACGATCCGGCACAAACCGATCGGCACACACGACGACGTGGAGACGGCCGAGTGGTTGCCTTCGTCGCCTCCGGTTCGGGTTGGGATCACAGCCGGGGCGAGCACTCCCAACAACAAGATCGGAGAAGCGGTGGCGCGAGTGTTCGCGACGGCACAACTGCACCGAGCATGAGGAAAGCCAAACCGATCATGAGGACACAGATCGAGCATTGCGCACGGCGCAGTTTGTGTACTCATGCTCAGTGCTTCTAGTGGCTTCCCCCGGGACTGTCGAGCTGCGCGGCGAGGCTGCGCGCGTGGTTATCATGCCGTCGGTAGGGGGGAAGATCTCGGAATTGGAGCTCGGAGGCCGGCAGTGGCTCTGGCATAACAAGTCAATGCCTTTCCGCCCTGGGGTAGATGGGAGCTCGTACGTTGAGACTGCGGACAGCGGTGGATACGACGAGTGTTTTCCAACTGTCGGGCCGTGCCAAATTCCGGGCAACGTCTCGCGCTTTGGCGGCCTGGAACTACCGGATCACGGGGAGCTCTGGTCGCAGGCTACATCGATCAACGTCGACACGGCCAGCGAGCGACCCAGCGCCAGCACGGAATGGACCGGCATCCGCATGCCGTATCGGTTCTCGCGTACGGTCGAGATTGGGGAGGCAAGCACAGTCGTCATCCGCTATGAGGCTACGAACAATGGAAAGGATCGGATGCCGTTCATCTGGTCCGCGCATCCGCTGTTGCCGCTGACTCCGTCGACCAAACTCTCTATAGCGGAGGGCACGCGTGCCCGGGTCTACTCGCAGCACGGGATCGAGCTTTTCGGCTCCGGCGCTGAACACGCGTGGCCGAGGTTCCGCACTGGCCAAGCTGTGCTCGATTTCTCGCAACCAGACAGCGCGGGAAAGCGGTTTGCCTGCAAGGTATTTCTCGAGATGCGCACCGGCATGGCAGCCGTGGACGAAGACGGGTCCCGCCTCGAGGTGTTGTTCGACTTGAAGGAAGTGCCAAACTTCGGACTCTGGATAAACCGTCAAGGTTGGACGCCCTTTCGCCGAGGGCGACCCTATAGCAACATCGCTTTCGAGCCATGCATCGGCGCCCCCGATACGCTGAGCGATGCGCTAGGCGCGTGGAACTCGGCGCACTGGATCGAGCCGGGCGACACGCGACGCTGGTCGCTGACGTGGCGCGGTACTCAAGCGCCCGCGGATGCGTGAGAGCCAATGGTTCAACGTTACGTGACGGCCGTGCGTTCATTGAACACGACTTCCGATTTCCGACTCCCGACTCCCGACTCCCGACTCCCGACTGCCATGAAGCTCTCCATTCACGTCGCGCCGGCCCTCGTTCTACTCGTCATCGGATGTGCTCCGTCCAAGCCGCGGCCTGCGCCTGTACCGGAGCGGGCCGAAAACGTGCAAGCTCCCATCCCGCCTGGCGGCGAGCCTCAGCAACCTGGCGACAGCGCGGCGCGGGCCATGGCCGGCGCCGGAGGCGCGGGAGCGGCCGGCGCGCCACGTCCCTACGCGCGCGTCATCACCAAAGAGGCGCGAACGCGGGCGGGTTTGTTCAAGGCACATCGCATCCGTGACAAGCTCTATTACGAGATCCCGCCCAAGGAACTGAACAAGGATTTTCTGTTCGTCACACAGATCGCCAAAACCACTCTTGGCCAGGGTTACGGTGGCCAAGCCCTAGGGAACAGGGTCGTCCGTTGGGAGCGTCGCGAGAATCGCGTTCTGCTTCGCTCCGTCTCCTTCGCGATCGTCGCCGACACTGGCCTGCCAATCTACCAGGCGGTGTCCGCAGCCAACTACAATCCGATCCTGGCCGCCTTCAATGTGGAAGCATATGGGCCTGACAGTGCCGCGGTAATCGATGTTACTCGCCTTTTCACGACCGACGTGCCGGAGCTGAGCGCTCGCTTGAGACTGCGTTCGGGCCCACTCGATGCTACGCGTAGCTTCATAGAGCGCGTTGCCGCTTTCCCGGACAACGTGGAGATCGAGGCGACGCACACGTATCAACCGCTGCCTCCGCCCCCGACGCCGGCCGCGGGACCGGTGAACCCCTTCGCCGCTCCAGCACCGGCCACCCAGAGCGTCCTTCTGCACTGGAGCATGGTGCGGCTTCCCGACCGGCCCATGTCACCGCGCCTGCAGGACAGTCGCGTTGGATACTTCTCCGTTCAGCAACAGGACTTCGGTCGCGACGAGCATCGCGTGCCTCGCCGTCGCTACATCACGCGCTGGCGGCTCGAGAAGAAGGACGCGGCCGCAGAGGTGTCCGAGCCAGTGAAACCCATCATCTATTATATAGACCCGGCGACACCGAGGATCTGGGTGCCGTGGATGAAGAAGGGCGTTGAAGATTGGCAACGAGCCTTCGAAGTGGCCGGCTTCAAGAACGCTATCATTGCCAAGGACGCACCGACGGCGGCCGAAGATCCGGACTGGTCCGCGGAAGATGCCCGGTACTCGGTGATCCGGTGGCTTCCGTCAACGATCGAGAACGCGAGCGGGCCACACATCCACGACCCTCGCACCGGCGAAATCCTCGAGAGCGACATCCAGTTCTTTCACAACGTGCAGAATCTGTTGCGCGACTGGTATTTCGTGCAGGTGGGCGCTGTCGATCCGCGTGCAAAGAAGCTTCCGCTTCCCGATTCCCTCATGGGCCGGCTCATCCAGTACGTAGTCGCTCACGAGGTGGGACACACACTTGGCTTTCCCCACAACATGAAGGCGAGCGCCACCTACGATGCCGATAGCGTTAGAAACGTGGGTTGGCTGAGGCGGATGGGTCACACGCCTACTCTTATGGATTACTCCAGGTTCAACTACGTGGCACAACCCGAGGACAGCATCCCGCTGGAACTGCTGATTCCCGACATCGGCCCGTACGACAAGTTTGCCACCATGTGGGGCTACAAGCCGAT
>JBHENQ010000101.1:0-6065 GCA_046261975.1 Gemmatimonadaceae bacterium | reverse complement strand
GCAGACCATGCGGACCGTCAACGCCGAGTTCGCAAGCACCGCCGGCCTCGCCGCCGCCGAGCTGGTCAAGGCCGGCCTCACAGCGCTGGAGCCGGCCCGCCAGTCGGGTGATCTCACGGCGGCCGGGTATCTCGTCGCTACTGCCGCTTCAAGCGCACTCGGCAACAGCAGCAAGCTGTTTGCTTATCACAAATCCACCAACGCGAACTACACGCTTACTGTTCGTACCGCGGATGGGACTGGATCTGGGTGGGCAGGGGCCGATCATCCCGATTGGCAGCAGCTCGACGTCAAGGGCGTCAGCGCTCGTGCAATCGAGAAGGCACGGCTGTCGCGAAACCCTGTCGCGATTGAGCCTGGCCGCTATACGGTTATTCTCGAGCCCCAGGCCGTCGGCGACCTGGTGCAGCTCATTGGGTTCTACGCCGATGCCCGCGCGTCGGACGAAGGCCGCAGCCCATTCACAAAGCAGGGCGGCGGCAACAAGATCGGTGAGAAAATCGTGGACCCGCGCATCAGCATCATCGCCGATCCATTTGATCCCATGGTTCTTTCACAGCCGTGGGACGGCGACGGTTTGCCGCTCGGGCGTCAGACGTTCGTGGACAAGGGTGTTCTGAAGGAGCTCTACTACTCGCGGTTCTGGGCGAAGAAGCAAGGCAAGCAGCCTACCGGCGCTCCGACGTCGTTCATCATGACCGGTGGAGACGCGTCAGTCGAAGACATGATCAAGTCGACGCCGCGGGGTATTCTTGTTACCCGGCTATGGTATTTGCGCGAGGTGGACCCCCGCACCATTCTGTACACGGGCCTCACGCGCGACGGCACCTTTCTCATCGAGAGCGGAAAAATTTCGAAGGCGATCAAGAACTTCCGCTTCAACGACTCCCCGCTGTTCATGCTGAACAACGTTGAGGCCTTGGGCCGTCCCGTACGGCTCGCTGGAACCGAGGCGGGCGGCGCCGTGGTTGTCCCGCCGATCAAGGTTCGGGATTTCAACTTTACCAGTCTGTCAGACGCCGTGTAGTCCCGCCGCTGATGCTTGCTGTGGTCGCATTTAGCGCACAACGGGGTGCGGCCTTGCACAGGCCGCACCCCGATTAAAGACAAGGAGCGCAGATCCTGGAGAGGCTACTCAGGCGCTTTTGCCAGCTCGACCATCCGCACTGCAGCGCGGGGGCGCACGATCGCGTATCCCACGTTGCCGACAGCGTTCAGTTTAACTACTCGCTGGTATAGCTCCGACGCCTTCTGCCTATCCCCCATCCCTTCGTAAGCTGCCGCCGTTTGGTACAGGACGTAGGGGTCGTCGGGTGAGGCCTTGGCGAAGTGCTCTATCGCCTTGGCGTAATTCTTCTGCCCCAGTTCAAGGAGGCCGAGTGTCGCGCTATATCCCCTCTCCTGATTGGGGTTCTTCCTAGCCGAGACGAGCTGCCCGAGCTCTTCCAGCTGCGTCCGGGCAGCGGCGAAATCCTGACGCGCTATGAGGAGGCGTGCTCGGTTCTGCATCTTGCCGAAGCGTGCGTTCTCCCTAACCCAGCGGGAAGTGACGGGTCTTCCCTAAGTTTATCGGCCATCTCGAGGTGTTTGGCCGCCTCGTCCAGCTTGCCCGCCTCGACGAGGATGAAACCGGCGTTGCCGTGGACGCCGATGAGCTGCTGGATGTCGCCGGCCTTTTTCGGCCATCTCGCGCCGCCGCTCGTTCACCGTTAGCGCCTCGTCCGTCTTCCCCTGGTGGAGGTACGAGTTCATAAGTGAGACGAGCGCTTGGTCCCGCCAATTGTCGGTCGGCGCCTTGTCGAGCATGCGCTGGAAGGCCTTGCGCGCCTTGTCGTAGTCGCCCTTGAAGACGTAGTTGTCACCAACCCCGCCCTAGGCGTTGGCGAACGTTGGATCGAGCGAGATCGCCTTATTATACTGCTCGATGGACTCGTCGTACCTACCCATCCTCATCAGCAGCTCGGCGTACGAGTCGTAAGGGTTAGGGTTCTTCGGGATTAGTCTGATGTACGTCTTGAACGCCTGCTCCGCTTCGGCGTACTTCCCCAGGGATAGGTTGGCGTATCCGAGGCTGTTGTAAGCCGGGGCGTAGTTCTTATCCAGCCTGACGGCGTCGGTGAAGTGTTGCGCGGCAGCCACGTAATCGCCGAGGGAGTTGTGGTAGAAGCCCATCTGCCCGTGCGCCCGTGGGTCGTTAGGGTGCAGCGCGAGCAGTCGGTCGAGGTGCTCTTTGCGGCTGACCGTGTTGCCCTCCGCCTGAGCCTTGGCGGCAAGGATCCACTCCCTCTCGCCCGGCGAGACCTTGTCCGCGAGGCTCACGGCCTTCTCTACATTCTTCCAGAACTCCTGATTTGTCCTCGCGCCGTAGACGTAGGCGAGGGCGAATGTGGGGTCTTTCCGGATGGCCTGCCTGAATAGCGTGCCGGCGTCTTCGAGGTTTTCGGCCTTGGCCCTGCCCTGAAGGAACAGCGTGCGCGCCTCTTTCGAGGCCGTGATCGGCATCTTACCCTTCTGCGCGATTGCCGGCGCCAGAGGGACGAGTAACAGAATGAGGAACGAGAGAATTTGCGGCTTGAATGGTAATGCGGGGATGCTTTGCCATGATGATCTCTAAAAGGGGAAAGGCGGACAGGAGCCAGCGAACAATCAGTCAACAGCAATCCGGGCGGGTGTTGTTAGCCCATTGATGTGCTAGATGTAACCTAGCACATGACACGGTAAAATGTGGTCCTAAGCTGCGACTCATGTGCTGCACACAGCAGTCAGGACGCTTCCACGGGGGGGGGATAGACTGATCGCACAGCGCGCGTCGTGTCGACCTCCGTCGCGCTACGAATGCAGCGGCACGGACAAGTCGATGACCAGCACCGTCATTCTCCCCTGAAGTACAATCGCGCTGGCAGCAGAGGATCCAGATCATCCGCGATCTCCCTGCCGGCCGAAAAGCGGAAGCTCTTAATCGACAGACTGGAGCTAGCAGGCCTGACACGGGGCCGCTTCACAGAATGCTGCAGCGAGCGACGAAGGATGATAGTGTCTCAGTGCGCTACGCGCAGCCAAATACCGGCGGCGCTGCTCGGTACCTAATTGGTAGAACTGCGCAAAGCTTTCGCACCGCAACTCTTCCGGAGCACGCCACGCCGCCGTAGCTTCGGAGGTAGACTTGCACGAACCGCTGTCAATCAACCTGTCGCATCCATTAACAAAGGAGACGAAACATGCAAAGAGTCCTGGCAGCTGCTCTCTTGGTACTGGTAACATCGGCTTCCGCTTACGCACAATGCACTGACGCTGACAGGAAAAAGTTAGAAGAGTTCGATACTGCCTGGGGTGAGGCAGGAATTCGTGGCGACAGAGCCTTCCTGCAAAACGTTTACGCCGACAATTACATGGGCCTCGGCTCCGGCGCGACCCTTGCCAAGGCTCAAACCATCGACAATACCGTCAGGGATGCCGAGCGGAGCAAAGCGAATCCGCAGGACGCTCCCAAAGTTACGGCTGACCACTACATCATCGCCTGCACCCCCAACTCGGCCACCATCACACACCGGAACACGGTTATGGCCAAGGTGGACGGGAAGGAACAAACCTTCTATAGCCGCAGCGTCCACGTTCTCGAGAAAAGAGGAGACCGCTGGCAGGTAGTGAGCAATGCCGGTCATGCGCTGGACGACGCAGGCATCCTCCTTTACATGGAGCGTGATTGGAACGAGGCCAGCAGGAAGCGAGACGCGGCATGGTTCGAGCGAAATTACGCATCCGATGCAAGTGACATAAGCAGTCGCACAGGCGAGATTCACAGCAAGGCAGAAGAAATCGCGTCGATGAAAACTGACAAGAGCGTTGTGGAGTCCCTCGAACTCTCTGAGCTCAACGTCCGCATTGAGGGGACCGCAGCCATTGTGACGGGCGTGAATCACGTCAAGGGGCGTGATGAACAAGGCAAGGCCTTTGACCGGCGCGTTCGTTTCACCGACACATTCGTCAAGCGGGATGGACGGTGGCAGGTATGGGCGACGCAGGGAACTCCGACTAAATAATACGAACGCGCTAAGCCATAGAAAAATTGGCGTCGACCGACCTGAGCGTGTTGCGCGAGATGGAAAGTGAGGACTTTCGGCCGCGCTCCACTGCATCCTCAAGTTGAGCCGGACGAGTTCTTCGGCCGGGCGATCCTCTCTTCCCTGGGATCGACCGCGGATGGCGGCCAACCGGACGGTTCCGTGAGTGGTACCGCTTCCCAGAAACGACTTGAGCCAACCACTTCTAAGTGATTGGCTCTTAAGTAGCAGGGGCGGGACTCGAACCCGCGACCCCGGCATTATGAGAACTGTAGAGGGCATAATCCCCCCTATGAGGACCATGGCTCTCATATAGTAGTGGGCGCCATAGAGCGCCATGGCGCGCCCTGCAGCGATACGCTGCGTACTGCCGCCTATACTGCCAAGGTTTCCGAACCCCGCGGGCTCACTCTCTGCCCTCGCATCAAGCACGGCACTGGCCCGGCATTAAACAACGAAAGCTCTTCTGCAAATATCCGTAGCATCGAGGAGGGCTTCAGCGCTCGATTCTTCAACTTGCCCTGGCTCGCGCTGACCACCGCGAGGCTCTGGTTGTGACCGACGTTGTGGTCACGGTTCCCAAGACATTCGGCCTCCACACGTGGATTGCTGAGGGGGACGCGGCCGGCGAACCATGGAGTGGCCAGGAGTGGCACTTCTATCTCGGCGGGCCTGTCCCGACGATTCAGCAGGGCGAGCGAGTGTACGTCCTGTTCAACGGCATGATTCGCGGCTACGCCCCACTTGTGCGTATCGAACGGCACCCCTCCTCTCACCGCCGCTTTGCGCTGGTCCGACACGGTGCCGCCGTGGCGATCACGATCCCGGAAATCGTGAGAGGGTTCCGAGGCTGGCGTTATCGCTGGTGGAATCGGGAAGCCGAAGTGCCATTCCCGGAATGGAAGCAGCCATGAGCGCGCGGACCAAGATCAGCGATACGAGCTACAGCCATCCTTTCGTCAGCGGCTCGCTAGAGCAGCGCGGTGCGATTCTGAATGGAGTGGTGGCAACACCACATGGTTGGGTCCGCGTTATTTCGGGTCGCGATTGGGTGTTTGACGCCGGTTTAGGATCCCCTGAGGTAACTCGGTTTCAGTTCTTGTGGCGCGGCCGTCATTACGATCGCACATACAACCGGTTCTTCACGTGGCGCGGTGCTGCTCGCGTGGCTGCGCGATTCGCGCGACAGATCGCGGGAGGACACTCACAGTAATGAGCGACCTGACCCGGCGGAACTACTCCACCCAGTACGCGCGCAGGAAACGCGAAGCCAAGCTCGCGGCCGCGCGGGTCGGCGCCACCTGTTGCCCCAAGAAGTACGGCTCCCACAGGTGTGGAGGGCCGCTCGAGACTCGCATCGATCTCACGAGCGGACGGACCTCGATCATCTGCCTCTGGTGCGAGCGGAAGGCCCGAGGACTCTGCCTCGAGTGCCCCGCCCGGGTGCGTGGGCAATCGCGCAGATGCGAGGTATGCAAGCATCGCATGATCCGGGCGAGCGAGCGCCGCTCCGAACTGCGCAACCGAGCGAAGAAGAGAACGCTCGCACGCGAACGCTACCACGCTCGGCCGGAATTCCGGTCGCGTGCGTGCGAGAGGAAGCGACTGTGGAGGAAGGCGAATCCTGACAAGGTCCGCGCTCAGAAGCGGCGCTTCGCGTTGAGAGAAGGCAAGGCCCGAGAGAAGCATCTCCGATACCACAAACGGTATAACGCGAAGAAGTCACGTGAGCTGAGGAAGCGGCAGATGGCGCTGCTCGTCTACTACGCCGGGCATCCGGAGCGGCCCGTCCCCCGCTGCCTGGGATGCCAGCGATACCTCGACTGGAAGGCCGGGCCGGATGGACGGCGCGGTGCGCCTCCCTGGTGGTGCGACGCCTGCGCGCCTGCGTATGAGAAGGCGCGTCGCCGGCGGATAGGGCGCTCAATCCGCACGGTGGATGGACCACCGCCAACGCCTTACTTCCCGCGCCAGGCAATTGAGCGAGCTAGGAAAAGCGTGGGT
>JBHENQ010000100.1:0-13146 GCA_046261975.1 Gemmatimonadaceae bacterium | reverse complement strand
CGATCGACATCGCGCCACTCAGCGGCTTCTCGACGGGAGCGATCGAAGCCGTGCCAGGCTACGCTTACGTTTTTGAGACGCTTCTGGCTGATGGGCTGCACTACGCAGGTGTGCGCGTAACCCATGTCTCGCGGGATTACGCGATAATCGACTGGTCGTACCAGACCGATCCAGGCAACCCCGAGTTGAGCCGCGTTCGAGGCGTGGCGGCGGAAGGACTGTAAAGAGAGGTATCACAGGTTGCCCGCAGCCTGCTCGTCGCATTCGTGGCTGAGACGCACTTAGTCGGGATCGGCACGCACCTTATGCGGAGAGATGTTCTGGGGTACGTGCCTCAAAGGACTTCGCTATTAAGTCAGTCCCATGCTGCTTGAACAGGGCGACCCTACGCACATTTTCGTCGCCAGGTTTCCCATTCGCATTCGAACAGTCGGCAGACGTCGCCTTAGACTTCCTCTCTTTACAAGCCCAAACTTGTCACAATGTAGGCCACGAAAAGGATCATCGATGCCAGTCCGAATCGCAAAGCAAGTTTGCGATATCAGTTTCCTAGGTCAGAATAAAGGTTCGAGTCTGTGAGGCGACGCAGCCCCCAGAAGAAATGAACAAAGTTGGTCGGCCGTTTTCTCTCTCTAAAGGCGGCTATTTCTAACAATGTTGCAGCCGCGGCGCAGATAGCAACCAGCATAGCGAGGATTCCGGGAATAAACTGACCCATGGGTAAGCCACCTAAATGCAGATAGAGTCCCACAGTAACCTACTGTATAGCGGGTAATGCGACATGGGCGGGTGAGAGGGCTTGAACTGTGACGCGCGGCGTAGGACATTCGGCGAATGCCATCGCCGATCTCGATCGACGGTAACTCACTAACGATACCCGGCGTGGTCGCCGTAGCTCGCGGCGGCCGGCACGCGACGCTGGCAGACGACGCGCGAGCCCGGATGGCGCGCACGCGTGCTATCGTCGACGACATCGTCGAGCGTAACGATGTCGTCTACGGCGTAACAACCGGCTTCGGCCGGCTCGCAGACGTCGCGATACCTGCCGAGCGATTGGCAGAGCTCCAGGTGAACCTCGTTCGGAGTCATGCGGCAGGCGTCGGACCGCTGCTGCCGGAGCCGGAGGTTCGCGCGATGATGCTCCTCCGGGCCAACGTGCTCGCCAAGGGATTCTCCGGCGCGCGTCCACTGATCGTAGACACGCTCACGGGCATGCTGAACGCCGGGCTGTACCCGTCTGTGCCGGAGCAGGGAAGCGTGGGTGCTAGCGGTGACCTCGCCCCGCTGGCGCACCTGGCTCTCGCCCTCATCGGTGAGGGGACCCTCCACAGTGGCTCGCGGTCAGCGTCAGCAGCGACAATGCTTCGTGAGGCCGGCCTCGCGCCCGTGGAGCTGCAACCCAAGGAGGGCATCGCACTCCTCAACGGTACTCAGGCTCACACCGGGATTGCCGCCCTCCTGATTGCAGACGCCAACCAACTATGGAGAGTCGCGCATCAGGCCGGCGCCATGAGCCTCGAAGGTCTGCTCGGCACTCCTGTTGCCTTCGACGAACGCATTCACGAGGCCCGCGGCCAGGCGGGCCAGATCGAGTCAGCCGCGCTTCTGCGCTCGCTTCTGACAGATAGCGAGATACGCGACTCACATCTCACAAACGATCCGCGCGTGCAGGATGCGTACTCGTTGCGCTGCATGCCGCAGGTTCACGGGCCCGCGTTGGACGCGATCCGCTTTGTGGAGTTGATAGTGTCGCGGGAGCTGAACGCCGCCACGGACAACCCTCTGGTGTTCGAGAACGGCGAGATACTTAGCGGAGGCAACTTTCACGGACAGTCCGTGGCGATGGCGTTGGATTTCCTGGCCATCGCCCTCACCAACCTCGCGACGATCGCCGAGCGCAGGATAGACCGGTTGCTGAATCCCGACCTGAACCAGGGGCTTCCAGCTTTCCTTTCCTCGGACGCGGGCGTGAACTCCGGATTGATGATGACGCAGGTGGTGGCCGCATCGCTCGCCAGCGAGTGCAAGGTACTCTCGCACCCCGCCAGTGTAGATACCATTCCCACGGATGGCAGCAAGGAGGACGTCGTGCCCATGGCGATGGGGGCCGCGTGCAAGCTCAGACGAATCGTTGCGAACGTCACCAACGTGCTTGCCATCGAGCTATTGTGTGCGGCGCAGGCGGTGGACTTCCGCCGTCCGCTCCGGCCAGGCCGCGGTGTGGGCGCGGTTCACGCTCGTGTACGTCAGATAGTCGAACCTCTCGAGCGCGATCGTGTCCTGAGTGATGACATCGCCGCGCTCGCCAAGGCTGTTTCGGATGGTGTGTTTGATGGCTAGAGACCCGCCCTTTTCGCGCCAATCAATCCGCGCTCCTCGGGGCAGGAATATCTCGTGCAAAGGCTGGCAGCAGGAAGCGGCTCTGCGGATGCTCATGAACAACCTCGACCCCGAGGTGGCTGAGCGCCCGCAGGACCTGGTCGTCTATGGAGGCACGGGCAAGGCGGCCCGTGACTGGCCGTCGTTCGACGCGATCGTCCGCTCGCTGCAAGCACTTGAGAATGACGAAACTCTCATCGTTCAGAGCGGAAGGCCCGCTGCGATTTTTCGGACTCACGCCTCGGCGCCTCGTGTCCTGATAGCCAACAGCAACCTCGTCGGACGCTGGGCGACGTGGGATGTGTTCCGCGACCTCGAGCGCCGCGGCCTCATCATGTATGGACAGATGACGGCCGGCTCGTGGATCTACATCGGCACGCAGGGAATCCTGCAGGGAACGTTCGAGACTTTCGGCGCTGTAGCTCGCCGCGATTTCGGTGGCAGCCTCGCCGGTCGATTCGTCCTCAGCGCTGGCCTGGGGGGAATGGGCGGCGCGCAACCATTGGCCGCCACCATGCAGGGAGCTGCATTCCTGGGAATCGAGGTTGACGAGGCGCGCATAGACAAGCGCGTTGCCACCGGCTACTGCGACCGAAAAACCACTAATCTCGACGAGGCGTTACGCTGGATACGCGAGGCCTGTGCACGGCGCGAGCCACTCTCGGTTGGTCTGGTTGGGAACGCCGCACGCTTGATTCCCGAGCTTATAACTAGAAATGTCACCCCGGACGTGCTCACCGATCAGACCAGCGCTCACGATACGCTGAACGGCTACGTTCCTACCGGCCTGTCTCTGGCCGAGGCCGCGTCTCTGCGCCGTGACGATCCAGGCGAGTACGTGCAGCGCGCCACGGCGTCCATTGCCGAGCACGTGAGGGGAATGCTGGCTATGCGCGAGCGCGGAGCTGTCACGTTCGACTACGGAAACAACATTCGGACCGTTGCGCATGATGCCGGTGTCAGGAACGCGTTCGACATCCCGGGTTTCGTGCCCGAATACATCCGGCCGCTGTTTTGCGAGGGGAAAGGGCCGTTTCGCTGGGTGGTTCTGTCCGGCGATCCGGATGAGCTGCACCGCACGGATCAGCTGGTGTTGGACCTCTTTCCGCACGACGAGCATCTCAGGCGCTGGATATCACTCGCGCGGGAAAAGGTGCATTTCCAGGGTCTTCCTGCCAGAATCTGCTGGCTGGGTCAGGGCGAGAGAGCAAAATTCGGCGTGGCCCTGAACGACCTCGTAGCGTCGGGAGAGCTGACCGCTCCCGTCGTCATCGGTCGCGACCACCTGGATACCGGCAGCGTCGCGTCGCCGTTCCGCGAGACAGAGGGAATGCTCGACGGCAGCGACGCGATAGCCGACTGGGCCATCCTCAACGCAATGTTGAACGTCGCCAGCGGCGCGTCGTGGGTATCGTTCCACCACGGAGGCGGCGTCGGCATCGGCAACTCATTGCACGCGGGCCAGGTTATCGTGGCCGACGGCACACTGGAAATGCGTCTACGCCTCGAACGCGTGCTCACGAACGACCCGGGCATTGGAATCGCGCGCCATGCCGACGCGGGCTACGACAGCGCGATGGAGAGTGCCAGCAAGCACGGGATCAAGTTGCCCATGGCCATAAATGCAGGTGACAGGTGACAGGTCACAGGTGACAGGCGACAGGTGACAGGTGACAGGTCACAGGTTACTGCAGAGCAGCCCAAAGGCGCCACGGACTTGCACGGACGAACACGGACAAGGCGCAACAGACATGTGCAAATCCTTCGTACCTCGATCCGTGGCGCCTTTGCTGGGGTTGTCCGTGTTAGTCCGTGTCAGTCCGTGGCGCCTTTCTGGGGTTGTCCGTCTTAGTCCGCGTCAGTCCGTGGCGTCTTTAATCCGAGTTCTGTGACGGCTGATAGCCCACCTCCGCCGGCGCTTCTGTTCGTCGGGGCGGCGCAGGTAGTGACGTGCGCTGGTCCGGCAGGTGCGCGGCGCCGCGGCGAGATGACCGATGCCGGAGTACGCACCGGTGTAGCCGTGGCCGTGGCTGGTGACAGGATCGCGTCCGTGGCGCCGCGCGAGGAGCTGGAGCGAGCCTTCCCCGGCGCGAACGTCATCGATTGCGACGGCCGGCTGCTCACGCCCGGTCTCGTGGATTCGCACACTCACGCGGTGTTCGGCAGAGCGCGTTACGAAGAGCAGGAAATGCGAGCAACGGGCATGCCTTACATGGAGATGGCCAAGCTCGGTGGCGGAATTCACGCCTCGGTCCGCGACGTAGGCGAGCGTGACGAAGAAGACCTTCTCGCACTCGCCGCGTCGCGGCTCAGGCGGCTGGCGTCCCATGGCACGACCACGGTAGAGGTGAAGTCGGGCTACGGGCTGAGGCTGGAGGACGAGCTAAAGCTTCTGCGCGTAATCAAGCGTCTGTCGCACGAGCTTCCGCTGCGAATCGTGCCCACCTGGCTTGGGGCGCACGAGATTCCGCCCGTTGCTCGCGCGTCCGCTCAGGCGCGTTCGCGGCACGTCGAGATGCTCATTCACGACATGCTGCCCGCGGTCACGAAGCTCGGGCTCGCGGTGTTCGCCGATGTCTTCTGCGAACCGGGAGTGTACACGCGGGATGAAACGCGGCGAATCCTCGTGGCTGCTCGTGAGGCTGGTCTGCGCATCAAGCTGCACGCGGACGAGTTGTCCAACTCGTCCGGAGCAGAGCTCGCTGCCGAGCTAGGCGCAACGTCAGCAGACCATCTCGCTGCGATCTCGGAGAGCGGTGTGCGCGCGCTTGCCGAATCTGAGACAGTGGCCACGTTGCTGCCAGGCACGATGCTCTTCTTAGGCAAGCCGGATCGGGCGCCGGCGCGCGCGTTGATTGAGCGGGGAGCAGCGGTTGCGCTGGCCACCGATTTCAATCCTGGCACCTCGCCCACGGTCAACTTTCCCCTCATTCTCACGCTGGCCATGAGCCAACTCGGAATGAGCGCGTCGGAGGCAATGCTGGCTGTCACTGTGAACGGCGCGGCCGCGCTCGGACTTGCAGGAGAGACCGGGCAACTCGCGCCGGGCTTCTCAGCTGATCTGGCCCTGTTCGACGCGGAGGATTTTCGTGAGTTGCCCTATTGGTATGGTGACCGTCGTTGTAATGGCACGTGGGTGCGAGGCAAAGCTTGTCACCCGTGTAGCTTACCGATATTATAAGAATCTGTGCCCGCGACCATCGCAGAGGCGCAGTCCCGCCCCTGCCTCCCTAACATGCGCTGATGTCCAACGTCGCGAAACTGAAGAAGCAGGCCGCCGAGTTCGAACAGAAGAAACAGTTCGACCGGGCACTCGCGAAGTACGTGCAGGTTCTCGACGAACTGGGCGACCAGGTTGACGAGACTGACGTCGCGCTCTACAACCGCGTGGGCGACCTCATGCTGCGGCAGGGCAGCGTCGGCGAGGCGGTGGACTACTACGAGAAAGCGGTAGACCTCTACTCGCAGGGCGGCTTCTTCAACAACGCAATCGCGCTCTGCAACAAGATTCTCCGGAGCGCACCCGGCCGCAATTCCATCTACTACAAGCTGGGCCGCATAAGCGCCCAGAAGGGTTTCGTCAACGACGCCAAACAGAACTTTCTCGAGTACGCGGATCGGATGCAGAAGGTCGGCGAGCTAGAGGAGGCCTTCCGCGCACTGCGAGAGTTCGCTGATCTGTGTCCCGACCAGGATGACATCCGACTAATGCTCGCCGACCAGCTGGTGCGGAAGGATCGGAAGGAAGAGGCGATCGAACAGCTCCATACGCTGTACGAGAAGTTCCAGGCAGAGGGGCGCACGCGCGAGGCGCGTGCCACCGTGGACCGCATGCGCGCAATCGATCCTGCTGTCGAGACGCAAGCGCCGCCGACATGGACGCCAACTCCCAAGTCTACGGACCTGATTTTCCTGGATGTGAACTACGATGGTCCCCTCGATCAACCCTTTCGTGGCATACAGGGTTTGCCAGCGAAACCCCCTCTCCCCACTCCTCCGAGGCCCTCCTACGTACTGCCGGGCGATACCCCGCCCGCGGCAGCCCCGCCGCAGGATACCGGAGCGCCGGAGATCACTGGAACGCCTTCCGCCAATGCTTCGGCACCGCCGGAGCAGTCGTCGCCAGCGTCCACGCCGGCCCTGAGCGATATGCCAGCGCCGCAATTCGAAGAAGCTGAAGAGCCCGGGTTGACGTACATCAGCGACGATGCACCTCCCCATGACTCGGAGGATGTTTCCCTTCTCCCGTCGGCAGAAGCAAACAGCGGTGATAACGGCGACAGGCCAGCGGCGGGAGAGGTAGCGGATCTGATGACCTCGGAGGATTTCATTACGGGGTTCTCCGAGCCTGCGGCCGGCTGGATCAACATGGACCGCGACGAGCGACCCCTGATCTCCCGTGGTGGGGTGGGGGACGATTCCTTTGAGCAGCCGGCCGAGACCACGGCCTCCGAATCTGATCCAGATATTTTTCTGGAAGAGTTGGAAGGCGTAGGGGAGATGGAAGGTGTTCCTGTCGTCTCTGAGTATTCGCATCCGCCGGAACCGGAGCCAGCCATTCCAGAGCCCCAGATTGTCTCCTCCACGGCCGCCAGCGGCGCTGAAGTGGCGGAGGTATCGAGGATTGACAGGGTGCGCGAGCTCCTCAGTGACAATCGGGGCGATTGGAGTCTCCACGAGGAATTCGGTGAGCTGCTGATCGAGGAGGGAGACCGTGAGCTTGGGCTCGAGCATCTCGACACAGCTATGGACGGTTTTGCACATGACGGCGACATCGCGAGCGCTTCGTCAGTACTCGACACCATTCTCCGCATTGATCCAAATTCGGTAAAATACCACCAGAAAAGGGTAGAGCTTTCCGTCCGAGCCAGCGACCGCGGTCGACTCGTGTTGGCGTATCTGGATCTGGCCGACTGTTTGTTGCGAGCCGGCCAGATGCCCCAGGCTCGCTCAGTGTATTCACGTGTTGTCGAGTTGGCGCCCGCCGACGAGCGCGCTATGGCGGGCTTACAATTGACCAGCGAGCCGGAACCAGCCGCGGACGAACCTCGGGAGTCGGAAGTCGAGAGTCGGGAGTCGGGAGTCGAGTTTCGGGAGTCGGGAGTCGGGAGTCGGGAGTCTACAGAGGCAGAAGCGACCACGGAAGCGCCGGAGCCGGTGCACGCTCCTTCTCGACCCACACCAGTTCCCCGTGCAGCCGCCGAACTCCCGGCCGCAGCCGCTGATGAAGAGTTCGTGAATCTTGCTGAATGGCTCCGCGATGAGGATAGCCCGAAATCAACACGCATGGTGGTAGACGTGGCAGAGCCGCGCTCCACCGAACAGGCTGATTTCTCGGAGATGTTGTCGATGTTCAAGGAAGGCGTGGCCGCGAACGTGGATGAAGCGGACCACGAGAGTCATTACGACCTTGGCGTTGCGTACAAGGAAATGGGGTTGCTTGACGAAGCGATAGCAGAGTTTCAGAAGGCGCTCCGTGGCTCGGCGAGCCGAGTGCGTACCTATGAGGCGCTCGGGCAATGCTTCGTCGAGAAGAAGCAGTTTCAGATAGCGTTGACCATCCTGTCGCGCGCTCTTACCGATCAACGCTGCAGCGACGACATGTTGGTAGGAATCCTCTATCTGCTTGGTTACGCATCCGAGCAGGTCGGCGCCTGGAACGAGGCGCTAGGCTACTACCGGCGCGTGTTCGCTGTGGAGATCGAATTCCGGGATGTGAAACAGAGGCTGGCCACGGTCGAGAGCCGTCTCGAGTGACCACGTCGGTCTCGCGGTCATCGACACCCCCGGCTCTGGATGACATTCAGGCTCCAGTGCGCGACGGTCTCAGGGAAGTAGTTGAGGAGCTCCGCCGGATAGTGTCCGCCGACTTTCCGCTCATCGGCGCGATGAACGAGCACCTGATGCACATGAAGGGCAAGCTGTTCCGGCCCACGCTCGTTCTTCTTTCGAGTGAGGTTGAGGAAAACTCCGAACCTCGGGCAAGCGCGCTCGCAGCCATCGTCGAGCTCGTGCATCTGGCGACCCTCGTCCACGACGACGCCGTCGACCATTCGGCGGTGCGGCGTGGTATGCCCACCCTCAACTCGCTGTTCAGCCATCAGGTGTCGGTGATAATGGGCGACTTCCTGTATTCGCGCGCAATGGTGGAGCTTGTGCGCGATGGCGATCTGGAGGTGCTGCGAGTGCTCGCGAACGCTACAAACGCCATGACGATCGGTGAGATGCGCCAGCTCGCGGCTCTGGATGCACTCAGTTTCACGGAGGATGACTATGAGGCGCTGATCCGCGCGAAAACAGCTTCCCTCATATCGGCCGCGTGCGAAATCGGTGCGATTGCAGGTGCCCCGCGCTACCGCCGCTCCCTGACCAGGTACGGTGAGGCTCTCGGAATGGCTTTTCAGGTTGTTGATGACTTGTTGGACTACACCGAGCCGGAGTCGGTTACCGGAAAACCGAGCGGCCTGGACCTGCGGGAGCACAAGGTCACGCTGCCGTTGATTGCCGCGCTCAGGACCATGCCACTGGTGGCGCGAGTGGAGGTGGAGGCACTCTTTGCCACACCGGAACCTTCGGAGATGCAGGTTGGGCGTGTGAGGACGATCGTACAGGAGAATGCCGGACTTGAGTTTGCGCGCCAGTACGCCGAGCAACATGCCGCCATTGCCGACGCCTCGCTGGATGGCTTGCCGGAGACGCCGGCGGTCTCGGCACTGCGGGATGCGATAGCGTACGCGACCGACCGGAGACAATAATGCAACGAGGATCCTCGAAGCACCGCCCCGGGTTTCATGCCATAGTTCTGGCAATCGGTTTCATCATTGGCGGCTTCATGACGCAATTCGCCCGGACGTTTCTGCCTGCGGGTGCAGTAAAGGAGTTCCTGACGACCGGCGTAACCCCCTCGATTGGGCCCCTGGGACTGGATCTGATCATCGTGAAGCTGGCTCTCGGCCCCGTCGCAATCGACGTCTCGCTTCTGAGTTTGGTGGGGATTCTCATTGCGTATCTTATAGCGCGGTCGCTATTCTAGAACAAACAGCGGGTGTCGGGTGTAGGGTGATGGACCCCACACCCGACAGCCCACACCCCACACCCGCTTTCCGTACTTCAAGGAGCCTCCATGCCCTTCGGGAATCTTGGTTTCGGCGAGATCGTGATGATACTGGTTCTGGTGCTACTCCTGTTCGGAGCGAAGCGCCTGCCAGAGATTGGAGCCTCGATGGGCAAGGGAATCCGGGAGTTCAAAAAGAGCATCACCGACGTGGACCGCTCGCTCTCGGAGGGTTCGCGGGATGAGCGGAGCGACCGACCACGCGCTGCGGACCCGGTCGGCCGCAAGGATTCAGCCGACGAACCGCCAGAGCCCAAGCGGCTACTGAAGTAAACACCGAGCGCTGCGCGGTGTTTTAGCTCACCACTTCTCGCCCTGCCTGTTCCAGTTCCTTTCGGTTGTCCTTTATCTCCGCGTTCTCGCGGAGTCCGTTCACGAACTCCTGAACCTTTTGCTGCCGCAGCGCCCGAAGTACGGTCTGGCGTTGCGTGGCCTTCTGAGCTTCCCACGCTGCCCGGTCGGCGTTCGCACGACGGTCCACTCGCACCAGGAAGACGCCGTTCCTCGTCGAAATTGGCGCGCTGACGGCGCCGACCGGGAGTCCGAAAGCCGCTCCAACGGCCTCGTTCAGCTGACCGAGTCCCGGCACGGGCATGAGCCTGTTGAACATCGGCGTCTTCTCGACGTTCAGGCCCTGACTCTGCGCCGCTTGCTCCAGCGTCCTGCTGCCGCTGGTAACTGACGACGCGAGTCTGCCGGCCCGATCTTCCAACATTCTGATCTGCTTCTCTCTCGAGACCATCTCGCGCACCTCGTCCCTCACATCCTCCAGTTCCGCCTCGCCGCCCGGATAAAGTGAGTCCAGACGCAAGAGGTAATACGCCTGCTCGGCGTCTATCAGGTCGCTGAGCTCTCCCGGCCTGACCCCGCTGAACGCCCAGGCGCTCGCCCCGTCAACGTACTCGCCGTTCCACGTCGCGGGCTCGCCCTCGATCGCGACGATGCGACCCGCGGGTAGGCCCAGAGATTTTACAGCCTTGTCGAATGCCGGCTCGGAGTCCGCAGGCCTCGCGATTCCCTCCAGCGAATCCGCCCGCTGGCTTGTGCGAGAAGCCGAAGAGTCGCTCTGCTGAATGTTGAGGAGAATGTGTCTCGCGCTCAACGTATCCCCTTTGCGTTCGTCCACCCTGATAAGGTGGTATCCAAACGGGGAGAGCACAGGCTCGGAAATCTTGCCTGGCTCCAGTTCATAAGCCGCTTTCTCGAACTCAGGGACGAAGCGCCCTTTCGCGCCCCTCCCGAGTGATCCGCCCTGAGCGCCGGAGACGGTGTCGGCGGACTCGCGCCTGGCAACATCCTCGAACTTCGCCCCGCCCAGTATCTCATCGCGGAATGCAATTGCGCGCGCGCGAACGGCCGCGCTGTCGGCGGCTGTGACCACTCGCGGGATCTTCGTGACAGAGACCACTGCGCGGCCTGGCCGGTCCTCGTAGTCCTTCTTGTGAGCGTCGAAGTACGTTTTGATTTCAGCGTCGCTCACCGCCACGACGGAATCGGGGATTAGGTCCGTACGAAAGGAGACGAAAGACACCTGTGCCGAGTCGTTGGCGTCCTGCCAGATGCGCCAGAGCTGATTGTCGGTGACATAAACGGTGGACGCGATTTCCTCAAACAGCTTCTGCTTGGGAATCTCCGACCGATAATATTGCTCGAGGAACAGAAGCACGCCGTCCTGTCTTGCCTGGGGACTCGTGACATAGCGCTGATATTTTTCCGGATCGAACCTGCCTTCCGTCTGGAAGGTGGGGTTTCGCATGAGCTCGGGGTGCGGATAACTCTGGAAGGCCTCGCGGATTTCCTGGTCCGTCACGGTGATGTTCCGGCGACGGTACTCCTGATCGAGCAGGATGTCGGTAACGATGCCATTGAAGAGCTCATCCTTGACCCGCTCTTCTTCATCCTGGTTCAGAGCCCGGCCGGCCTCGCGCTGCACCTGCTCGAGACGCGAGCGGAGGTTACGCTCCCACACCTCGACAGTCACATTCTGGCCGTTGACTGTGGCCACGGTGGACCCCAGGGTGCGTGGCCGGCTGGTGAGTCCGGACGTTTCGGCGAAAACAAACACGCCAACGAAGACCAGGGCTACTACTAACCAGATGTATTTTGCGGCGCTCCGCATGGATTGCAACACGGGGCGAAACTCCTTTCAGGCTTTATTCAGGGGGAGGAAGCAAGAACCCCGAAATGTATCCGGCACTCGGACGTAAAATCAAGGCAGCATGTCACTTCCGATTGACTTCAATCGTCAACACCATATAGGTTTCATCCCGCCGCCGGCTGGCGGCCTTCCTGAGGGCAAGAATGGCCAACTCCGCCCTGCTAGACGAACTCGAAAAGCAATTTGCTGACAATCCGCGCCGGGTTTTCGCGCGGTTAGCCAACGAGTATCGCAAATCAGGCGATTTCGAACGGGCTGTCGAGATCTGTCGGGCACACATTCCGCAGCAACCTGGTTACATAAGTGGGTACATAGTCCTGGGACAAGCGCTGTACGAGAGTGGTCAGCTCGAGGATGCGTGGCAGACCCTTGAAACCGCCTTGGGACTGGACCCCGAGAACCTGATCGCCCTGGGATACCTGGGAGACATAGCACGGGAATCTGGTGACCCGGACGGCGCACGGGGCTGGTACAACCGGCTGCTCGAGGTGGATCCTCAGAACGACGAGGCTGCCGGGCATCTGGCCGCCATGGGCGCCTTGGTGAAGGAAACTGCGGTTCAGACGGATGCGAGGGATGAAATGTCGTGGAGTGACATTCATCCCGATAATCAGGCATCTGCCATAGCCACGAACGTGGACGCAATGCCAACCACCGACGCTCCAGCCATCGGCGAGCCGGCGTCTTCCGATGAGGCACCAACCGAAGACGCAGTGCCGGTCGCAAGCCTGGCTGCGGACGAGGAGGAAGCTCGGCAGAAGGGCGAATCGGCGGTGGCATCGACCATGAGCGCCAGCGAGAGCGCTCCGGACAATTTCCTCGAAGGAAGAATGATCGAGATAGACGAGGCGGATGAAGAGTACTCATCTGGCTTCGTTACCGAGACCATGGCCGAGCTCTATCTCAGCCAGGGCTTCAAGGAACAGGCCCTACACATCTTCAGGCAGCTTGCGCGAGAGGGGAACGGAACGGATTCGATGCGGGAGCGAGCGGAGGAGATCGAGCGGCAAATCAATGCAGAAAAGCCGGCTCGCGAGGTTAGTCCCCTGGAGCCCGAGAACGATGCCGAGGTAACGGGAGCCGAGTCGGACGCGCCTGACCCAGATCCTTCCAAAGCGCGGAGCCCGGTAACCATCAGGGAAGTGTTCGCTGTGATTGCGCAGCGGCGTCCGCCAACCAGCCGTTCCGCCGACCCGGTCGGAGCGTCCGTCGATGACGCATCGGCTCCCGTTGTCGAGTCAACGACTGATGCAGAGCCGGAACCGTTTGCGCCTAAATCGGAGCTTTTTGCCGAGGCGCCTTCCGAGAGTGACGAGGCAGCCGCCGCAATGCTGGCCGAGGCCTTTCCGGCAGAGGCGGGCAATGTGTCCGCCATCCACTCACCGGATGCTGTGACAGGTCAACCTTCGAGAGCGGCTTCGGACGAACTTTCTCTGGATGAAGTCTTCGGATTTGGACGCCGGGGAGGGGGCCGGGAAGGCACGCGACCTGGGGG
>JBHENQ010000099.1:0-7036 GCA_046261975.1 Gemmatimonadaceae bacterium | reverse complement strand
CCTCCATTCAGGGTGAGCAGGTGCGCGTTTCGTCGCCGTCCAGGGATGAGCTCCAGACGGTAATCGTGCTTCTCAAGTCGAAGGACTTCGGTGTGGAGCTGAGCTTCGGCAACTACCGCTGATGGATGGACCGGGAGCCGGTAGTGGGTCAGTCCGAGTTCGAGGACTGCCACCAAGAAAGACACAGGCGCGAGACGCGAGAAGTAAAGTCTGCGAGTTGCGAGAATGAGGCACTCGGCGCTACACGAGCCTGCGCGCGATTCAGAACATCCGCGCCATGGAATGGTTAGTGCGAGACGGAGCTTCACTCCATCGTGTGGCATCTGCCTTCTCAGTCAAAGGCACCAAACAGGCTTAAGTGTTGGTTTCATCCTCGACCCTGAGGTCTATACTTCTAGCGTCTCGTGTCTGCGTCGTTCTTGGTTGACCTTCCAATCCCAAACTGACCCACTACTCGGGAGCCGGTCCGCTTCATGTTTAGCACGTTCCCGGCTAGCTTTACTGGATGCCTTCAACAGCTCTCCAATCAGCATCGGCTTCGTGAAGCTCGGCGTAATCACGCTGGGTTGCGACAAAAACACCGTCGATAGCGAGCGCGTTCTGGCCCAGCTGGCCCACTACGGCGCTGAGCATACTGACGATCTCGGCAAGGCCGACGTCATCATCGTCAATACCTGTGGTTTCATCGACGCAGCCAAGCGGGAATCCATCGACGCACTGGTCGATGCTGGGCGCCGAAAGGACGATGGTGCATGTCAGACGCTAGTTGCGTTTGGTTGCATGGTCGAGCGCCACAAGCAGGAACTGGCCAGCGAGCTTCCCGAGGTGGACATCTTTCTCGGTGCTTCGGAGATGGACAGGCTCGTCCCCGCGCTCGCTGAACGCGGCGTCCTGCGTGAACCCTCCTCACGGCATCCGGGTGTCCGGCTTTACACCGGTGATCTGCCGCACGTCAGATACCTCAAGATCAGCGAAGGCTGCGACCATGGCTGCGCCTTCTGCGCCATTCCCCTAATGCGTGGCAAGCATCGATCCTTTCCTCTGGATGAGATCGTCCGCGAAGCGCAGATCCTCGAGTTTCAGGGCGCCAGAGAGGTCAATCTTGTAGCGCAGGATCTTGCGCACTACGGGCGCGATCGCGGTGACGGAGTAAGGTTGCCGGAACTGCTCGAAGCGTTGGTGGCGGATACGGGCGTTCCATGGATTCGCATGCTCTATGTTTACTCCACGGGCCTCACGCCGCGCCTGCTGGAGGTAATGGCGCGCGAGCCAAGGGTGCTGCCGTACCTGGACATGCCGATCCAGCACGGGTCGGACGCCGTACTTGAGCGCATGAGACGCCCGGAACGAGCAAGCACGATACGCGAGCGGGTTATTCGAGTTCGCGAGGCGGTGCCTGACGTCGCAATCCGCACCACCTGCATAGTGGGCTTTCCTGGCGAGACGGAAGAAGACTTCAGTCGCCTGCTGGATCTGCTGGAGGAAACCCGGTTCGAGCGCGTCGGCGCGTTTACGTACTCTGCCCAGGAGGGCACACGTGCCGCCAAGCTCCCGGACGACGTGCCGGACGAGCTCAAGCACGAAAGACTGGAGCGCCTCACCGATCTTCAACGCTCGATCACAGCGGAGCAGTACGAGCGGCATATCGGTCGCACGGTGGAGGCGATTGTGGATCACGAGGCGGAAAAGTTTGCCGATGGAAACGGAACGGCGCAGGCGCGAACCGTCTGGCAGGCAGACGATGTGGACGGCCTCACATATCTCTCTGGTCATGCAACCGTGGGATCCATAGTAGAAGCGCGAATCGACGACGTCGTTGACGACTATGATTTCGCCGCGTCCGTCGTTCGAGTGCTCGATTCGAGGCCCGAAGCCATCTCGCAGCACGAGCGCGCAGGGAGATCTTTGCCGGTGATGTCCGGCATCTCCGGCGGGAGTTACGGCCGGTGAGCTCCAGGTCCGCGGCGGTTATGGCGCGGGCACGAGCGTTGTTTCCCGGTGGTGTCAATTCGCCGGTGCGCGCATTCGCGGGCGTGGGTGGGGAACCGTTCGTCGTTGACCGTGGTGAGGGCGCTCGTATCTGGGACGTGGACGGTCGCGAATACATCGACTTCGTGCTTTCCTGGGGACCGCTGGTGCTCGGTCACGCGCCGCCGCCCGTCCTGGACGCGCTCGATGCGGCCATGCGCAGAGGCACGAGCTTCGGCGCACCGACCGAAGCGGAGGTAGACCTGGCCGAGCTGATCTGCGATCGGATGCCCCACGTCGAAATGATGCGTTTCGTCTCCAGCGGTACCGAGGCCACGATGAGCGCTGTGCGAGTGGCGCGCGCTCACACGCGGCGAGACAAGATTCTTAAATTCGACGGATGCTATCACGGGCATGCGGACTCCTTTCTCGTGCGCGCCGGCTCCGGAGTGGCGACCCTCGGGCTGCCCAACTCGCCGGGCGTACCGGCTGCACTCGCGAATCTTACGCTTACCGCGACATTCAACGACTCTGATGCTACGCGTGCTATCGTGGAAGCCCACTCCGACCAGCTCGCGGCGATAATTGTGGAACCGGTAATCGGAAACGCGGGCTTCATCGCGCCCGATCCCGGGTTTCTCCGTGACCTGCGATCTCTTGCCGACGAAGCAGCCAGCGTTCTCATCTTCGATGAGGTGATGACTGGGTTCCGCGTGGCGTCAGGCGGCGCCAGTGAGCGATTCGGTGTGGTGCCGGACATGACCACACTTGGCAAAGTGATCGGTGGCGGATTACCCGTGGGCGCGTATGGCGGCAGGCGCGAGCTCATGGACCTCGTGGCGCCGCTGGGGCCCGTGTATCAGGCTGGCACGCTTTCGGGAAATCCTCTGGCAATGGCGGCGGGGCTGGCGACTCTTACGGCGTATTCGCCGGCGTTGCATGATCGCGTCGCGACCCGCACTCGACGCCTTGTGGATGGGTTGCGCCGAATCGCCGCGGCTGTCGGCGTGCCGTTCACAGCCGATTGCGCTGGGACGATGTGGGGCTTCTTCTTTGTGGCCGAGCCAGTTCGGTCCTTTGCGGACGCGAAGACATCGGACACGGCGCTCTTTCGACGCTTCTTTCACGCGGCCCTCGAGCGCGGAGTGTTCCTGGCTCCATCGCCATTCGAGGCCGCCTTCATGTCCGCGGCGCACGGCGACAACGTCGTGGACGATGCGCTGGATCGTCTTAAGGCCGCCATGAGCGCCGCCGTTGCGTAAGGGCCTGCTGGTGTGCGCCCTGATAGGAGGCGTGGCGTGCGCCGCGTCCATCCCGGCCTCATCAGGCCGCGAACGCAATCGAGCTCGCGACGAAGATGGGCGAACAGTTCGCGTTGCGCTGAGCATCGGGGTGCAGCGAACCGCGGTGTCGGCCACGGGTGAGTGGCTCATTCAGGACGGCGGCGGCAGGAGTACGCTAGTTCGAGCAGGCGCGGGAGAGACCTGGACCATCGAGCGTGGCCACTCGGGCGACCTCATGAGGGCCGTCAGATCCGATAGCGTCCCCACGATGTTGCGATCGGGTCCGTTCGTAGTTCGCGCCGTGGGACCCGACGCTCTTGTCTCGGTCGACGGACGCAGGTATCGAGGAGAGATCAGAGTCGCGGCGCGTGATACCGGACTCGTGGTCGTGAATCATCTGCTGCTGGAGGACTACCTTCGAGGCGTCGTGTCCCTCGAGATCGGCACCATGCGCACGCTTGCAGAGTTGGCCGCAGTCGAGGCGCAAGCCGTTGCAGCGCGGAGCTACGCGTACACGCGTCTGTCGCGGGACACGGCCCGGTTATACGAGCTGCGTGCGTCCGTTTTGGACCAGGTGTACGGCGGCGTTGAAGGCGAGACGCCGATCGGTGATCGCGCGGTATCGCTCACAACTGGGCTGGTTCTCACGTTTGCCGGCCGTCCGGTCAACGCTCCCTATTCCTCAACTTGTGGTGGCAGCACGTCCGCGGCCTCCGAAGTTTGGCAGGTTCAGCGTGACGAACCGTACCTGGTTCCGGTGGACGATCGCATGCCTGACAGCAATCGGTACTACTGTGATCCGTCACCCAGGTTCTCCTGGACGCAAACCTTCGACCGCTCGAGCCTTGCACGATCGCTGGACCGCTACCTGAGAACGTACGCAGCCGTGCCGCAGACTGGGCCAGGAGTTGTACGTCGCGTGGAAGTAGCCGGACTTACGCCGACCGGGCGCGTTCGCTCGCTGATCATTGGGACGGACCGAGCTCAATACTCGTTGCGTGCGAACGACATTCGATTCGTACTGCGTTCACCCGGTGGCGAGATTCTCAACAGCACGTATTTTTCCGTTGAATCGGAACACGACTCCGACGGTACACTGTCGCGTCTGACTTTGCGCGGGCGGGGCTATGGGCACGGAATTGGAATGTGCCAGTGGGGCGCCATCGGTCGGGCACGCGCTGGCCAGACGTTTCGCGACATTCTGCGAACCTATTACCCGGGGACATCGGTTGAAACGTTGGATTGAGCGAATGCCGGTGTGGACCATCCCGCTCCTCGTCATGGCAACGATCGCCTCTCCGCGAGGTGCGGCGGGGCAGGAATCGGTATTCGAGCGTCTCAACCTCGACAGGCTCAAGCTCACGTCCCTCGGAGTTGCCTACGGTCCGGTATATCCCGCCAAGTCGGAGGATACAAAGTCATACGGCGTGACGGCTGACTACGGCGAGATAGCTCGAAACTTTCGCATCGTTTTCGTTGTCAGCTACTGGGGCTCCGAATTCACCCGTGATGTCGTCGAAAAATTCGTCCTTCAGGTGAGCAAGTCAATCGTGGATTCCACAGGCGACGCCAGATTGGAGCGTCACCGCGTCACGATTTCGGACATTTCCCTGGAGACGGATATCCGCTGGTCACCGTTGAGGCCAAGGCTATTCCAGCCGTACGCCGGCGTTGGGGTCGGAGCGCACGTCATCAATGCTGAATCGAAGCTGATCGAGGGTACTTTCGTTGAGAGCGCGCTGGACAATATCGGGACGGGCATCACCGGCCTAGCGGGCGTCCGGCTGGGGCCTGTGAAACGGATCGCTCTCGGCGTAGAGGGTCGATTCACTGCACTGAGCAATGTCCGCTTCGGCACGATCCGCGCGACAGGCGCGTTCTTTTTCGGGCCGGACGACGGAACGCGGCGACCTTGAAGCCACCGGTCCGAATCGGGATCGTCGGAGCAGGGGGAATTGCGCAAGTAGCGCATCTTCCTGTTCTCGCTCGTATTCGCGGCGCGCAGCTGGTAGCTCTTTGTGATAACGACCGGGCGAAGGCACGTGCGCTCGCCGATCGCTTTGAGATCCCCGATGTCTTTACGGACATCGAGGACCTTCTGGAGTTCGACCAGATGGACGCGGTCATTGTGACCACGCCCAGCCACTTGCACGAGCCACATGTGCTGAGCGCGCTCGCGGGAGGTGTGCACGTGCTCTGCGAGCGGCCGCTCGCACTCAGCACTCGTGGCGTCGAGCGCATTCTCACGGCTGCGTCCCGCGCGGACCGCAAGGTCGCGGTGGCGAACAATCACCGGTTCCGAGTCGACGTCCAGGCGCTATCAGGCTTTCTGCGTGGCGGTGAGCTCGGCAAGCTCACGGGGATAAGGTCAGGTTCGTACCAACGACGTCGTCCATCGGAGGGCTGGCGCTATCATCGCAACGAGGCTGGAGGCGGCGTCTTCCTGGATCAGGGATTCCCTGTGCTGGACCTGGCCTTGTGGCTTTCGGACTTCCCTGAGCCTGTGCGGGTGGTTGCCCAGATCGAACGCGCACGAGGCGCCAATGCCGTCGAGGATTCAATGCTGGTGCAACTCGAGTGTGCCCAGGGCAAGGCCATCGTCATCGATGTCATGTGGGGCTATGTCGGTGCGGAAGAGCGTTGGTGGTTCGACGTCCTCTGCACGCGTGGCAGCGGCCAACTCGCGCCGCTTCGAGTCATCAAGGAGATCAACGGGCGGGCAACGGACGTCACTCCGACCGGGGCAGCCGCGCGCGAGAGCGCATTCAATCAGTCTTACCGCGCTGAGCTGGCGCATTTCGTCGCCGTTCTGCGGGACGAAGCGCAGTATGAGCCCCCCACGGATCAGCTGATCGTGCATCGCATAATCGAGGCCGTCTACAAATCGGCGGACGAGGGGAAAGAAATCCGGCTGTGAAGCGCCTAGTCGCTCTCGCGCGCCGCAGGGAGGCAGTAGCTGCCGTGTCGTCCGCCGCGCTCTTTGCCGTGGCCTTTCCGCCATTTCCTTTCCTGTTTCCGGCTTTCATATGCCTTGTTCCGTTCGGCCTCGCCGTGACGCGTTGCGCAGATGGCGGCGGCTCCCTCCGCACGGCAGCTTGGACGGGTTTTGGCTTCGGCTTTATAGGCTATGCCTTCAACCTGTATTGGATAGCGATAGCGCTTTCCATCTACACTAAGCTTGCGATTCTGGGTTACATAGCGTCGCTTTTCGTCGTGGCACCTGTGGTGGCGCTCGCCGCGGCGGCTCTTTTCGCAGTACGTCGCCGCACCCGTCTGCCGCTCGCTATCCTCCTGCCTCTTGTCTGGGTCGCGTCAGAGGTCCTGTTCAACTACATGTTCGACCTGGCTTTTCCATGGCTGCCTCTGGGCCTGGCCACAGTGCCGCAACCGGCGCTAGCACAGATGGCCGACCTGAGCGGAGTGCGCGGGCTCAGCTTCTGGATCGCGCTTACCAATGGGCTCATAGCAGACGCGATCCTTCTGCGCGCCGACCGGAGAGCAGTGATTCTGAGGGGCCTGGGCGTCGCGGCCGCAGCCATTGCGGTTGCCTCGTATGGGGCTTGGCGATTGAGAACCACGGTTCTGCGATCGGTCGCTCCGATAGCGATAGTTCAGCCGAACGTACCCCAGGAGGAGCGCTGGCAGGAGGAGAATCGTGACAGGATCATCGGGATGCTGTCAGCACTCACCCGCAACCTGATAGCCAAAGGAGGTGCAGCCCTGATCGTGTGGCCTGAAGCGGCCCTACCGGGCTATATGGCCAACAATCCGTCGTGGGGTGATAC
>JBHENQ010000098.1:0-9507 GCA_046261975.1 Gemmatimonadaceae bacterium | reverse complement strand
CTGCCTCCAAAGTATCGCGCCAGCTCGGCTACAAAACCTGATGCTCCGCTTCTCGCCGTTTCACTCGCGAACGTCGGCCCTCTCCGAAGGACAGGCCTGGCGGCGCTGGTCCGGATACGTCGCCGCCAGCTCGTACGAGCTGCTCCACGACCGCGAGTACCACGCTATTCGCAGCTCAGCCGCACTCTTCGACGTGTCGCCTCTCTTCAAGTACATGGTCTCGGGGAGCCATGCCGCGCGCCTCCTGGACCGCGTCGTCACCCGCAACGTCCGCAAGTGCGCCCTCAACCAGGTGCTCTACACTCCGTGGTGCGACTCGGAGGGCAAGGTGATAGACGACGGCACCGTCTCCCGCCTGGGCGAAGATACTTTTCGAATCACGGCCGCGGACCCGAGCATCCGCTGGTTCCGCATGAACGCGGTCGGAATGGACGTCAATATCGAAGACGTGTCGGACTCCACGGCCGCACTCTCACTCCAGGGTCCGACCTCGCGCGCGATCCTCGAGTCGGCCACCGGCAGCGATCTGAGCAAACTGAAATTCTTTCGCCTGACGCAGGCCACCGTGCGCGGCATTTCCGTCACCATCTCACGCACTGGCTACACAGGCGACCTCGGCTACGAGATCTGGATGGATGCACAGCAAGCAGTGCCGGTGTGGGACGCGCTCGTCGACGCGGGCACCCAGTACGGAATCACGCCCGCCGGGATGCTCGCACTGGACGTCGCGCGAATCGAAGCGGGACTGCTGCTGATCGAGGTGGACTACATCTCCTCACACCGCGCGCTCATCGAGTCCCAGAAGTCGTCACCATTCGAGCTCAACCTCGGCTGGACCGTGAACCTCGACAAGGAGCACTTCATAGGAAAGGCGCCGCTCGTCGAGGAAGCTCGTCGGGGACCGGAGTGGTCGTTCGTCGGACTCGACGTCGACTGGGAATCGCTCGAGATGCTGTACGCCGAGGTGTACCTGCCCCCCAAGCTGCCGACCATGGCCTGGCGCACCAGCGTGCCCGTGTACGACGGTGGCAAGCAGATCGGCTACGCGACCAGCGGCTGCTGGTCACCGGTACTCAAGAAATACATCGCGCTCGCACACGTGAAATCGGAGCACGCCAAGCCAGGTGCGCAGCTCATGATGGAAGTCACCGTCGAGCACCGCCGCAAGCAGGCTGTGGCACGCGTCGCCAAGACACCGTTCTTCAACCCGGAGCGGAAGCGTGCATAGCAACGGCCGCAAGTACGACGCGATCGTCATCGGAGGCGGACACAACGGCCTCGTCAATGCGGCCTACCTCGCGCGTGCCGGCAAGCGCGTGCTCGTGCTCGAGAAGCGCGACCGTGTGGGCGGAGCCGCTGTCACCGAGGAAATAGTTCCCGGTTTCAAGTATTCCGTCTTCTCCTACGTGGTGAGCCTGCTCCGCCCGGAGATCATTCGCGACCTTGATCTGCCATCGCACGGACTCGAGATCCTCCCGATCGAGAGCACGCTCACGCCCATGGAGAACGGCGACCACCTCGCCATGTGGGGCGACCACGACAAGACGCGTCGAGAGCTGTATCGCCATTCTCCAAGAGACGCGGAAGCCTACGACGAGTTCGGACGGCTCATGCACCATATGGCGATGGCCGTGAAGCCGATCCTCAGCATGATTCCGCCCGATCCCGGATCATTCAGTCCAAAGGAGCTGCTCTCTCTCGCGCGATTCGGAAAACACTTCCGCAATCTGGGGGCGGAGAGATTCCACGCACTCTACAAGCTCATGACCATGAGCGCCGCGGATTTCCTGGGCGAATGGTTCGAGACGGACGTGCTCAAGGCGACCAAGTCCGCCAGCGGTATCATCGGCACGTTCCTCGGCCCCCGCTCGCCAGGCTCGGCGTACGTGCTGCTACATCATTACATGGGTGAGATAGACGGCGCCTTCCGAGCGTGGGGCTTCGCGAAGGGTGGCACCGGCGCCATTAGCGAAGCCATCGCTTCCGCCGCGCGACAGGCGGGCGCCGAGATCCGCACGGATGCCGGAGTGGCACAGGTGACCGTGAAGAACGGGCGGGCAAGCGGTGTAGCTCTCGAGAACGGCGAAGAGATTCGCGCGAAAATTGTGACGTCGAGCCTCGATCCTCGGCGCACGTTCCTGCAGATGGTGTCGCCCACAGACCTGCCAGAGGATTTCGTCCACGCGATCAAGCGGTTCAAGTTCCGCGGATCGTCGGGCAAGGTGAATCTCGCGCTCAGCGAGCTGCCGGATTTCACCTGCATGCCCGGCGTCGGCCCGCATCTCCGCGGCGCGGTCTCCATCAGCCCCAGCATCGATTACCTGGAGCGCGCCTACGACGACGCCAAGTACGGCGAGTTCTCTCGGCATCCGTACATGGACATCATCATCCCGTCCATGATAGACCCGGGCATGGCGCCGCCAGGCAAGCACGTCATGTCCATCTTCGTCCAGTACGCGCCGTATCACCTGAACGGCGGCTGGACCGACCAGAAGCGCGAAGCCTTCGGCGACGCGGTGATCGAGACGCTGTCGCAGCACGCACCCAACATCAAACGGGCGATCATCCACCGGCAGGTGATAACGCCGTTCGACATCGAGCGCATAACGGGCCTCACCGAGGGCAACATCTTTCAGGGCGAGCTCGCGCTGCACCAGCTCTTCTTCATGCGGCCCGCGCCCGAGTGGTCCAAGTACCGCACGCCGATCGCCGGCTTCTATCAGTGCGGCGCCGGCACGCATCCGGGCGGCGGCATCATGGGCGCGTCGGGCAGGCTCGCGGCCAAGGTGATGCTCGAGGACTGGAAATGAGCTCGGCGGACTCGTACGACGCAGTCCTCATCGGCGCCAGCGCCAACAGTCTGGTCACCGCGGCGTATCTCGCGAAAGCGGGTCTGCGCGTTCTGGTACTCGAGCGCAGGTCCGTGGTGGGTGGCTCGATCGTCACGGAACATCTGGCGCCCGGTTTCCGTTTCGATGCCTGCGCGCACGATGTCGGCTGGGTGTCGCCCTATATAATGAAGGAGCTTTCGCTCTCGCTGGACATGATACAGGCCGATCCCAGCGTGTTCACTCCGCTCCCTGGCGGCCGTGGGGGGGGTGGGGGGGGCCACCTGCTCCTCTGGCGCGATCAGTCGAAGACCGCCGAGGGCATTCGCAGGTTCTCGCCGTTCGATGCCGACAAATGGCCCACATTCACAGAGAGACTCGAGCGACTCTCCGGATTTCTGGAGGCGGCCTACAGCGCTCCAGCGCCGCACGTCACGAGCAACCGAGCTTCCGATCTTGCCACAATGGCCGGGCTCGGGCGCCGGCTTCGCACACTCGGCAGGACGGACATGATCGAGCTGTTGCGCACGGTGCCAATGTCGGCCGCGGAGTTCCTGGACGACTGGTTCGAGAGCGACGTGCTCAAAGGGACGATCGGCGCCACTGGTATAACCGGGCTGATGCAGGGACCGAGGTCGGGCGGCACCGCGTTTCTGATGCTGCACCATCACGTCGGCTTCCGCGCCGCGGAAAGCTCGGTTCGGCCCTCGTGGACCGTGCGTGGTGGTGTGGGCAACCTCGCGCGCGAGCTGGCCGAGGTCGCGCGCCGAGCTGGTGCGGAGGTGCGGCTGAACGCAGATGTTGCACGTCTCACGATCACGAGCGAAGGCGCGACAGGCGTCGAGCTCGTTTCGGGCGAGAGTATCGCTACTCGCAGCGTGGTTTCGGGAGCCGATCCCCGGCGAACTTTCCTTGGACTGATGGACCCGGCGAACCTGGAGCCTGAGTTCGTGCGCTCGGTGCAGAACATCAGATACCGGGGCGCCTTCGCAAAGGTGAATCTCGCACTGGATGCATTGCCGAAGTTCGCGGGACTGAATGGAACCGAGCACGTGCGCGGCGCGATATCCATCAGCCCGAGTCTCGACTACCTCGAGCGGGCGTACGACGACGCCAAGCATGGCAGCGTGTCGCGCAAGCCCTACCTGGAGATCCGGATTCCGTCGCTTGCGGACCCAACACTTGCGCCGCCCGGCAAGCACGTGATGTCCGTCTACATGCAGTACGCGCCCTATCACTTGAAGGGCGCAACCTGGGACGAAAAGGGCCGAGAGTGCATGGGCGATCTCATCGTGAAAACGCTGTCCGAGTACGTGCCTGGCATCGAGAACGTGATCCTCCATCGCCAGGTGCTCACGCCAAAGGACCTCGAAGATGTGTACCGTTTGACGGAAGGCAGCCCGAGCCACGGCGAGATGGCGCTCGACCAGATTCTGTTCATGCGGCCCGTGGCGGGCTGGTCACGCTATCGCACTCCGATCCGCGGCCTGTACCTCTGTGGCGCAGGCACACACCCGGGCGCCGGCATCACCGGTGGCCCCGGCCGCCTGGCCGCCCGCGAAATAATGAAGGACCTGAAGAAAAAACGTTGAACCCAAACACGAGGGTGTCCCTACACCCCACACCCTACCCCCAACACCCGCTTTTCCGATGAGCACTTTCTTGAAAACGACGGCCTCCTACCACCAAGGCGCCCGCACGATGCCCGGCCACTACTACACGTCGCCGGAAATCTTTGCTGAGGAGCGGGAAAGGATTTTCGGGAAGCGCTGGGTTTGCGTTGGTCGGGCGGCAGAGATTGCAGACAAGGGCTGCTACGCGGCCTACATGATTGCGGGGGAGAGCATCATTGTGGTTCGCGGAAAAGCTGGCGACGTGCGCGCCTTCTATAATGTATGCCGCCACCGCGGAACCAGGCTCACCGAGGAGAGGGCCGGCTGCTTCTCCGGCAGCATCCAGTGCCCGTATCACGCGTGGACGTACTCGCTCGACGGCCAGTTAATCGGCGCGCCCCACATGCAGGAAGTGGAGGGATTCAACAAGCGCGAGTATCCGCTGCACAGCGTCGCCCTTCAGGAATGGGAAGGGCTGTTGTTTGTCAGTCTCGCGCGTGATCCCGAGCCGTTCGAGCAGACGTTCGCGCCGGTGATGGGACGCTTCTCGCGATTCAACATTTCCAAGCTCGCGCTGATCAAGCGCATCGAGTACGACGTGGCGTCGAACTGGAAGCTCATAAATCAGAACTATTCGGAGTGCCTGCACTGCCCCGTGATTCATCCGGAGCTGTCGCGGATCATGCCATACATGAGCGGCGCGAACGATCTGATCGAAGGTCTTCAGCTCGGCGGCTACATGATGATCGGCCAGGAAGACAACGGAGGCGGCGGCGGCGGCGGCGGCGGCGGAAACGCCAGCATGACGATGACCGGGCACACCGCGGGTCTGCCCGTGGGCGACTTGCCGCCCGACGACATGAATCGCGCGTACTACTACACGCTGTTTCCGAACCTGCTGCTCAGCATGCACCCGGACTACGTGTGCGTCTACACCCTCTGGCCGGAGTCTCCGGGCCGCACGCGCGTAATCTGCGACTGGCTGTTCAGCAAGGAGTCAGTGGACGACCCATCGTTCAATCCCGGCGACGCGATCGAGTTCTGGGACACGACCAATCGGCAGGACTGGCACATTACCGAGCAGAGCCTGAAGGGGATTTCGTCGCGAGCGTATACGCCGGGACCGTATTCGCCACGCGAGAGTATTCCGGCTGCATGGGATCGGGCTTATTTGAAGGTCATGAATCCGTAGCACGGCTGCGTACTGCGTACCTGCTTCGCACTGCGCAGTGATTGCGCACTGCGCAGTTCGCACACAAGTCTGAGTAACGAGCACTGAATCGCGCGCTGGCCCCGTGCTTCTTGCGTAGCCTGGTGTGCTCGGTGCGTAGCACGAAGTCACTGCGCAGTGCGAAGCAGGTACGCAATACGCAGCCCTTACCTGAGGCCTAGCTGCACACGGATAGCCCGCTCGACCCGGCCCATGTCCTCGCGGGATAGAGTGCCGACCCGCAGGACGTGCGGACGCACAAGCCTTTCGATGAATTGGCTGATCTTTCGCCGCCCGATGAAGCGGTAGAGGCCCGCGTAAACCTCCTCGTCTATCATTATTGTAAGCTTCTTTTGCACTAAAGCGCCTCGTCCACGTTACACGTGTAATATACGTGTAACGCCATCGCGTATTAAGTACCTTCTTCGCACTGCGCAGTGATTGCGCACTGCGCAGGTCGCACACAGGGCTGCGCAAGCAGCACTGAAAAGCGCGATGGCGTTAGTACTTCTTGCGTAGCCTTGTGTGCTCGGTGCGAAGCGCGAAGTCACTGCGCAGTGCGAAGCAGGTACGCAGTACGCAGCCGTTAAGCCTCGACAGCGACACAAGGTGACGTTAACATGGCGCCGTCCGCTGGCACGAATGGATGAGAAGGGGCGTGTCACGGACGGCGTCAAGCGAAAGGCAGCCAGCGTCAACCCAGGGACTCTAAATGATCACCACACGTAAGCTCCTCATCCCCATACTCACGGGCGCGCTGCTCGCGTCCCCCTGCATCACCGCCACGGGCGTGGCCCAGCAGACGAAGCGCGCGGATTCTCGCGATGATGGCCGTCTCCGCAACCTCAAGAGTGAAGTGCTTCGCGACATCGACGCAAGGCAGAAGCAGATTCAGGAAATGGTGGACATGATGTTCAGCTTCGGCGAGCTCGGCTACCAGGAAGTTGAGACGTCGCGCTACCTCACCGACATTCTCAAACAGAATGGGTTTACCGTAACTGAGGGAACGGCCGGTATGCCCACCGCGTGGGTCGCGAGATGGGGATCTGGAAAACCGGTTATCGCCCTGGGCTCGGACATCGATGGCATACCACAGACCTCACAGAAACCCGGCGTGGCTTACCGCGATCCGCTCATAGAGGGCGCTCCGGGCCATGGCGAAGGACACAATTCCGGACAGGCAGTCAACATCGCGGCCGCGCTCGCGGTGAAGAAAATCATGGAGCGCGACAAGATTCCTGGCACACTCGTGCTGTGGCCCGGCGTCGCCGAAGAATTGCTGGGCGCCAAGGCCTACTTCGTCCGCGAAGGCTTGTTCAAGGATGTGGACGTCGTGCTCTTCTCGCACGTGGGCAACGCTCTCAGCACTTCGTGGGGCGCCGCTTTCGGCAGCGGTCTCGTTTCCGTCGAGTACATCTTCGAGGGACAGACCGCGCATTCCGCGGGCGCTCCGTGGCGGGGCCGCAGCGCGCTCGACGCCGTGGAACTGATGAACACGGGCTGGAATTTCAGACGCGAGCACCTGCGCCCACAACACCGCGTGCACTACATCATCCGCGACGGCGGTGACCAGCCCAACGTGGTGCCGCGCCGAGCGTCCGTGTGGTATTTCCTGCGCGAGATAGACTATCCTCACATCCAGCAGATGTTCGGGATCGCCGACAGCATGGCACGAGGTGCCGCGCTCATGACCGGCACAACGCTCTCAGCTACGCGCATGCTCGGCACTGCCTGGCCTCGGCATTTCAACAAGCCCGTGGCCGAAGCGATGTCCGAGAACATGAAGACGGTGGGCATGCCGAAGTGGAGCGCCGCGGACCAGACGCTGGCCAAAGCTCTGCAAAAGGAATTGAAGGAGCCGGAGAAAGGACTGGACACCGCACTGGCGAAGCTCGCAGGGCCAGTGTCGGTGGAGAACAATACCGGCGGCGGGTCGGACGATATCGGGGATGTCTCCTGGGTGGTGCCGACGGTGACTCTGGTCTACCCGTCGAACATTCCGAACCTACCCGGGCACAACTGGGCGAACGCCATCGCCATGGCGACTCCGATAGCCCACAAGGGTGCCACGGCCGGCGCCAAGGCGGGAGCGCTGACGATGCTCGACCTATTGCTCAAGCCGGCGCTCGTCGCGGACGCGTGGAAGTATTTTCGCGAGGAACAGACCAAGGAGATCAAGTACACACCGCTGCTGAGGCCGGACGACAAGCCCGCCGTTGAGCTCAACACCGCGATCATGGCCCGGTTCCGGCCGGAGATGAAGAAGTTCTACTATGACCCGTCGAAGTATGCGACCTATCTGGAGCAGCTGGGGATCGCGTATCCGACGGTGAGGAAGTAGCGAGAAGAGCGGGTGTTGGGTGTCGGGTGTGGGGTGTCGGCCCCAACCCTACACCCCACACCCTACACCCTACACCCTAGACCTTAGACCCTCAGCTAGAGCGGTCGAGCTTCGTGAGAATGGAATCGCAGCCCTTGAATGGCACACCAGCAGTTGTTTGACCCGTAAGGCAGGCTTGGGTGTCGCCCAGCGCAATGCCGGTAGCCTGCGTTGCAAAATGGAGCACCATATCCAGGTCACCATCACGGTCGACATCATCGACGTGACCTCTGTTATGCACCTCACGCGCACCGTTCGGACCGAACCTCACCGATAGCGGATCCACTTTAGTGGCGTCAAACGTCGCGTCGCTGAGGATTGCTACTGCGATTTTAGTCCTGCCATCCACCTCGATTACGTTAGGAAAACGATTCGGCCTGATGTCGATGGCCACTGCAATCGGCGCGGGCGTCGCTGACTGGATGGTCGCTGGTTGCGCCAGATTTGCGAAAGCTATGACGTCTTCGTTGGTCAGGAAGCCGAGGGGAAACCCATTGACGCTCGAGCGAAACAAGCTAATTCCGGGTGCGTTACCAGTGCCTGCCAGGCTATTCGTGAACACGCGGTGGCCACTATTCCAGGCCAGGAGAACCGAATTCGTCCCCGTCAGTATGATGCTCGTCGTTGGCGTGGTAATCGTAGAATCGTTCATCGCGTCGCTGAAGAAGGAAGAGACGGGATATGTGGTTACGTCGGGATTGTAGAGATTGATGTTGACCCGGTACAACCCGACGAAGGGATGCGATGTGTCGGCCGTGATTATGATCTCGTACTGCCCCGTGGTGTTATCAAAGTTCATGACCATGCTGACTACATCTATGGGTCCGGTTTGGTCACCAACTGGATCCAGAACGGACAACGTCATGGGGTACGTCGCGGTCGTTGCCAAATCAGGTTGCGGCGCTTGGGGCAGCTGCGGCGACGTCGCTGTAGGCTCTCCGCAACCGAACGTGACGAGAGCGCTCGCGAGTGCGGAGAAGGTAGCAATACGGCGTCCATAGAGGGCGAGAACAGGGCTGAGTCCAGAATGCAGGCGCATGACGAACCTCCGTGAGGTGAGTAGTCGATTCGCCTGAAAGGTTCGTCGGAGCGCTCAAGCGAGCCATCCGTCAAGTAGCGTAGACGCAGCGGCGCGATGACGTAGCTAGGTCCAGCAGCTGCTGCGGTGGAGACGGCAGAGCGATCCCAACCGGCTGCCGAATGACCACAGTCACCGAGCACCATCCTCGTATAAGCCTGGTGAGGCCGCCATTGCGGCATACAGGACGCCGACGGTTCCCACGATAAGAATCATGGTCCCGCTTTATACTGAAGCGCCTTTCAGAGATGACCGTCCCAACGTCAGGAGCGAAGCGCGTCGACGCCACGGAAGCCGCGCTGACATTCCACTCGCCGCCCGGCATTCTCACCTGCTCGACGCGATTCAGGACAACCGTGTCGCCGACGACCGGGCCGAGCCGGCCCACGAGTCCGATC
>JBHENQ010000097.1:0-9747 GCA_046261975.1 Gemmatimonadaceae bacterium | reverse complement strand
CACTGGCCTGCCTGAAAGGAATCGTGTCCGAAGCGGTTGAGCAGGACGGCTCCCGCCGTCTCCTCAGATACCGCAGATGGCTCCATGAGGGCAGGCTCCGCAGTTTCCGTTCCCTTCATGACAAGCTCGCCCAGCGCTGTGAAAGATGGCCTCGCATTTTCTACTCGTCGCCTTCTGGCCGGCCGAACATGAGCTGGAGGAACGGCTCATCCTCCTCCCGGGCGAACACATAAACGTGGTCGCCCGGGAGCAGGGAAACCCCACCCTTTGCGGCGACCAGCTCCTGGCCCCGAATGATGAGCGTCGCCGCGGACCCCTCAGGAAATGGCAGCTCGGATATGGGAACGCCGGCGACGGCCAACGCTTCGTCGATGTAGAACGACATAAGCTTCCCCTTCAGCGGCTGCATCGATTGAATCTCCAGCACGGCCCTTGGGGCGGGCGGCTCTCGTGATTCCAAGCCCAGACGGCGAGTGAGCCATGGAACAGTCGTGCCTGGAATGAGGGCGTTCGCTACCACGATGAAGAAGACTATGTCGAAGATCCGCTCGGCGCCGGGCGCGCCCGCGAGCACCGGGAAAGTCGCCAGAATGATCGGCACAGCACCCCGAAGACCAACCCACCCGATGTACACGATCTCTCGCAGGGCAAAACTGAATGGGGCCAGGCACAACGCGACGACCACGGGGCGTGCGATCACCGCGAGGAAAAGGGCGAGGCCGATCCCAACCCAGGCGACCTCGACGAGACGTGAGGGAAACACGAGCAGACCCAGCATCAGGAACATCGTGATCTGGCTTAGCCACGCCATTGAGTCGTGAACCCGGAGAGTTCCCGACCGATTCGGAAGAGGTCCGTTGCCAAGCACGACGGCGGCAACGTAGACGGCGAGAAATCCGCTGCCTCCAATGAGAGTGGGCGCGCCGAACGCGAAGAGAGCCAGTGCCATGGTCAGGGCTGGATAGAGACCCAACGCCGGCAGAGGATAGCGCCCCAAGAGCCAACGCCCGCCGTATCCGGTGAAAAAACCCAGCAACCCTCCCAGCACTATCTGGCGCAGTATCTCTATGAGCATTCCCCACCCAAGCCCACCGCCGGACGCCAGCAGGTTATGCGTGAGGATGGTCGTGAGAATAACCGCCATTGGATCGTTGATTCCGGATTCTACTTCGAGCGTCCCGCCCACTCGCCGCTTGAGGTGAAGGCCGCTGCCTCGAAGTACCGAGAAAACCGCAGCAGCATCGGTAGAGGAGACTATCGCACCCAGTAGGAGCGCAGCCGGCCACTCGAGTCCCAGAAAATTGGCCGCCATCGCCACGAGGATCGCCGTCCACAGAACACCGAATGTGGAGAGCACAGCCGCGGGACGAGCAGCTTGCCTGACTACCGAGTGTGGAGTGTTGAGTCCAGCGTCGAAGAGAATGAACACGAGAGCCGCCGATCCCACGCGAAACGCGAATCGGTAGTCCTCGAATTCTATTCCACCGATCCCTTCCGATCCGGCAAGCATGCCGATCAGGAGAAAGATGAGAGTGAGTGGAATGCCGGCGCGTTCGGAAGCGCGGCTGAATAGGACACTGACTCCTATCAGGACGGCTAGAACCGTGAACAGCACGGCGGTCGAGATGGGCTCCGGGATCGCCATTCGGCAATCTGTTCGGCGCGTGTGAGTCGCGTAAGTCCGCGAGCATCTGCAAGTAACGCAGATGCTCAGCAGCGCAGACCCGGAAGAGTCTGCGCCGCCGGGAGCTACCTCATGACCGTTACGGCTTCGGTAGTTGGATCATCGGCATGGCTGACCCCGTAACCTGCGGCATCTGGCCGTTCCACCGTTTCGCCATCTCATACTGCACCAGGTTGGGTGTGATGCTCTGAGACAGGAGCTGGTTGGCTCGCGCCTGGGCTTCCGCCTCGGCAGTGATCGCCTTCGCACGGCCCGCAGCCTTGATTGAGTCCCCTTGCGCCTGGAACTGGTTCTTCTGCAGCTCGTTCTGGGCCGTCAGGGCCTGCTGCTGCATCACGTTCTTCGTATTGATGGCCTCCATCACGGAACCCGGCGCGCGCATCTCGTTGATCGTGAACTGACGCACCATGATTCCATAGGGCGAAAGTCGCTTCTCGAGAAGCTCCTGTGTGCTCGCCACAACCTCGGCCTTGTTCTTCCCGAGAATGTTGGTGATCTCCTCTGACCCCACGACTTCCTGGAGCGCTTGCCTGATGGCCTGCTTCACGTAGCCATGCTGGATGCTCTCGATGTCGGTGCGGAATGTCTGATAGAGCAGCGGCACCTTGGCCTGTTCGAGCTCGAACGACATGGACACGTCCAGCGCCACCGGCTGTCCTTCCACGCTGTTGACGTTGATCTCATCGTTGCTCGACGAGCCATCATCTGAGGCACGCGTGAGGATGAGATTCTGCATGAAGACGGGATATTCCTCTATGCCGGTGAACAGTGGATTCCGCATGTGCAATCCAGGTTGCAGCGGCACCGGGTCCACGCCGCCCCCACCGCGCCGGATGACGATTCCCACATAGCCCGGGTTGACGTAGGTCACCGTTGTCGGAAGCAGAATCAACAACAAAAGCAGCGCTACGCCGATCTTGATGATCCGACTCATGGCCCCCTCGCGTCTCAATGGTTGAATTCCGAGCTTCTCGCTAATCGAGTTTGCCATCTATTGCCTCCTGGTAGCAATCCGGACAGATGCGCCCACCGCTCGCGAGCCGCACCATATCATGCTCCGCGTGCGGGCCGTGAACCGGGCACACGAGTTCTGCGGCTCTATCAAGCCGCTTCCGGTTCTGCGTCTGCCGGAAGCGAACGCCCAGCACGGTATAGTTCATCACCACGAAAAAAAGGAGAGCTATCGACGTCGCCATCAAAGCGACGAAGAGAATGCTCTCCATTACGATCGTTACCATTTAGCATCCTTACGAGCAGGCAGCCGGATAAGTTTCGCTTCCGGCCCGGCACTTGCTAAGCCTAGAATCGACGCTGAAATCCGCACCTTCAGGAACACGGAAACATGGCGACGTCAAACTCGGAATCAGGAAACCCGGCCTCGGCGGGGGGCGAGCGGCGCGAAGCACCTAGAAGCCGGTTCAACATCCTCAAGGACATTCTGTACGGTGCAATCAGGGCCATAGCCAGACACGCTCACGGCTTCTACACCGCTGTTGGAATCTACCTCGTTTCCGGCGCGCTGATAGCCGTCGCCGGAATCGCGATCTTTGCCATCCTCGCGCGCTTCGTAAGTGTGGGCAGCACGCAGGCGTTCGACGACGCCGTGATGCGATGGATGGGCGCGCATCGCGTAGGCTGGATAGAGCACTCACTGCTGGAGATCACCGCGCTTGGCACCGGCCTGGTCGTGATGACCATTGTCATCATCGCCGCGCTCTTTCTTACCGTCACAAAGCATCGCTACTCAGCGTTCCTTCTGGTTGTAGCGACTGGAGGAGGCATTCTGCTCAACAGCGCGCTCAAGGTGGCCTTCAATCGGCCCCGGCCTCAGTTGTTTGAGTGGGGCACAGATACTTTCAGCACGTCCTTCCCGAGCGGACATGCAATGAGCGCGGCAATTGTCTACAGTACGGTAGCGTATCTCGCAGCAAGACTCGAGAAGCGTCGATGGATGCGCTGGATCACCATGACCGCAGCCTTCGCGCTGATCGTGCTCATTTCCATCAGCCGCCTCTACCTGGGCGTGCATTATCCGTCTGACGTTGCTGCCGGGGTGGTCGTCGGCCTCGCCTGGGCAGCCTTTTGCATGGCTGGACTCGAAGCGGTTCAGGTATTCGCCAAAAGATTCAAGCCGAAGGAGCTCAGGCACGAACGCGACCTCAAGCCCGAGGAGCGTAGAGTCGCCGGCTTCGAGCCTTGACCAGCCGCCGCTGGTCGCAGTTGGCCGGCGGCTGGTTCCTGGCCTTCGGCGTAGGGATCGTTATTGCGCTTCAGCTGCAATCCAGAGGGGATTGGAACCAGGGACTCGAGTGGGAACGAGAGCTTCTCAGATCGATGCACGTTACGTTGCCCAGCGCGCTCGACACCCTGCTCCTCATCGTCCCTTGGTTCGGCACCAACATCACACTCCTGCCGCTCGTTATCGCAGCTGCGATTGTTTTGTTCTGGCGCGCGCATCGCCGTGAGATGGCCCTTCAGCTCGTCGTAGCAAACGTCGGTGGCTGGTTGCTCACTTTCGCGCTCAAGATAATGTTCGAGCGCGCTCGGCCAGAGCTCTGGGAGCACCGCGGGCAATTCGCTCACGCTGCCTTTCCCAGCGGCCATGCGATCGCGAGCATCGCCGTGCTCTTTACAGTCGCGACATTACTTCGTCGCGAGCTGGGTTGGCGTTGGCCTTACCTTGCTGCCGCGCTCCTGCTCTCCATCAGCCTCTACTCGCGGCTCTACCTTGGAGTCCACTGGCCCACGGATGTCATCGCGGGAGTCCTCGTCGGCTCAGTGTGGCTGGCGGTGACCCTTCGAACGTTCGGAGAGCCACGCGGGTAGCGCCAGATTCGGATGCTGTTGCAATGTTCAGCTTGCGTGCTCGCATCGGAATCAGTCGGTAACTTTGATAACCGTAAACTCAGCCGTGGCATCGTTGCTGCACCATGATGCAACTCACAAGAGCAGAACTACACATTGCACCCTGCAGCAAACGCCCGGTTCAGCTCGCCACGCGCGACGCTCGCAGTAGCAGCGGCCCTTCTCCTGGGCGCACCTCGAATCTTGGCGGCGAGAGCCCTGAGCGCGGATTCGACTGCAGCCGGTTCATCCGCTATATAGTGGCCGCGCTCGACATCAGGTTGCCCGCACCGCGAAGAAGGGTTAACCACCAGTGCTCTCTCGCATGCTACCAGCGCTGTTCCGGCCTGCTGATCACCGCTTCTGACACAACTCTCCCGGAGCTCTCCGGAAAATCCAGGCGGCTAAGGGAATCCAGCAACACCGCCGCACGATTCGTCACATCGGCGATAACGATGCCGGCTGTCAGCTGCCGGGTGGAGCGAAGCCGGGCGTCAAGCACTTTTCCGTCCGCATCGAGCGCCACGCATACCACAGCGGCGCGGTTCGACGGCTCCCGCACGGAGAAAGGACCGTACGTGAGAAGATTGCCCAGCGAGTAGAAAATTAGTGCGTCGCCCCGCCACTCGGCTCCTCGCATCACGTGAGGTCCGTGTCCCACTACCAGATCGGCACCCGCATCAACCGCTGTATGGGCGAAGGCTACAGGATTGCCGCGGTTGAGTCCCAGAAACATTTCAGTAGTGTCGCGGGTGCGCTGGGCTGTTGGTCCCTCAGCGCCCATGTGCATCGTAACGACGACTCGTGCATACTCGCCGGCCGCGCGCGCCACGTGTCGCCTCACGGCGTCCAGGTCGCGCGGGTCGGGGCCTGAAGAAGTGCTGAAGCCAAGGAAGGCGACCGTGTCCAGGCCAGCCGAAGCGACTGGTACCGCTAATGTATCCCGGCCGATAACGTGAACTCCCGCCGCTATCAGATGATTTACGGTAGCATGAAACCCCTCATTGCCTGCATCGCCTGAGTGGTTGTTAGCTACGTTTCCGATCACGACACCACTATCCGACAAGCTTCTCAGAGCTCTCGCGGCGGAAATCGGCTGGCGCATCACGTAGCAGTCACTCGACCGCGGCCCGCACTTCGCTGGAGCGCTTCCTTCTCCGATCGCGCCTTCCACGTTCACCAGTATGTAGTCGGCGTCACGGAACAAGGGCCGCAGGGGAGCGACGAGAGAATCGGGTTCACGCAATAGACCGCCGACTCGCGCGGCTCTCAGACGTCGCGCCTCCGCCCGAGTCCACGACGTATCGAGGTTGGTGCCGAGCGTGACGTCGCCGCCCGTACATACACGAGCCGTGTCAGAGGATCGAGTGACTGGTTGCGCGGCGGCGCTTGCCGCGAACACCGTCAGGACTGCGTATAGGCGACAGGTCACAGGGAACAGGTCACAGGGAACAGGTGACAGTGAACAGGTGACAGGGAACAGGTGACAGGGAATCGGGAATCGGGAATCGGGAATCGGGAATCGGGAATCGGGAATCGAAATATACACCGAACTGAAGGCTTATTCCTGTCACCTGTTCCCTGTTCCCTGTGACCTGTTCCCTGTCACGTGGTAAACCGTTTACCTGTAGTCTGGTCTGGTTTGCGTGACGGGGCACGCACACATTCGTTTCTCTGGTGTAGATAGCATTACACCAGTGGAGGCAGGGCGATGGGCAAGCCACGGCTTCAGAAGGAAATACTCGCGGTGATAGTGGGGGTGCTCCTCGCAGCATCCGCTTCGACAGCCGCGGCTCAAGCGCGTCCAGACGTACCTGGCCGAGAAGAAATAGCGAAGTACCGGCTGCGTAAAGCCTCCGTTTCGGTAGCAGCCACGGCCGGGAGGATCGAGCTACTCGTAGTCGACGGGCCCGCCGCCATGGTCGTGTATCTGGACGAAGCTTCCGTAACACGCTGGCTCGATAACAATGCCTGGCTTCTTGACCTCGACGCTCGGACGAGGCCGGACACCTCCTCAGAGTTCAGTTCGGTGATCCTGAAGCATTCAGATCCTTCTTACGCTAGCGGCCTTATTCTTACACGTAGTTTTCGTGGCCGCAAACCCACTTCGTATCTCACGACCTGGGTAGGACGGACGCGTCACACCGTGGTGCAGATGTCCACTGCACAGACTAGATCACTCGCCCTCGCGCTGGGCCGCGCGGCTCAGGTGTCGCGAAGCATGAAATTGGCAGTCACCCGGCCGTAACGCAGGCTCGAACGCAGGCCCTGTTCCGACTCCCAACTTCCGACTCCCGATCTTGCGGCTCGGAACCACTTGACTCATCCGGTGGTATGTCTTCGCTGAGCTGACCAACATTGCCGGCAAATTTGTTGGCCCACGTCAGACTCGGCCGTTCGTTCCTGCCTGCAAGAATGCGGAGCCTGAGATGATCGTTGAGGAGCCACTGGACATTCCATCTTCGGAGATAACCCCGGAGGGAGTTTACCTGAACCGCCGGAATTTTATCGCCGCAGCGGGCGGTGCGGCATTCCTGGCAGTTTCTGGCGCCGCATGGCCGAGAGTCGCAGTCTCTGCGACGACCAACAAACGCCGGGTGGGGTCCGTGGATAGCGAGATAGGTGAAGACAAACTCACCCCGTACGAGGACATCACGACCTACAACAACTTCTACGAGTTCGGCACCGACAAAGGCGATCCGGCGGAGAACGCGCACACGTTGCGGCCGCGGCCCTGGTCGGTTGCGGTTACGGGTCTGGTAAAGAGGCCCGCTGTCTTCCAGCTCGAGGATCTGCTCAAGCCTCACAAAGTACAGGAGCGCATCTATCGCCTTCGGTGTGTCGAGGGCTGGTCAATGGTCATTCCTTGGCTTGGGTTTCCACTCGCTGATTTCATCAGGCGCGTGGAACCAACCGCAAGTGCCAAATACGTCGAATTCACGACCCTATATGACCCGAAGCAAATGCCTGGACAGAGGAGAGCCGTCCTCGACTGGCCCTACAAGGAGGGCCTGAGACTGGATGAGGCGATGCACCCGCTCACGATCCTGGCAGTGGGGCTCTACGGCAAAACCCTCCCCAATCAAAACGGTGCGCCGCTACGGCTCGTGGTGCCATGGAAGTACGGCTTCAAGAGCATCAAGTCCATCGTGCAGATGCGTTTTACCGAGACTCAACCCGATACAGCCTGGAACCTGGCAGCGCCCGACGAATACGGTTTCTACTCCAACGTGAATCCAGAAGTGGATCATCCGCGCTGGAGCCAGGCGTCAGAGCGGCGCATCGGCGAGTTTCGTCGTCGCCGAACCCTGCCTTTCAACGGCTACGGCGATCAGGTAGCAAGACTGTACGCCGGCATGGATCTGAAGAAGAACTTCTGATCGACGCGTGCAGACTGTAAGGGTGCCGATAGCACCGGCGTCGTCGCGCGCTTCATCTCCACGAGGCGGGCGCCGACGTTTCACACCGCCTGGCTGGGTGAAAGTTCCCGTCTTTGCGCTTGCCCTCGTCCCGGCGCTCTACGCGGCGTGGGGACTCTATTCGGATTTCGCTCTGGGCACTCGCTTTTTCGGCTCCAATCCGATCAACGAAGCCGAGCATTACACGGGTCGCTGGGCGCTTCGCTTTCTCATTGCGACACTCGTGGTATCGCCGCTGCGTCGGCTAACCGGCTGGAACTGGCTGATCAAGTACAGGAGGATGCTGGGCCTCTTCACATTCGCGTACGCCACCATCCACCTCATGGTGTTCTTCGCGATAGACATCTTCTTTGATCTCGGATTGCTGATCGAAGAGATCATCGAACGACCCTACATAACGATCGGCATGACGACCTGGCTACTCTTGTTACCGCTCGCTCTCACATCGACGTCGGGGTGGGTGAAACGACTCGGAGGCAAGCGCTGGATCGCACTGCACAGGCTCATCTACGTGGCTGCGGTGACCGGTACCGTGCATTTCCTCTGGGCCGTGAAAAAAGACATCCAGCGCCCGCTGATCTACGCGGCGATAATCGCGCTCCTTCTTGGGTTCAGGCTTTGGCTCCGATTGCGTGACTCAGCGGCCCCCGACTCCCGACTCCCGACTCCCGACTCCCGAGCACCTCTAGTGGACTGTAACACTTGAACGTTAAGCAACGCGGATGCGGCGCGTGGGATCGTTGTACTTCCAGCGGATGGGTCGTGGGTCGTCGTTGTAGTGCCGGATGTATCTCATGATGCGACGGGCGAGATCCTTCGTTGACGTGAACACACCGCGATGAATGAGATCGCGCTCGATTTTCGAGAACCAGAGTTCAATTTGGTTCAACCAGGAGCTGTACGTCGGCGTGAAGTGGAGGTGGACCCTGGGATGCTCAGCTTGGAACTCTTGGACCCGTTTGGTCTTATGAGCCGACAAATTGTCGCAGATGATGTGGACCTCGAGGCGCTTGGGGACTTTCGTCAGGAGATCAGCGAGGAACGCGACGAACGCCTGGCTCGTGTGGCGCTCGGCCGTCTGGCCGAAAATGAGGCCGGTCTGCGTTTCCAGTGCGGCGTAGAGCGAGAGCGTTCCGTGGCGAACGTATTCAAAGCCGTGGCGCTCGGCGCGGCCGGGCGACAGCGGCAGAATCGGATCCTTGCGATCGAGGGCTTGGATGGCGGTCTTCTCATCGACACAGAACACGGCGGCATGCTGCGGCGGATGCAGGTACAGGCCGATGACGTCCGCTGCCTTGGCCTCGAAGTCGGGGTCATCCGATGCCATGTACCGCCCCATACGGTGAGGCTGAATACCGTGCTTGGTCCAAACGCGCGCCACCGTCATGTGCGGCACGTTGAGTCGCTTCGCGAGGCGTCGTGTACTCCAGTGCGTGGAGCCGTCCGTCGGTTTCCTACGCGTCGCGTCCAGAATGCGCGCTTCCAACTTCGGCATCAGCGCCTGGACGGGTCGACCGGCATGGCGCACGTACAGCCCGGCGAGGCCCGCCTCGACAAACCGCCCCTTCCACTTACTGATGAACGGTTCCGAGCGCCCGGTCCGCTCGGCGACCTCCCGATACGTGAATCCGTCGGCGAGCAGGATCAAAACGCGAGCGATCACGGCGTCATGGGCTCGTCCGGTCCGGCTGCGCGCTCGTCGCACCAACTCGGCGCGCTCGGTGACAGAGAGCCTGAGCGGTTGGGTTTCCATGCCACCCAAACTAATACTAAACACCTATCTGGTACAGTCCACTAGTC
>JBHENQ010000096.1:0-18053 GCA_046261975.1 Gemmatimonadaceae bacterium | reverse complement strand
CGCCAACTCGGAACGACGGGCTTCGTCATAGCAGCATTGCTGGGGGTCTACATGGTCATTTCGATTCTCGTCAAGGATCGAACTCGCCGGCTCTGATCGAGCTTCCCATCTATCGCGCGGAGAGCTACCAGAAATCGTTGAACGAGAAAGTCCACCGGAACTTCGTGCGCTTATTGTCGGTGGAGTCGTCATTGCCTGCCGCCAGGACGGGGTGTCTCACGTAAATTGGGAAGTCAACACGAAGGCGGACGTCTCTGTCGAACAACTGGCCACGCAAGGATACTCCTGCGCCGGCGTCGGCCAGTACGTCGTCCGCATCTACGCTTCCTGCGCCTTCCCCGAACGCCAGCCCGGCATCTGCAAAGAGTGAAAACCACATGCTCAGTCCGGGCGCGAACGGAAACGAACGCACCGCGGCTACTCCGCTTTCCACATTGAGCCCGGCGATGTTGCTGACGCGCAGGAATGGCGAGTAACCCCTCAGACCCGCATCTCCCAGTGGAACAAAATGAGAGCCATCGTCCGAGAGCAAGCCGCCTCTTGGCCGGTAGTAGTGATTACCGAATGTTTCACTGGCGTCCGGAGCGGAGACGCCGATGGACCGCTGGAGCGGAGCGTTGTCGCTCACGCCGACGAACAGTCTTACGAAATCTGCAGCCTGCCTGGTTCCACCTTCTCCGCGGAGGTTGACCTTGTGGGTCTCCAGCCTGACGCGGCCATAGAACTTCTGGCTGGTCTTCACTGACCGCAGCAGCTCCCCATCGGAGAAGCCACCTTCGAATACGGCCTTGAGGGTGAGACCGTTCGCGCTTCTCCAGCCGCCCTCGAGGCCCGCCGTCGCGACCGTCAGATTGCTCCACCGCCTGGGATCCGGCCACTTGTCGTCGTAAGGCCTGGACAGTGTCAGGAAAAACGTCCGTTGAATGCGCGGGCCCACCGCGAAAAGAAAGGGACTGTCGTCCCACGTCTTCCTCAGGTCAAGCTTGGCAATGCCGTCGAGCAGCCACAGACCTCCGCTGACCCCTACGAGTGGTCTGGCGCGCGAAAGCAGCCGCGGATTGTCAAACTTCAGCCAGAACTGCACCCGCGAGAGGTCCGACGACCTGTCGACAAACTCGCCACGCGATCCTGAACCGGGCAGATCAGTAACGCGTTCTTCGGGAGCGTCTATGGCGATGCCTAAGCCGATTTCGGTGCGGTCGATCCAGCCCTGATAGTTCCGCCTGACGCGCGCCGCCAAAGTCAGATCGCCTGGATCACTCACCCAGAGGAGCGGCAGAAGCGCAGTGACAGTACGATTCCTGTCCGCCTGATCTAGAAACGGCCAGTCAAAAACCACACGGGCATTTCGGAACCCAACGCCGGGAAGACGCGCCTGGAGCACATCGTTTCGCCGGTCCCAGTCTTCAGTAACGCGTAAGGGGTCCAGGCGGACCTCGACAGGGCGTTCCCGCGTCCTCACGGTAATGGTTTCAGAGGAAACAGGATTGCCACGCACGATCGTCCAGCCGCGTGCGGTACGCACGCCCAACGGCATTGGGTGGACATACTCGCCGCGGCTCACCACGTGCGCTGCGGTCACCCATTCCGCGCCGTCCTTCCTCGTAGTCACGGATTTCAGAGCGTAGTCGATCAACCCGATTCGATGCACCCACTGATCAAAAAACCAATCGAGATCCTTGCCGAGCGCTTCCTCCGCAACCCTTCTGATCGCCGCCTCATCCACGTGCTTCAGCTTCCACCGGTCGTAGTAGAGTCTCAGGAAGTTATTGAAGCTCTCCTCACCCATCAAATCACGTAGCGCACCGTACATCATCTCAGCGCGCGTGTAGATCATCAAATTGTAGATTGTGAACTCGTTGAACTCATGTGCAACGGTTCCGATCGGCTCCGCGCGTTTGATCAGGTCCAAGCGATATTGCGCGATCTGCGAGTTTTCGTGCGGCGCCGGGCGCGCCGCCTTCCCGCGATATCCGGGCGGCGGCCGTTGCGGTGGAGCTTTGCCGGCTGCGCGCTCATGCAACGTCAGGTTTTGCGCCCATGCCGTCTGATACGACGTGACACCCTCGTCCAGCCAACCCGCGCGCCACTCGTTGTTCGCGAGAATTCCATAGGTGAAGATGTGACCCACTTCGTGCAGGATCAGCCCCTGCGAAGCCGAGCCATTCATCACCATCATTGGAAACTCGGTGCCGCCCCCATCGAGCCGGTGAACGTTGGACACTTGCGGATACGGGTATGGCCCAAAGATGGACTCGAGCCAGCCGAGCGCGAAGGCTGTGCGTTCGACGGCCTTGCCGTTGCCCCATTCGGCCGCATCTCCAGGCCTGTACAGAACGTGAATTCCGACGCGGTCGTCGTAGGCACCGCCCTCGTAGATGTAGTCCGGCGATGTGGTCCAGGCGAAGTGGTGAACATCGCGGGCGAAGAATCGGACGCGCCTAAGCCCGGCGGGTATCGGGGTGGTATCAAAGGTGAAGTGCTCCTCAGGCGGCCCGTATTCAGCGTCGGGCTCGAAGATCACCCCCCACTTCAGCACGCGGCGCCATCCTGGATCGCCCTCGACAAGGACTCCGGTGGCTGCAACCACCTGATCCTCGGCCAGGATCAGGGTGACGTCGTAGGTGCCGAACTCGCCGTAGAATTCCCCTGCGGGCTGCAGGGCATTGAACTGCCAACCGGCCCGATCGTACACGGCAACTTTAGGATACCACTGAGCAAAATCATAGTGACGTCCCCGGCGCCCTTGCCTGCGCGGAAGTGTGGATGGCCTTGCCTCCCATTCGAAGCTGACGGTGATGGAATCGTGTGGTTGCAGGGGCCGTGGCAGAGATATACGAACAACGGTACTGTCAGGCGCACCTGGATACTCAACACGTGCCGGACCAGAATTCACTTCTGGAGGTGCGAGGAACCGCTCGTAGCCGTAATGCGGCTCGGGCATTCTCTGGTAGCGATTGCGGCCTTCGCGCTCATCTGCCACGCTCCACCTCGAGGCCGGACGAAACGCGTTGAGATACTGGTGTACGTACACCTCGCGTAGAGTATCGGGCGAGTTGTTGGTGTACGTGAGGCGAGCATCACCGCGAAGCACTTCTCTCTCCTCATCGAGCAGGCCGACGATGCGGTAGTACACACGCTGCTGCCAATATCCTGCTGTGTCGCCGGCCGGCGGTGAGGTAAAGTTACCGCCCCCCTGTTGTTGAACTGCGAAGGCGATCGCGAGAAGGAGGGACATTCGCCGCGGTGCTAACGCTCCGCGAGCGGGTGGCCAATCATGGCGACCGGCTCGCCCTTCGACATTGCCGGCGAGCCAATGACGTACAGAACCTCGCCCGAGAAGCTCGCGCGCACTTCGGCGAGCTTCTCGCCGAAGAAATCAGCGATATATCCAATCACGGTTCCCTTCTGCACTGTCTGTCCCCGCTCGACCAGGGCATGCCATGTGCCGGTCGCGGGGCTTGTGAGAACTTCCGTGCGGTCGAGAAAAATGGGATGTTCGACCATCTCGATAGGCCCGGGCAACATGCCCAGGTAGCGCATCAAGCGGATGGCGCCACGCTCGTTTCGCGCCACCATCTCTGGGTCCGGTACACCAAGCCAACCCATCTCCGTGGTGATAGCCGGCTTTCCACGAAGGTGGGCCGTATTCTGCGTGTACACCGAGGCATTCGGATCGCGGGGGCGCTCCGTGTCTATCACAATGTGATCGCTGCCCCACGCGAGAGCCATCTCTCTTGCAACCGAATCGGCGCGCGCATCGAGACCGGTTCTGGTCCAATACGTGTAAGGGCGCAGCGACTCGTTTCCGTCACCCGCGTGCATATCGACAAGAAACTCGGCGCGGTCAATGATCTCACGCGTTATCGCGTATGCGATGCGTTCGGAAACGGTTCCGTTCACCTTACCCGGGTACACCCGGTTGAGATTCTTCTGATCCCAGGGCCCACGATAGACCGTGCGTCCCAGGAATGATGGCATGTTCGCGACGTGAACCAGTATGAGCGTGCCGCGCAGCTGGCCAGGATCCACCGCTGCCCGAACCCGTTGCAGCGCGACGATGGGCGCCACTTCAGAGCCGTGGGTGCCGGCGATGAGAGCCAGAACGGGGCCGGCGGTTCGTCCGCGAATGACCGAGATCGGAATACGCGTCGCCGAGTCCACGCCGGCAGGGACCTCGATGAATCCCGATGCCTTTTCGCCTGGGCGCGCTGTTACGCCAGCGATCGTGAGGCTGCCATGTAGTGTTTGCGCGTTCAGGGCCTCCGCAACGAACGACGCAAACGCCATCGGAAATATCCAGGCGAGTCTCAACAGGCTGGGGAGTCGCCTACCGCTCATTCCTGATTGTCTCCATCGAAGGTACGACGGGCGCGTCCTTCTCCTATGGACGCTAGCGCTTCACCGCCATCGAGGCAATCTGCCCCGACAGCATCCGCTGTCGCAATATGGAGAGCCGCCGGCGCACGGAGCCATCCATGACCGTATCGCCGACCCGGACGATCGCGCCGCCAAGTATTACCGGCTTCACGGAAAAATGCGGCACCACCGTCTTTCCCATCACGCGCGAGAGCTCACTTGTCAGCGCTTTCTCGGTCGCCGCGTCCGGCTCGCGCGCGACCGTGACGTTCGCGTGTACACGACCCTCCATTTCATCCACGATGCTCTGGTACTCGATGGCGATCTGCGGGATCAGACGCTGCCTGCGATGTGATATCACGGCCTCTATGAAACGAACGAACAGCCGAGGCATTCGGTCCTGAAAAGCCTTTGCCACGATCTCATTCTTCCGGTCGATGCTGAGCCGCGGCGACTCCAGGAACCGAACCAGGCGTTCGTCGCGGCCGAGAGCGCCCGCCACGTCAGTGATCATTGTTCCCCAGCCCTCAAGATCGTTGGCCTTGCCGGCGAGCGCTACCAGAGTGTCCGCGTAATTCTTCGCTATCGTGGGATCGCGCATCAGCTCTTGGCCGTCCTGGGAGACAGAGTCGAGAGAAAGTGCTCCACTATCCTGCGATTCGCTTCGTCGTCCAAATTCTTCTCGATGACCTTGCTCGCTCCGAGCACTGCGAGCTCCACCGTCTCGCGACGAAGCTCAGCGATGGCGCGGTCGCGCTCGGCGCCTATTTCACGCCGGGCCCGGTCCAGGACTTCCTGTTGCTCGCGACGGGTCTCGGTCAGCATCTCCGTGCGCATCTTCTCGCCCGCCTGCCTACCTTCGGCGATGAATTTTTGCGCTTCTAGCCGCGCCGCGTCGAGCTCCTTTCGCTGCTGCTCGAGAATCCTGGCGGCCTCTTCCCGGTCGTGCTTCGCATTGTCGATTGCTGCTTGGAGCGCCCTCTCACGCTCGGCAACCGCGTCGATGATCGCGGGAAAAGCCATGCGCGACAGGATGACGAGGAGAGCGATGAAAATCAGCAGCGTCCAGAACATCAGCCCGCCGTTCGGCGAGAGGAGATTGGGCTTCGCGCCTTCCTCCTGTGCGCCAACTGCGCGAGCCAGCGCAAGAAGCGCCAGGAAAGTGGATGACATCAGAATTCTATGCATAGAGAAACCTTCGCTGTGGAAACGACGAACGGCGAGCCCGGGCTCACCGCCCCTCTCGAGTATCTAAAGTTTTCCCTGAATCTGAAACGCGATTACCACGCCGAAGAGCGCCGCACCCTCGATGAGGGCGGCCAGAATAAGCGCCGCCGTCTGGATACGGCCAGCTGCTTCGGGCTGCCGAGCCATACCTTCAACCGCCTGACCACCAATGCGGCCGATTCCGAGGCCCGCGCCGATGACAGAAAGCCCCGCACCGAGCCCGGCACCGATCATCATTAAACCGGATCCGTTGGTGGTGGTAGTGATGGCCGCCTGAAGCAGCGGCAGAACCGTTGATTGAAACATTGCCTTCTCCCTTAACCGAGCGTTATCTCTCATGCCCCGCGCCGGCCACGACACCGCCGTCGCTGTCCGCCAACGAGACCCGGGTCTCAGCGGACTTCTCCGGCCTCCGAGGGCCGGATACGAAGAATCACGGAGCCGGAGCTCGCTCCGCCTTTTTTTTTCCAACGCATAACCAGGTCTCCGACTCCCGACTCCCGACTCCCGAGCAGTTAATGTGCTCCTTCCCGTATCTGTCCTATGAAGACACTGGCCAGGAGCGCAAAGATGAAGGCCTGCAGAAGGGCGACAAACAGCTCCAACATCATGATCGCGACCGCCATGAGAAACGGGGCTGCCGAAAATACGCTCGCGAAAGTGAAAATCAGGCCGATCAGCGCAAGTACGACAATGTGGCCGGCGGTCATGTTCGCGAACAATCGGATTGCCAAAGCAAACGGCTTGGTGAACTTTCCGATAATTTCGATCGGTGTCATGATGAGGGTCATCGGCAACTTCATCATTAGCGGCTGATCGTGAGGCCAGTAGACGATGGTCTTGAGGTATCCTGCACCAAGCGCTCGCATGCCGGCGAACTCGATCACGAGAAACGTGATGATCGCCAACGTCGCCGTCACGGAAATGTTTCCGGTGGCGGTCGAGCCATAGGGGATGAGACCCAGGAGGTTGGCGAACAGAATGAAGAAGAAGAGTGTGAGAATGAACGGAACGAACTTCTCGCCATGGTGGCCCACATTAGGCAGCACGACCTCATTCCTCATATAGAGCACGGTCGCCTCTATACCGGCGGCAAAACCTTTGGGAACGCCGGTCTTATGAGAGTGTCGCTTGTGAGCGCGAGCAGCCGTCACGAGCGTGATCGCACAAAGAGTCGCCGCGATTAACAGCATCCACACGTGCTTTGTCGGGGTAACGTCGAGGCTGCCGATGTGAAGCTCACCCCAGCCCTCGGGCCATGTAGGAATCTCCAGGTAGAATGGAGGCTTCCAGTACGGGACCTCCATGTGGTGGGAATCGGTGATGTGCGGTGTGATAATATCAACGTTGCCCGGCGCAACTTCACCAGTTCCATGGGACCCAGCTGCTGGCTGGCCGTGCTGTGCTCCCACAGCTGACACGGTAGCCAGGAGAAGAATCGAGAGCGCCAGTACAGGTGCGAAGCTCATAGTTTCAGCAGCAATGGTTCTGCCAACGTAGACAAGAAGAAGAAAGTCGCGAGCCCCACCAGAGCCGGCGTCAACACAAGCCCAAGCGGTTTAACAAGCGCGAGCGCAAAAATACCAATTGTGAGCAGCCTGACGATGGCCCCAACGCCCCACGCCGCCATGATGTTGCGCTGCCCGGCAAGACGCGCCATGGCAAAGGTGAGGAGCTGGATCACGAACGCGGTCGCCCCGGTGACCCACAAGGTGCGACGATCGGCTGCACCCGGAAAGACAACAGCCAGGATAGCGCCGGCAATGCCTATCACAGCGGCCAGCACGGGAGCCGCTATCATGTAAGCTTTCACTTTCGCGGACGACGGGCCACGTCATCATCGGCCCCGACGCCACGCTGCGTGCCGACGAGACGACGATACATGCTGTAGAACCCGGCCGAAGCACCCAGAAAGACTCCCCCCATCATGAGCCATGGGTCTGTTCCGAGTCGCCGGTCCAGCCACTGGCCGAGGAAAAGAAACACTATAATGGCCGCCGCGAACTGCAGGCCGGCACCGGCATAGGTCGCCACGGACGGTGCTCCTTCGGTTTCTTTCGTGTGGTGTTCCGCCATTCCGAATGGAAATTAGGAGCTTGTGAAATTTTTCGCAAGCAAAGTGGCGCATGACGAACATATGCCGAATGCCAGAGCCAATCAGCGCCAAAGTTACGGTCCTACTGGTACTTAGAAATTCATTCTGGCCTTGACGGATTGCCCCTGCTCACATAACTTCGCTGCCCGCTCGCGACCCCCGCCGCCAACCGACGGCAAGTGCCTGCGTTGGCTTGGTCGAAGTCGCGCGGTCCGCTTTCAGTCAGCATCTCGTATTCTCAACGCAACAAGCATTTGCCGCGTCTAATTGTTTCCCCTCGCCATCTCGCGATCTGGCTTCTTTGCGCCGGAGCGATAGCCCTCGCCTGCGGGCCGCGCGGCCGATCATCGCGAGATAGTGCTACGTCAGCGGACACTGGAACGGCCATGAACTCTCCAACAACGGACACCGGCCCGACCGCGAGCCGCGAGGAAGCACTCGCAACATCACTGAATGTCACTGTGAAGGATGGCGTTACTCTCGCGTTCCACGTGACAAACACGTCAAGCCAGCAGGTGGAGCTCAACTTCCATAGCGGCCAGACGTACGACTTCGTGGTCATTGACAGCGCTGGCAAGGAGCTTTGGCGTTGGAGCGAAGAACGGATGTTCACGCAAGCTCTGCAGAACAAGCTTCTACGGCCTCGCGAGACTCTCACTTTCGAGGAGAAGTGGGCGTCTCCGCCGCGCAGCGGAACTTTCACCGCCGTCGGATCCCTTACCAGTAACAATCATCCGGTTTCGGAGCGCGTGTCGTTCACGCTCCCCTGAGCGGTACTGTCCTCGCGTCCCGTCGCCCAAATGTCGACTTCGAGGATGGTGGGGACATTCCAGGCTGTTGGTATTCGCATTCATATCTACAACGCCCCCCGCCGCGGGTAGACGAACAATACTTCGGCGTTCTCGCCTGGGAGGATACGACCAATTTCATCTACGCTGCTACCGTGAACGGGAATGGCTCGTTTCGAATTCCCAGCAGCGGCGTCTTTGATTCCACCTTCGGCGGAATCTACTTCACGAGAGGTTTTGGTTGGCGCGCTGAAACGGGGACAATCATCTCGGTTCGCCCGACGCTGAAGGGTGCGTGTCCCCAAACTCAGCTCCCTGCGGGCATAACATGCAGGCTCGCGGATTTTGTCGTCGACCTCGACATCTCGACCTCGAGACCACTGGCTTTCCCCAGCAACGTGGCCACCGGTTCCCGATTCGCCCGACTCAACAACAAACTGCTCACGGGTATCGATCTCGAGGTCGACATGAGCGTGTTCAGCGCGCCCTGAATCAGCCACTCCAGTCTCGCCCTTAACCGAAACGGTGCCCGTAGGTAGCTTTCTCTGGAGGCGAACGCCCAGGGACCGGAGGGAAGACACTTGGCGACACAGATGAGAACTGCAAGCGCGAGCGATAACCGCGATCTCGAGCTTCTCGATTCACTCTCTCGGGCACGCAAGAAACTGGTCGAACAGATCGGCAGGCGCATCGTGGGCCAGCACGCCATTATCGACAACCTCGTCGCCGCGTTGTTGAGCGGTGGGCACGCGCTCCTTGTCGGTGTTCCAGGTCTCGCCAAGACACTCATGGTCAAGACCGTCGCCGAGGCGCTGGATCTCTCGTTCTCTCGGGTCCAGTTCACGCCGGATCTGATGCCGAGCGATATCACAGGCACTGAACTGCTCGAGGAAGATCAGGCAAGCGGGCGGCGAGTCTTTCGCTACGTGAAAGGGCCGATCTTCGCCAACATCGTTCTTGCGGACGAGATCAACCGCGCTCCTCCGAAGACGCAAGCCGCTCTGTTGCAGGCGATGCAAGAGCACGCCGTGACGACCGCCGGCCAGACACACGCCCTGCCGGAACCTTTCTTCGTCCTGGCGACTCAGAATCCAATCGAGCAAGAGGGAACGTATCCGTTGCCGGAGGCTCAGCTCGACCGGTTCATGTTCGAGCTGCGCGTGGAGTATCCGACCTCCGAAGAGGAAGAGCGCATCGTGTCCGCGACGACCGGGGACGAGGAAGCATCGATCGCAACCGTTCTCAGTGCCTCGCAGCTTGTTGAGCTTCAGCACCTCGTGCGCCGGCTGCCGGCACCACCCACAGTAGTAAAGTACGCCGTGCTATTAGCACGCTCCACGCGACCGAATGGTTCCGAAGCCCTGCCCGACGTGAAAAAATACGTCAGCTGGGGTGCGGGACCGCGTGCGTCTCAGTACCTCATACTCGGCGCGAAGGCCAGGGCGGCAATGGACGGACGTTCCATGCCAGACCTGGACGATGTGCGGTCTGTCGCGTTAGCGGTGTTGCGGCACCGCGTTCTGGTGAACTTTCAAGGCGAAGCGGAAGGAGTCACGCCGGAACGGCTCGTCGCACTAGTCGACAAGTCAACCTTAGCCCACAGGTAACTGTTAACTACAGATAACGGGTTACAGGTCACAGGTAACAGGTCGGCTGTCAGCTGTGACCTGTGAGCTGTGACCTATCAGCTGTGACCTGGTTCGATGATTGCCTCGGCTTCGATCTCCACGAGCATCTCCGGATCCACCAGGCGACTTACCTCCACCATGGTGCTCGCGGGCCGTATATCGCTGAAGACTTCACCATGCGCCCTCCCGACCGCTTCCCAGTCGCCGATATTGGTGATGAACACACGAGTGCGTACGACGTCTCCCAACGAGGCGCCCGCTTTTGTGAGGGCAAGGCGAATGTTGCTCAACGCCTGAACCGTCTGGGCGTAAGCATCGCCGCTGCCTACTATCTTCCCCGAGCTATCCGTGGCTGTAGTTCCGGCGACATGAACTACGTTGCCCACACGCACAGCTCGCGAGTACCCCACTATGGGCTCCCAGGGAGTACCGCTCGAAATGTTGACGCGGGTGTGCTCCTTCTCGGTCATGCAGCGCCTGCATCGCTCGTTGAGAAGAGCCGAGTCCACCAGGACTGACGCGATTCGTTCTCCAGGGCCGAGAGCACCGATTGGCGCCACACGGTTTGCATCTCAACGGCGTCCGCGAATCGATGCTCCGGCATGGGATCGAGCCCTCGCCGCAACCAGTCGCCGAGCTCGGACGGAAATTCCTGAAGGTCGATATCGAACGACAGCTGGCGCGCGAGTATGCCTTTCGCGTCACCGGCTCCGAATGGCGGGTGGCCCGTGAGCAGGTAGAAGACGATGGCGGCTACACCGAAACAATCGGCCGCAGGACCCTGCTGCTCGCCCAAGAGCTGCTCGGGCGCGGCGAACTCGGGCGTGCCGGTAGTTCCAAGGAGGTCCTCGCCGGGAATTTTTGCGACTCCAAAATCCGCGATTCTCCAGCGCCGGTACCTGTCCACGAGAATGTTCTCGGTTTTCAGATCGCGGTGGATAATTCCGTTTGCGTGCGCGGTTGCAAGCCCATCCAGTATCTGTTCCACCTGAAGAGCTATTTCCGCAAGCGGACGAGGTCCCGAACGCGCGACCAGGTCAGCCAGCGATCCCCCTTCCGCAAGCTCCATCGTGTACCACACGACCTCGCCGTTGCTATCCCAGTCGTAGACGGGAACGATCGCGGGATGCGCTAGCTGACCGGCGAGTTGTGCCTCGCGGCGGAAACGCCGTACCGCGCGGTCGTCCACTGAAACGTGAGGATGAAGCATCTTGAGGGCGACCTCTCGCTCCAGAGTTAGGTCGCGGACCCGCCATACGGAGCCGAAAGTGCCTGAGCCCAATCGCGCGAGTACCTCGTAATCCTCCCCAGTGGCCCAGCGGAGCCGATACTCTTCGCTCGAGGCGTCGCCTACTCCGGCACGCACTGCCGCGGAGGAGCTGCCGCTTATGAACATCGACGTCCGGCTTCCGGCTGCGCGGTCGAGCTCCTTGAGCATCGCTGCTACCGAGTGGAACCGTGATTCCGCTCGGGCGCTGAGTGCCTTGTCTATCACGTCGCAGACGGCTTGAGGACAATCGGGTCGTACGAGCGAGAGCGGCGGAACAGCCCGTGGCGGATACTCTCCAGTAAGGGCTCTGAATGCGGTAGCAGCGAGTTGCCACTGATCGCTGGCCGCAGCTGGGGACCACTCACCAGGCATCCACTCCGGAGGATTCGGCCGCCCACGTGCGGCGGGCGCGAGCCCCGCCGGAATCTCCGTCCGCGGCATAGCCCATTCCCAACCCAGAAGCCACAACCGGCCCGTGGGCGTAACGCAGACCGTTTCCGCGGAAAGCGCTCCGTGCAGAGTGTTACGCCCGTGAAGGTATGCGAGCGCGGACCCTGCGGCACGAGTAAGCTGAATCACATACGGAACGTCGTCGGGCCCGACGCGCGCGAGCCTCGACGCAAGCGTCTCGCCCGCGATCCATCGCCGGAGATACGCTGGGCCGCGCCCCTCCGATGCAGGCGGCCAGTAATGGTAGGTGGTGGGTATGGCCGGATGGTTCCGATGCGCCAGATGTTTTGCTTCGGCCACCAACCACGCTGTGTGCGCAGGGTCGGGCGCGCTTACCAGAGATAGAGACCGGCCCAGGGCATCGATCACCTCCTGGTAATGCCGGTGATCGAGGGAGATGCCGTCTTGCCCCCACGACCAGTTCGGCGGTAGCTCCCACTCGGCGAGATAGTCCGGCAACTCTCGCACTGCGCGATACTGGCCCGATACGACTTTCACAAGGGAGTCTGGAGTTACAAGCATCGGGCCACGAGTTCAGTTTGAAGATCCTTCGATACAGCAGAACCAGGATTACCGACGCGCCATCGCGGCGGAAAGGCATTCGAACTTAATGTACATATACGAGAACCTCCATTGAGAAGTTGCGAATTTCGTCCCACTGCAGCGAAACAAGAGCGAGTATTGTGCGTGAGGCGAGTGCCAGGCAACATTGCGGAATGAATAACGACGCCATCGTCATCTTCGAAGCGCTTTCTCCCGGCGTCAGAGCTCCCGAGCGCGCGACGGAAGGGTCTGCTGGCTATGATCTGCGGGCGTATCTAATGGACAGGCTCATTCAGGTTGCTATCGGCGAGCAGCGCGAGGAACGTCCAACTCGGCCAGGTGCCGGCGGTATCGTTCTGCGGCCTGAGGAGCGCGTTCTGGTTCCGTTGGGCTTTCGAGCAAGACTGCCGAGCGGATTCGAAGCTCAGGTACGGATCAGAAGCTCAGTCGCATTCAGGAAAGGCCTTCTCATCCCGAACGCTCCCGGCACGATAGACGCGGACTATCCGGATGAGTGGCTCGTGATGCTGAAAAACGCGGGAGACGGGCCCGTTGTCATCGAGCACGGCGAGCGAATCGCGCAGGTGGTTTTCGCGCGTTATCAGGTGGTGGAGTGGAGTGCGGGCACTGTCGCCCTCTCGACGTCCCGCAGGGGCGGGCTAGGCAGCACGGAATGATCTGCGGCTGGCTCAAAGTATTCCCGCCTCGCGCTGTAGCCAGCGAACGTACTCGATCATCTGCGTCAGCTCGTCGCGCGTAATCTTCGGCTGCGCAGGCATGTTGCCGAAATTCCAGTGATGCGCGGCCACGCCATTGGACACAGCCAGGATGAACGCCGCGTCAGAGTGGTGACCCGGCCGGTAGAAATCGTGAACCAGGGGTGGCCCCACGGCGGTGCCGCGCGCCCATTGTCCGTGACACTTCGAGCAGTTCGCGACGAACAACTGCTCCCCCGTGACGTGCTCCACCGGAGTCGGCGGTGGAGGGCCGATCGCGGCAGACTTGCGCTTGTCGCCACCTGGCGAGCAGGACGCGAGTGCCAGGAGAAGGCAGGCGCGGGATATGACGGAAAGGGCCTTGCTGGTTCGCTCCCTGGCGGCCCCGCGTTGGTCGGTATTTGTGATCGCGGGCACGTTACCGAGTTTCGCCTCCCGCTTCCCTCTGCGCGCGCAGGGTGGAATAGTTCATGCTCAAGGTTAGCGGTCTAAAACCTGTGAATCCAGGAGGACTCATGATGCAAGGCAAGTGGTTAGCCACAACGGCGATCGCGATGGCACTCGTGGCAACGGGCTGTGATGACGACGATCCGGGTCCGGTCGCTCCCCCGCCGGCAGCCGAGACGTTTTCAGTCACGCTGAACGGCGCGAACGAACGGCCCAATCCTGTCACTACCCCGGGCCAGGGTACAGCAACGTTTACCATTTCGGCCGACAAGAATACTCTGAGCTGGACGTCGACCATCACGGGCACGAACAACGTCTTTGGCTCGCACATCCACATCGGCGGGACTAACGTAGCGGGCCCGATCGCGTTCGGTCTGTTCAGCGGACCAACGGCGAACAATCCAGCGATCAGCGGTTCGGTGACGCGCGCTGCCTTCGCCTCGGCCTCGGTCCTGGGTATTACGTTCGACGGCTTACTATCGCTCATGCGGGGCGGGGACACGTACATGAATGTCCACACGGACGATGGTCTCCCTCCCAGCAACACGGGACCGGGTGACTTCCCGGGTGGCGAGATCCGTGGCCAGATAATCAAGAATCCGTAAAGGGCTAATTCCAGAATTTGAGATTCAGAGGAGCCCACGTTCATCGAACCTGGGCTTCTTTGTTTTGACGTCGGGCTGGCTGGCCGGTTGCCAGCCAAGCTCTGAGCTGGTAAGACTATGACGAAGCGCTGACGCTCTCCATGCTTCTTGGACCTGCGCGTCCAGTGTGATTTGCGGGCTCAAGCTGCAAGCAGACCCAGGTGGCCACCATGATTCGGCTAAAAAGTCTAGGCCAGTGTGTGATAGAGGCCGGTTCCTCGCGACTGGGGCCTGAAACCGAGATTCTGTTCGGAGTGCTGCTCTATCTGGTGATGGAGCGGGGGCGTCGTGTCAGCCGTGCGAAGCTGGCCGAGATCTTCTGGCCCGAGGCTGCCGAGCGACGCGCCAATCACTGTTTAAGGCAGACTCTCTACAGACTCCGGACGATGGACAGCTGCATCGAGACCGATCATTCGAGCGCGATGATTGAGGATAGTAATGCTGACGTGGATTACGCGGTCTATCTGGAGGACGCGCTAGAGCTCCCCTTTGGCAGAGCCGACCAGACGGTAGTCGCGACCTTTCTTCCCGGGTACTCGCCAACGTTCTCAGCGCCATTTGCGGACTGGGTTGACCAACAGCGTGACGCCGTTCATGCGATACTGAGGAGAACACTTGTCCGCGCGATTCAGGCGAGAAAGGCGCGCGGGGACTGGCGCACGGTCGAGGTCCTGGCCGCGAGTTGCTTCGCCCTGGATCCACTCAACGAAGAGGCCACGCTCGCGCTTGCTGAGGCAAGCGCGGTTCACGGGAGCAAGGTTCGAGCTATCGGCATTCTGGACAGATACATGAAGGAGATTGGGCCAGACGCCCGAGAGATCCGCATTCCCGCGGCGATACTGCGGCGGCGTATCTCCGAGACGACATCGCAGAGTGGCGGTGCTTTCGTTCCCATGATCGAGCTGCCGTTCGTTGGGCGGCAGGCGGAAATGGCAGCCCTCAACAACGCGTTGGAGTCGGCTCGAGGTGGCAACGGAGGGGCGCATCTATTCTGGGGAGAGGCAGGGATTGGAAAGACGCGGCTCATTACCGAATTCTCAAAGGCCGCAGCGCTGAAGGGTACACAGGTAGTGCGGGTAGGATGTCAATCGCACGATGTGCGACGGCCACTGTCGCTCTTCGTGGATCTCGTGCCCAAGCTTCTGGCGCTCAGAGGAGCAATCGGATGTTCGCCGGAATCCATGGGGTTTTTGCGTAGGCTCGTGGAGCATGATCCACGCAACAAGACTCTATCGCCCGAAGCCGGCGAGTCGGAGTTGCTTCAGGCCGGCATCCGGCGAGCGATCTTCGATCTACTGGACGCAGTTACCGGCGAGAAATGCATCGTCGTGGTATTCGAGGATGTGCAGTGGTTGGATGCTGCTTCGTGGGATCTGCTCCTGGACATCGCACCCTGGGTCGCAACGCGGGGCTGTCTTCTTCTTCTCACGGCGCGAGAGGGAGAAACAGGCGCCCCGAAACAGACCGGCGGAGTTATGGGGCTCATCGTGCGACAACTGCGGCAACTTCCGGACGGGGCCTGTGACGAGTTGGTCGGGGCGATCATGTCCAGAAGAGGGGGTGAAGCGAGCGCTGAGTTCCGGGAATGGTGTCTGAGGCGCGGGGGTGGCAATCCGTTCTATCTGAGCGAACTGGCGATGAGGAGTCAGGCTACCGGGACCGGTTTCACGGTTCCGGAGTCATTGAACGCCCTGATCACAGCTCGGCTGTGCAGTTTGCGTCCCGCATCGTTACGGGCACTGCAGGCGTGCGCGGTTCTGGGGAAGTACGCGACGCTGGACCGGATCGAGGGGCTGCTGGAGCAGCGCCGGCTGGAGGTCCTGGACAGCTTCGACGAGTTGGAGGCTCACGCGTTGATCGAGTGTGAGGGATTGGGGCCAGCCGTGCAGATCAAGCACGATCTTCTATCGCAGGCGGCGATGTCACGGCTGTCCGGTCCATCTCGGCAGATGCTTCATCGCTATGCTGCACGGCTATTGGAGTCGCTTCAGGAGAGTGCGCCATCGGCGTCGGTAATGTGGGACTGTGCCGAGCACTGGCAGAACGCCGGCGAAGTTGGGCGCGCGATCGAGCTATTGCGTTCGTGCGCCCGCCACTCGATGGAGATGGGCTTCCCTGGGGAGGCTGCGGAGTCGCTACGTCGAGCACTTGTAATGAGACCCTCGCCCGAACACGCGGCATCCGTGCTTGAGGAGTATTTGCGCATTCTCTTTGCTGCCGCCGAGTTTCAGCAGCTCGTCAGCGCGGTAGAAAATGCATCTACTATCCATGGTGTGGATGACAAACTTTACAAGGGTCACAGCGACGTTGAGCTTATGTTCATCGAATCCAAATGGCGTGCTGGACAAAACCCGTGGGTCCAATGTCAGTACTTGCGCAATTGTGTGGATGGGCCGGCCGCAGCATCTCACAGGGTGAAAGCAGCCACCATAGCGCTCATTATCGCGGACAATCTTTGCGATCCTGCCACAGCACACACCATCTGCGAAGCGACGAATAACCTGATCGGAGATTCTAACCTTGACGAGCCGACACGTCAGAAGTTTTTACTCGTGTGGCAGACTTCGTTTGGCGACCTCAGTCTGGCCGCAGAGGCCGCGCGTAATTTGGTGCGCGCAGAGCGCGAGTACGGGAATCCAGCAGCGCTTGTTAGGGCGCTCGTCTGGGCTTCTCATGGATTGCGGTCGGCTGGACATCTCACCGAATCAATGGACTTTCTGCATGAAGCCTTTGGCCTCGCCACGACGCACGGATTGACGACGCAAGCAGCTGTCGTGGCTGGGAACGCTGCTAACTATTGCCTAGAGTCCGATGAACTTCAAACGGCTCGTTCTTGGTACTGCCACACCGGTGCTTCACGAGACAGGCTTTCAGGCACACTAACCGGGTCGTTTCTCGCGGTCGTCGGCGCCGAGCTGGCCATGCTTGAAGGCCGACATGAGGATGCTTACTCGCTTCTTGCTAGCAGTGAGAGCGCCTTACCTTCCAAGCTGCAGCATATGACCGCGCAGTCTAATATCCTCAGCCTGAAGATATTACTAGACGTCTCTACTGACAAAACCATTGGCGACGCGCAGCTCAACGAGTTACTAGCGCATCATCTACGAGGACGCTCACGTCTCTTGCAGGACTTAGTGACCGTGGCGGTGTTCCGCGCTTGTAAAGTTCGCGGAGAGACGTCTCGCGGTTATGCCCTTGTCCTCGATTACTTCCTTAAGTATCGGCGCGGAATGGCACCCGCGCGCAGTGCGCTGCTTGAACTCCTGCATGAGGCGCAAGCTACGACTACTCTCACTACTTCGAACCAGGGGTGTAGCGGTTTGTCGCTGGAAGCCACTCAGTAGTAGGCTAGTGTCCCCGCTCCGAAGAGGGGCACCCAAAACGATAGATAAGAGTGTCCCGGTTCAGCGGGAATGTGACTCTTAGCTGATGGTTTAATGCACTGCGGTCGCTGATTAGGGTAGAGGTTGGGATAAGGGGTTGGGGGTGATCGTCGGTCCTGGACCATCCTGCGAAGGCGTTTCGTCGAGCGTCTCCTCCCAAAGGGCCCGCCGGCGCGCTCGTGGCGCTTCGAGCTTCTGGTCGCGCATCGCCCAGATGATCTCGGCTCGACCCGCCAGCATGTCCGCGGGCGTGAGGAAGCCCATCGCGCTGTGCAGGCGGTGGTGACTGTAATATTCGAGGAAGCGGGCCACCAATCGCCGGGCCTCCTCGACCGAACTCGGGGGCTTTGGCCGAATCGTCGTGACCTTGAGCGTCTGGTGCCAGCGCTCGAGCTTCCCGTTCGACTGCGGATAGTAGGGCGAGGTGCGCACGTGCGTCATCCCCGCCAGGCGAATGAAGTCCTTGAAGTCTTTCGCGATGAACTGCGGCCCGTTGTCCGAGA
>JBHENQ010000095.1:0-3985 GCA_046261975.1 Gemmatimonadaceae bacterium | reverse complement strand
TGCAGTACGCGCGTACGAGGTGACACAGCCTGCCGGATCCCGGCCAGCACCGTCACGGCATCTTCGGCGCGGCCGCCGGCCGACCAATTGCCCAGCATCGCCTGTGCGTCGTCCGCAAGCGGTCCGATCACGGCTATCGTTGCCAGATCCTTTCGCAACGGAAGAGTACCGCGATCGTTCTTGAGCAAGACGAACGACTTTCGAGCGAGGGCCCGCGCTTCGGCGAGATGCGCCGGCGTCAGTGTGCGAGCGCGCTCGCGCTCCGGATCGTTGTAGCGGTACGGATCGTCGAACAACCCGAGCTTGTACTTCGCGCGGAGAATTCGCCGAACTGCCTCGTCGACCAGCGCCACCGAGACCGTACCGTCGCGCACGAGCGAGGGCAGCTTCCGCAGGTAAATCTGGCTGACCATGTCGACATCGACGCCGGCACGCAGCGCGAGGACGCCTGCCGCGGCGCTGTCGGTCGCGACGCCGTGCCGGATCATCTCCATGACGCCTGTGTAATCACTCACGAGCACGCCGTCGAATCCCCACTCACCTCGCAGGACATCGCGGATCAAGTGTCGGTGGGCATGCATAGGTACGCCGGAGATCTCGTTGAAGGCGGCCATCACCGACTGTGCTCCTGCCTTGACCGCCGCCTCGAACGGTGGCAGGTAGATCTCGCGCAGCGTGTACTCGGAGACATCGGCCGGGTTATAGTCGCGCCCCGCCAAAGCACCTCCATACGCGGCGAAGTGCTTTGCAGTAGAGAGCATGGTGTTGTCCGCGGCGAGGTCGCTCCCCTGAAAACCGCGCACGCGCGCGGCGGCCATCAACGAGCCGAGGTAGGGATCCTCGCCAGAGCCCTCGACGATGCGACCCCACCGCGCATCGCGCGCGATGTCCACCATGGGCGCATACGTCCAGGTTATCCCGTCCGCAGTCGCCTCCGTAGCGGCGATGCGCGCGGCACGCTCCACCGCATCAACGTCCCAACTCGCGGCCTCTCCCAGCGGCACGGGAAAGATCGTGCGGTATCCATGAATGACGTCGTGCGCGAAGAGCAGCGGGATCTTGAGACGGCTCTCCTCGACCGCCACACGTTGCAGCGTTCTCGTGTGGGCGGCACCGCGCACGCCGAGGAAGGAGCCGATGTTGCCGGCGCGAATCTCATCTTCGGTGCCGGCGCGGGCCGCGGGGCCGGTACTCGCGTCCGGGCCGCCAGGTTGATTGAGCTGGCCCAGCTTCTCCTCGATGGTCATGAGCGCGAGGATGGAGTCCACCATCCGATCCATGCGTGACGTGGTGGCACGCGGCGCGGCGGGAATCCTCGTCGGCGCCGCCGTGGCGCGCGCCGGCGCTGGCGTCGGCTCGGGCGTACCGCGACACCCGCCGGCCACGATGACGAGTGTCATGCACACGAGACGACCAGACGTTAGGCTCATCACGATCAACCTACTCGCGCACACCGGCCGCGGGAAGCTTGTCAAACGACCGGAATCTTCCAGCGAACATGGCCGCGATTTTTCCGGTGCAGTCTGCTCTGAACGCGATGTATCCGGTTCCGTCCTGCCGGACGAAGAGCAGCGGCTCTGCTTATGGCGTGTGGACAGGAAACCCGTATGCCATGTGAGAATCGCGAGCCCGGATTATTGAGTAGTGGGTCAGTTTTGGAAGCGGAAGGTCAACCGAGAACGACGCAGACGCGAGTCGCCAGAAGTATAGACCTCAGGGTCGAGGATGAAACCAACACTTAAGCCTGTTTGGTGCCTTTGACTGAGAAGCCAGATGCCACACGATGGAGTGAAGCTCCCTCTCGCAACTAACCATCCTATGGCGCGGATGTTCTGAATCACGCGGGCTCGTGTAGCGCCGAGTGCCTCATTCTCGCAACTCGCAGACCTTACTTCTGGCGTCTCGCGTCTGTGTCTTTCTTGGTGGCAGTCCTCGAACTCGGGCTGACCCACTACCAGAAAAAGAGCGGGCGTCAGAGCGGCGGGTACGGATGGCTAGCCAGGGATCACGGCCACCCCTTCGCATTGCCGAAAGTCCTCGTCGAAGGTTGCGACAAAACCCGGTACGCTGCGGCGCGCGACTGTGAGAACGGCGGCATCCACCAAGCTCAATTCACCGTTCGCTTGCCGCCGGAACTCGTCGAACGACTCGAGAAAGAGGTCGGAGCATGGCACGAAATCAATCTCGCGTGCCTGCAGCAGGGTGCCGCCAACGCTGGAAGCGAGGCTCAAGCCCCGTCGGGCGCGGAGAACTGTGACCACTTCGAGGAATACGTACTCCAGCAGCAGCGCGCGTCCCCATTGGGAGGCGGTGAGGTGGACCATCGTGCGTGCCGCGGCGGCGTGGTGAACGTCCCGCGTGTTGTGATACGCGATCAAGAAACTCGAGTCGAGTACGATCACCTTTCCGCCCAACTACCCGCCGTACGCGACGGCATCTATCTCTTCGCTGAGCCGCTCGTTGCCGTCGGGGTAGGGTTCAGGAACGAGGTCGCGCAAGCTGCCATTCTTTGGGAGGCTTTCCGGACGGGCGAGATAGGCCCGAAGCGCCTCGGTGATCGCCTCGCCAATGGTCTTTCCCGACAGCGCCGCGCTCGCCTTGAGCCGCCGGTATACCGCGTCGTCCAAGTTCCTGATAGTTGTGTCCATTGGGTAATGTAACACATGTAGTTCAAATGCGCAACACAACGGGTATAACTACCTGATCCCGGATAGTCCTGTCGCGACGATACACGGACAACTGCGGCCACGGATTGCGCGGAAATGCACGGATACCGCAAGCACAAACGGACGCGACACAGCGGAGCATCTGTTAATCCCGCGGCCGCAGTATCCGTGCATTTCCGCGCCATCCGTGGCCGAAGAACCAAACACCTCTCTGGCGAGTATGTATGTAGAGAGGAGTCGAAGACACGCTGAATTGCAACAACGGGAACTGATATGCCATTGACGATTCGCGCCATTGTCGGGCCAGCGGTATTTGCAGCATCATCAGCGGCGCTTCCCGCCGGCGCGCTTGCTCAGGCCCCGGGCCTTGGAGGAGTGAAGTCTGCTTACAAGCGTCCACCAGACGCGGTGCTCAAACGGAAGCTCACCCCCGTGCAGTATTCGGTCACGCGGAAGGACGACACAGAGATGCCGTTCCGCAACGAGCTCTGGGACAATCACGAGCCCGGCATATACGTGGACATCGTCTCGGGCGAGCCGCTCTTCAACTCGCTCGACAAGTATGACTCGGGAACCGGGTGGCCCAGCTTCACGCGCCCGCTCGAGCCCGCGAACATACGGAAGCTCACGGATCACAAGCTCGGCTATGCGCGTACCGAGATTCGCTCGGCGCATGCGGACTCGCATCTCGGGCACCTGTTCGACGACGGCCCGCGGCCCGCGGGATTGCGCTATTGCATGAACTCAGCGGCGCTTCGATTCATCCCCGTGGCGCGTCTCCAAGCGGAGGGGTACGGCCGCTACGCAAGCTTGTTCAAGGCAAAGTCCGCCCAAGGTAGCTTTAATCAGAAGCTGTTTCTCGGAAGACGTAGAGCCGCTCCGCGGCGTGCTGTTACTACTTCTCCGTACGCAGAAACGGCGGCCAGCCGACTATCGAAAAGCTCATGAAATACTTGCTGTCGCTGTAAGTATTGCGAGTTCTGATGTCGGAGGCCCCGATCAGTCCGCCAACTTCATGCCCGCCGGTGAGCTCCGGGTGTCGTGTCCATAACAACCCCGCGCCCAGCTTGAGCCAGTAGAAAGTAGCGGCCATGTCGAACTCGATTGCCTTGACGTCGTCTGAAGGATTGATGATTACCTCGGGCCACAGCGCAACGTGCCGGGTATCACGCCAATCGAGAAACCAGGGGGCCAATCCAAGTGTCAGTCCGTACGTGTAGCGAGAATCCTGCTCTCCTGTCTCGGCGACGACTTTCATGCCGGCTGAATCCTTGATGCCAAACGTCGGGTATCGGGCGTCCCAGGCGCCCACGAGAGCC
>JBHENQ010000094.1:0-4640 GCA_046261975.1 Gemmatimonadaceae bacterium | reverse complement strand
GCGTTCCATTGGATGAGTACATGGCCGCAGCCATCCATCAAGCCGAGCTCGGTGCTGCCGAGGGCGGTATCCCCATCGGGTCGGTTCTGGTGCACCGCGGCATGATCCTGGGGCGCGGGCACAACCGCCGAGTGCAGAGGGCAAGCGCCGTGCTCCACGCCGAGATGGATGCGCTCGAGAACGCCGGCCGCTTGCCGGCTTCCGTCTATCGCGATGCTGTTCTGTACACCACGCTCTCGCCCTGCGCCATGTGCTCGGGCGCGATACTACTATATGGTATACCACGCGTGATAGTCGGCGAGAACACGACATTCACGGGCGAGGAAGCTCTCCTCCGCGAGCGCGGAGTTTCTGTTGAGGTGCTGCAGAATTCCAAGTGCATCCGGATGATGACCGCCTTTATCTCGGCCCATCCAGATCTCTGGAACGAGGATATCGGTACGTAGCGCCCTATTCCCTAGTCCCTAGTCCCTAATCCCTATTCCCTAGCCGTTATGTATGTCTCCGTATCCTGGGAAATAATCGACGGCGCTGATAGCCAGCAGGTCATCCGCAACGCGGTGATCAAGTGCTTCGACGGACTGCAGCGGTGCGAGCTACTTCCCAACACGATGCTCCTAGCGGTCCGCACCGTCTCGCAGTGGAACACGTTGCTGGCGAACCTCATGGGTGTGGAGTTCGTGTACGGCCCGCAGTTTGGTTTTACGTTGTTCGAGCATCGCACAGGCGAGACCTTTCGCTGCTCCGAGTCCTACGACAAGGTGGCGGCGCAGGCGATCACCGGAGTACCACAGTGAATTCGCGCTTAGCGTTCTTCGCGGCCTGTGCGGTGCTCTCGCTTTCATGGTTGACTGCGACTAGCGGGCTTGCACAGGAGCCGGAGGAGATCGATGTGGATCAGCCTCTCATCCATCACCTCGAGCGCTCGAACATTTTCCTGAACATCCCGAACGGAAAGACGCACACCGCGTACGAGGCGCAGCTGGCACCAAGTTTTGCTTTCCGTCAATCTCTGCCTCGCGCCAATGCGCGCGTGTTCGACTCAGAGCAGCGCGCACACCTCGCGACATCGCTCACCTTCACGATGCTGGTTCGTCTGCGACAGACCACGGAGTCGTCGTCCCCTGTTCGTACGCCGTCGTACATGCCCAAGCTCACGTTCCAGCTCTTTCGCGTGAAGCGTGCGGATGCTGCTCCCGTAACCGAGGTCCGAGCTGGAAGTGCGGTGAACATGCACACAACTCAGCTCACTGTTGGCCATTACTCCAACGGACAGGACGGGTGCCTTTTTCAGCATCAGCAGAAGATCGGCGACGATTGTGTCGAAGTTGTGAATGATCCTCCATCTGGCCCTCTACTGAATCGCAAGGATGGCAGCTTCTCGACGAACTACATCCAGATCGGACAGTACTTTCGAAGAATGAGTCTCAATCCTGATCTGCCGACCGAGGATCTCTCAGTCGCAGCGGTGCGAGCGTCCTCGATCGGGATCGCCGCGCGACTCCACAAGCCGCTGTCGGGAATCCCGAGCGGCATGACCAAAGAGCTGCGCGATCTTTACGGAACGACGCAGGTGATGGCTGTCGCCGAGCGTCTCGAGAGAAAGCAGCGTGGCATCTTCGGGCTTGGGCCTGGACAGATGAGGCTCGAGGCGTTCGCGGAATATCTGGTGGGCGGGCCGGATGAAGTTCCTCCGGTGCGGCTGAGCGTGGAGATCTCGCGCACGTACGACCGAAAGGGCGGCTGGGGAGGGTTCGCGCGGTACTACTACGGGCAGGATTATTACAATCTGGGCTTTCTGACGACGCTAAGCGTCTTGCAGATTGGCCTCATAGTGGATCAGGAGCACCTGCCGACGTTCAAGGTCAGATAGGCTCTTTGTCGCAGTCGAGCTGGCTGGCATCAAGGACCGAAGGGATTAGGGACTAGAGGGTCTGGGGTCTGGGGTCTGGGTTGGGGGCTGGGGTTTGGGACCCTAATCCCTAATCCCTAATCCCTAGTCCCTAACTGCTCTGCCTCTCGAGCCGCTCAAGTCGTGCCCTTGCCGCCTCGACGCGCGGCTGCAACGCGGGATCGCAGTCCCGCCAGAGCGTGACGAAGCGGCGATAGTGTTTCGCCGCCTTCTCCCGCTCGCCCAATCGCTCATAGATCTCGGCACGCTGCAGGTGCATCGGCGCGAGGTAGACGATCTCACTTGGCGCGCCCTGAAACGACGTCTCGATCCAGCGCAGCGCATCCTTGTCCTGCTGCTCGCTCAGTATCAGCACACGCAGGTAGCGTGCATGTTCCTGAGTAAACTCTCGTACGTTCGCGTACACAGGCATGCTTACGAGCTCCAGCGGCACCTCGCCCTGCAGGGCTTCTAACGCCTGGCGTGCTTGGTCGGCGCGCCCGGCTTGCAGCGCCGCGTCGGCACGGACAGACGCTGCTAGACCACGAATTACCGCTTGTGCCTCGGCTGGGCCGGCGGCGTCCTCGATTTCTCCGGCAAACCGAAGGGCCGCCGCAGAATCACCGAGGCGGGAGCTCAGCAAGCCCAACAGATAGAGGCGAAGGTGTGGCTGGAGTCGCAGCGCCAAGCTGGCGCCGGCCTCCGATTCGGCGTCCGGGTTCCACCGCGCCACTTCGGCTCGAATTGAATCCAGATCCGTGCGCGGCACGGCCAGAAACGGGAGCGTGGAAGCGATCGCTCGCTGCACGAGAACAGGCGGCACTTCCTCCATGTGCTCCGCCTGCGCGAACGCCGCCTTTGCAGCGATCCACCGCCCGCGCGACAGTTCGAGCCATGCCAGGAAGAGCTGAGCGTTCGCGCGGATGTGCGGCCTGCGGCGCGGCGCAAGGTCCAGCCGAGCCAGCGTTTCGGCAGCCGCGATGTTCTCCAGGAAAGTCGCTACAAAACGAGCGGCGATGTGCGACTGCCGTGAATCGAAAGCTGCAGCTTCCTCCACAATCTTCCCGCGGACCGTGGAGTCAGCACTCGCGAACGCCAACAGCACCCGCATGCTGAGGGGTGCAGCTGGAGACTTCATCCGACGCACCATCGCATCAGCCGCATTGTAGTCTTCCTCGCGCACGGCGAGGTCCCACATGGGTCATATGGGTCAGAGGAATCCAGGATCCTGATCGAGTACCTGGCTGAACGCCTCGCGTGCTTCTCCTCGCGAACGGCCTCGCAGTGGATTGAAGTTGAAGAGGACATCGGCGAGCTGAAAGAGTGCTTCCAGGTCATCCGGATAATCGGTGAGGACTGCGCGATACTGTCGCTCAGCAGCGTTAGCGTTGCCACGCCGGTAATCCACATACGCCGCCAGCAGCCTTCGATCCCGCTCGCCCAGCCGGTCGCTCAGCGCTAATGCACGCGTCGCGGCTGCGGTCGACATGCTGTGACGATTGGCCCATCCGGCCGCGACAGCCATGCGGTAGTGAGCCAGCGCGAAGGTGCTGTCTTCGTTGACGGCCTGTTGAAACATGGTGATGGCGGAGTCCAGCTTCGCCGGCTGAAGACTGGCAGCCCGGAGACGCCGCTCCGCGTCGAGGTATGCCTTCAGCGCGACAAGTGAACGCGTGGTGATCGCTGCCGTCTCGGTGAGTCGCGACCCCAGTCCCTGGCCTCGCTTTACCAGAAGTTGCGCCGACAGGCGGTCCACGAGCTCGAAGATCTGCGCGCTGTCGCCGTCCACGGACGCTTGCGTGTGCGCTCCCGCGTTCGTGTTCGACTCGTCGTACAGTGCTGCCTGGATGTGCACTCGCCCACCTATCGCGTTGATGCTGCCCAGCACGTAGAGTCCGGCGCCGACCCGTTGTGCGATGCTGCGGGCACGCTCCACATCAAGAATACCTTCCCCGGCGTTTCGCGTGACCGCGGTAAGGATCGTTGCAGGATCGACAGTGCGGAGGTCCCCCGCTCCATCCAGGCCGCGGCTCAACAGATCCACCATTCCTTCAGCGAGATATGCGAAGCTCTCGCTCCCACGAACGGCGAACGGCAGCACCGCGACACGGGCGGCTGATGCCGGCAACGCAGGCCCGGAAATCGTCTTCACGACCACGATCGCGATCGCGAGGAGCAGGATCAGCCCGATGGCAACGCCAGCCACGAGAGGCAGGCGCGGCTGCTTGCGCACCAACGGCGCCGCAGGTGGAGCGGTCTCGGAGAGCGCGCCGACCAAGTGCGCCGCAGTGGCAAAACGATCGGCGGGAGTTCTCGCGAGCGCTTTCACGATTACACGTTCCACGTGCTCGGGGATTTGCTCGCGCACCGTGCGCAACGATGGAACGGGGTTCGTCATCCGCCGCGCAAAAATTGCTTGCGCATTTGGACCAGTGAAGGGCGGCTCCCCCGCCAGCATCTCGTACAGCACACAGGCCAGGCTGTAGATGTCGCTCCGCGCGTCAACGTTTCGGTCCCCGGCAAATTGCTCCGGGCTCATGTAGGTCGGCGTGCCTATCGAGATGCCGGTAGCGGTGAGATCCGCCCCAGCCGCCACGTTGACAGCGCGCGCGATCCCAAAGTCCGCGACAATGGCGTGGCCGGACTCGAGCAGGATGTTCTCAGGCTTGATGTCCCGGTGAACGACGTCGCAACCGTGAGCGAACGCGAGCGCATCTGCTACTTCTCTTGTGATCTTCAGCGCGTCCTC
>JBHENQ010000093.1:0-33945 GCA_046261975.1 Gemmatimonadaceae bacterium | reverse complement strand
GAAGCGATTCAACGCCACGATCACGGGTATTCCAAACTGTTGCACGTTCTCGATGTGCTTGGCGAGATTCGGCAGGCCGCGCTCCAAAGCGCCGAGGTCTTCCCTTTCAAGACTCTTCTTGTCGGCACCACCGTTAAGCTTTAGAGCTCTCGCCGTAGCAACAAGGATCGCAACCTCAGGGTTGAGTTTGGCCGAACGACACTTGATGTCGAAGAACTTCTCGGCTCCGAGATCCGACCCGAAACCCGCTTCGGTAACGACGACATCAGCCAACGCAAGCGCCGTCTTGGTCGCCAGGACGCTGTTACAGCCATGGGCGATATTGCCGAAAGGACCCGCGTGAACGAAGGCAGGCCCGCCCTCAAGGGTCTGCACAAGGTTGGGCCGGATTGCGTCCCTGAGAAGAAGACTCATCGCACCGACCGCCTTAAGGTCACTGGCGCGAATGGGTTTTCGTTCCGCCCCTTTCGCGAAGGAGACTATGATGCGGGCGAGACGCGCGTCGAGGTCCTCGCGGCTGCAGGCCAGCGCAACCACTGCCATGATCTCGCTTGCCGGGATGATGACGTAGCGATCCTCTCTCACCACACCATTGGCTACGCCGCCGAGGGCAATCACGATATCGCGAAGAGCGCGGTCGTTCATATCGATCGTACGCGGCCAGGTGATTCGGCGCGGATCTATGCGGAGCGCGTTGCCGTGATGTAGGTGGTTGTCCATCATGGCAGAGAGCAGATTGTGCGCGCTGGCGATGGCGTGGAAGTCGCCCGTGAAATGAAGGTTTATGTCCTCCATGGGCACAACTTGGGAGTAGCCCCCGCCAGCCGCGCCTCCCTTCACGCCAAACACGGGCCCGAGACTAGGCTCGCGAATGCAGAGCACGGCATTCAAGCCTAGACGGCGTAGCGCCTGTGTGACCCCGACGGTTACAGTGCTTTTCCCCTCCCCCGCTGCGGTTGGATTGATTCCGGTGACGAGGACAAGCTTACCTCTGGCTGGACGCTCGGCAATCTCGAGCGGCGTCTTGGCCTTGAATTTTCCGTAAAAATCGAGGTCGTCAGTGGAAAGTCCGACGTCGGACGCCACGTCAGCTATGGGACGCATCCTCGCGTCTTGTGCGATCTCTATGTCGGAGGGTACTGGGGACACGGGTGTCGGGTGTCGGGAGTCGGGAGTCGGGAGTCGGCTATCGAGTATCGCCTACGACCCGTTTGAGTGCGGTGTGGTGCGCCTTACTCAACTCCCGCGAGCAAGGGCAATCTTATCTCGGCTTACATGTGGCTCGCCAGTGCGAATAGAGTTCGGGCATTGGCGGAGATCACATCTCCCAGGACTCGCGTCTCGGTGGCGCGAGCTTGGGCCAGCCGCTCGACGACCCTCTCCACCCAGGCCGGCTCGTTGCGGCGGCCGCGGTGCGGAACGGGGGCAAGATAGGGTGCATCTGATTCGACAAGGAGACGGTCGTCGGGGACCAAACGAAGCAGCGCATCGTCTGTCCATTTACGGAACGTGATAATTCCGCTGAAGGAGATGAACCAGCCAGCCTCGAGGGCTGCGCGCGCGAGATCGTGCGATCCCGCAAAACAATGCAGGACTCCATTCACGCCGTCGCGGCCCGCTTCGGTAACCATGGCTGCGGTGTCGGACTCCGCGTCGCGAGTGTGTACCACGACGGGACGATGCGTCGCCTTGGCGAGATCCAATTGTGCTCTAAACGCCAGGATCTGACGGTCGCGCGGAGAGTTGTCGTAATGGTAATCCAGTCCGCATTCTCCAACCGCGACCGCCCCGGCCGACAGGGCATCGCGCAGCGCAGGGATGTCCTTCAAGGCATCGAAGCCCGCGGCGTCGTGAGGATGAATTCCAGCGGTCCACCACACGAAACCACTGTGTAGCTTGGCTAGCTCCCGTGCTCTGCTCGCCGCTGCCAGCGATTCACCTATGCACACGATTGCCGCGGCACCTGCCTGTCGCGCGCGACTCACCACGTCGGCGCGATCGACGTCGAACGCGGGATCTGCGAGATGGGCGTGGCTGTCGATAAACGAGAGAGGGATCTCCTTCTCGCTCACCGGCTCACGCTCATCTACGGCCGGCAGGCTGCGCTACTTTTGCGCTCTCCTTTCGTGGGCTTGCCGTCGCCGCGTGGGATCGAAGACCAACGCCCCCCTTGTCCCCCAGCGCCCGAGGCCAGCGCGTTTCGATCAGAAGGAGCACCGGCGCCGCGACAAAGATGGAGCTGAAGGTTCCAGTGACCACACCGAACAACATGACGAGAGCAAAAGGCCGGATCACCACGCCGCCCACGAGCGCGAGAGCAAGAAGGGTCGCGACGGTGGTTACGCTGGTGAGAACTGTACGCGGAAGCGTCTCGTTGACCGATCGATTGAGCGTGTCGTACAACGATTCCTTACGCTTCTTGTGGAGATTCTCGCGGACACGGTCGAAGATGACGATGGTGTCGTTCAGCGAATAGCCGATCATGGTCAGGATCGCGCCGACCACGACAAGAGACACCTCGAGATCGAGGTATTTGATGAACGCTAACGTCGCGAGAATGTCGTGAGCTGTGGCAAGGATGGCCGCCACTCCGAAACGCCACTCGAAGCGCCACGCCAGGTAGACCATGGTCACTAGGAAGGAGATAAGGATCGCGTAAAGCGCTCGTTGGCGCAGCTCTGCCCCCACCTTCGGGCCAACAGCTTCGGTGCGGACGACTCTGAAGGACCCCGCTCCGTACTTCCGTGTCAGAGCTCCTCTGATGACCTCGGAGACGTTCTCCGCTCCTCGTGACTGCTGAGCCACGTGCTCGGCATCCTGCGCCCGGATGACATACTCGGTGGCGCTGCCGAAAGACTGAATCTCGGCACCCTCCATGCCGGCCGCCGACAGTGTGGCGCGGAGCTCGCCCACGTCCGGTGCCTGGCGGAACTGCACCTGCATCAAAGTTCCGCCGGTGAACTCGATGCTGTACCGGAAGCCCGCAATCGCCATGTAGATGATGCCAGGCACGACGAACAATGCGGTGAGCCCGTACGTCCAATAGCGGAGCCCGATGAAGTCGTAGCGCGTATTGTGGAGAATTCGCAGCATCAGATGCTCAATGTCTGTACGCCGCGCGAGCGGCTTAGCCAGACCAGGTAAAATGTCCTAACGACGAAAATGGCACTCACCATCGAGGCGACGATACCGGCGATGAGGGTCACGGCGAATCCACGTACAGGCCCGGTACCGAATTGATAGAGCACGGCCGCCGTGAGAAGCGTGGAGACGTTGGAATCCACGATCGCGCTCATGGCATGCCGGAAGCCTTCGTCGATGGCGACACGCACTGTCTTGCCGAGATCCAGCTCTTCACGAATTCGCTCGAATATCAGAACGTTCGCATCGACGGCAATGCTAACCGACAGGACCATCCCAGCGAGACCCGGTAGCGTGAGAACCGCGTCGAAGCCGGCCAGGATGGCGAGAGTGAACAGGACGTACAGCGTAAGCGCCGACACAGCGAGGAGGCCGGAAAATCGATAGTAGCCCACCATCATGATGATCACGAGTGCCACCCCCAATATTCCCGCCTGGATCCCCTGTCGCTTCGAATCCTCGCCGAGGCTGCTACCTATCGCCCGCGCTTCCTCTACTTTGAGTGGAACCGGAAGCGCCCCTGCACGCAGCACGAGAGCGAGATCCTGGGCATCCTGCAGGGGGCGCCCACGCATGGTAATCTGACCCCGCGTCCCTATGGCGCTCTGAATAACGGGGGGCTGCCCGGTGACGATATCATCGAGGACGATAGCCATGTTGTTGCCGATATTCCTGGCTGTCTCCGTCTTGAATCGCCGGCCGCCCTCGTTATTCAGGGTGAATTGAACGACGTTGCCTTCGATTGGATCGGAATTGGGCTTGGCGTCGGTGAGATACTGACCGGTGATTATCGCCCGGGAGTCGAGAACGTACACCGGCTGGTGTGTTTGAGCAGGGACGTCGACATCGATATTTCCGAAACGAACAACCTTTCCCGGCGGAAGCACGGCCTGCACTTCTGGCAAGCGCAGATAATTCCGCAGCGTCTCAACTTGATTCTTGGCAACCATGTATTCGCCCGGGATGCCGCCGGGTTGGAGCAACCGAGAAAACGGCCCGTCGGTCGCGCCAGCGAGGAAACCCGTGTCGGCCGCGGCGCTGTCAGCTGCGGCCTTACTCGTGTCCTTTCCGGGCGTGAAGAGCTGGCTGATCGCAGTCGCCGCGGTCGCCGTGTCCCCGAGTGCCACCCCACTGGCTGAAGGGCCGATGCCCTTCTGCCGAAGTATCGCGTCGATTCGCGGCAGTGTCTTGTCCAACGCGTTGGTGCGGTCAGTCATCTGGAACTGCAGGAAGGCCGAGCGCTTGACGAGCTCCTCGGCACGCTTCGGATCGTCGATTCCGGGCAGTTCCACGATGATTCGCTCGCTGCCCACCTTCTGTACAACGGGTTCCGAGACACCGAACTCGTCGATGCGGTTTCGGACCACAGTGAGCGCGCGATCCAGCGCCTCGCTCTTGTCAGCGACCACGCCTCGCGATTCATCCACCTCGAGCGCCAGGTGAATTCCGCCCTGGAGATCAAGGCCGTACTTGAGCGGAACTCGTTTCACCCTGCGGTCGACGAAGACGCCTTGCTCGTTTCGCTCCCGAACCGTGATGGTTCGAGGCCAGAGCGCCCACACCGATGCTGCGACGAGCGCAGCTATTATCAGCAGTCTATTTCGTATGGTCATTCGTTAGTGCTTGCGATCGAAAGTTGTCATCGTGCCGAATCATGAAGGTTATTCCCCTCGCGCAGCCGAGTCAACGCGAGACGAGCGTTTTCCTCGTCCACGCGAAGCTGCGCGATGAGTGCGTCGGGTCCGGAGAACTTGAACGTATCTCGCAGACGGCGCGCGAACTCAATTTTCACGTGAGCGCCGTACAAGTCTCCGCTGGCATCGAACAGGTGCACTTCAAGTGACGTCGCCCCGTCTCCAAACGTCGGTCGGGGACCCAGATTCATCATACCCCCGAATTCACCGGCCGGCGTTTGAACCCGAACAGCGTAAACGCCTTCAGGCGGGAGGAGTTTTCTCGGAGGCGGAACGGGTAGATTGAGCGTCGGAAATCCGAGCAACCGTCCTCGCTTGTCGCCCTGGCCGACGATTCCCGACACAGAATACAGTCTCCCTAGGCCCTCCGCTGCATGTGGGAGGTCGCCTCCTGCCACCGCGCGGCGCACCTGGGTTGATGAGACTGGCCGTCCATCGGGGGCTGCAACCGCTTCGATGACTTCCACACCGAAGCCTCGCTCCGCTCCCAGGGCGCGCAACACGTCCACGTCACCCTCGCGACCGCGGCCAAAACCGTGGTCGTGACCGATCACCAGATGCCGCATGTGGAAACGCCGCCGGAGAACCTCGTCCACGAACTGAGCGGCCGTGTATCGCTGCAAAGCGCGCGTGAATGGAACCACTGCCATGTAGCGAATGCCGCTCTCGGCAACGATCTCCGTTTTCTCGGAGCCAACCGTGAGAAGTGGCGGCGCCGCGGCGGGATTCACGACTTCCAGCGGGTGCGGGTCGAAGGTAACCAGTACACTATCCAGTCCGAGATCCACGCTGCGCCGTGCCATTCGCCGCAGTACATCCCAGTGACCGCGATGGACACCGTCGAAGGTGCCGACCGTCACCAACGTCCCCGGCGAATCGGACGGCAGTCCGGAATCCTCCCAACCGGCGAACTTTTCACGCATCGTGCAGCACCACTCTTGGTTGCCAGGTATCTCCCTTACGCTGCGCTATCGCGATCAGCACATCATTGCCGTCTACCAGCGCCGCGCGATCACCATCCGCATGCGCTGGTATCGGCACTCCCCTGGCGATCTGGAGCAGATGCACAGAGCTCAGACGCTCGATCGGAAGCGAGCGGACGGCGTCGAGCGACGGAAGCACTCTGATGTCTGCAGCCTTGATCTGGTCCACTGAGCACGCATCGGCCACCGAAAATGGCCCGCTTCGAATGCGCCGAAGAGCGCTCAGATGAGCAGCACTGCGCGACAGCTCGCCAAGTTGCTGCGCCAGTGCGCGAACGTAGGTGCCGCCACCGCAGATTATCCTGACATCCAGTTCGCCATCCCTTGTGGCAATAACCTCCCAGCTATGCACAATCACCTCAACAGGCTGCACGGCGAGGGTCTCGCCGCGGCGAGCCGCCTGATAAGACCGGCGGCCGGCAACCTTCTTCGCTGAAAAGGCAGGCGGGCGCTGGAGGATTGAGCCGGTGAGCATTTCCATAGCGGCGTCCAGCGCGGCCGCGTTGGGAACATCTGCGGTGCCCGTGACACGGCCCTCGGGATCGCCGGTATCGGTCTCAATCCCCAGTCGAATGGTGGCGACATACTCTTTGGGCTCACCATCGAGATATGGCAGGAGTCGCGTCGCCCGTCCGAGAAGAAGAACAAGCAGGCCACTGGCGAACGGATCCAGCGTACCCGCGTGGCCGATGCGTGGCTCGCCGAGTGCGTGCCGCGCGATCGACACGACGTCGTGAGATGTGAGTCCTGACGGTTTGTCGGCCAAGAAGAGGCCGCTCGCGTCAATCGGTTTTCTCGTCGTCCGGGCGCTTTCCATTGCGGATCTCGGCAAGCAAGCGCTCGATGCGTCCGGCCTGCTCTACCGTAGCATCCTTACGAAACTCCAGCTCCGGCGCAAATCGAAGTCGCAGCCGCTTAGCCAGGCGTGAGCGCATGAATCCCGTGAGGCCGGCAATAGCCTCGAACGTGGTGGCCTGCTCCACTTCACTGCCCATGACGCTGATAAAGACTCGGGCATGACGCAGGTCCTGGGTCACGTCCACACCCGTCACGGTCACGAGACCCACAATGCGTGGATCGCCCGCGCCCTCGGTGAGCCAGGTGGCTACCTCTTCCCGAATCGCTTCAGCGACTCGATCTGCACGACGATGGTGGGGGGGCATGGGTGAAAGGAACGGGTGTCGGGTGTCGGGTGTGGGGGGTCGGGGGGCCCTACACCCCACACCCGACACCCGACACCCGTTTTTCTGCCTTCATTCTGTTCTTTCCACTGCCTCCGTCCGGTAACACTCGATGACGTCGCCGACCTTGATGTCATTGAAGTTCTCAATTCCGATCCCGCATTCGAACCCCTCACGAACTTCCTTGACATCGTCCTTGAAACGTCGAAGCGAGGAGATGGTCCCGTCGTAAACCTCTACCCCGTCTCGAATGACGCGCAATCGCCCCTGCCGGTTGATAAGACCGCTCTGCACCGCGCAGCCGGCTATCGCACCCACTCGCGGCACCTTGAAGACCTCGCGAACCTGCGCCTCGCCGTAGATCACCTCTCGCTCTTCCGGCCGTAGCATCCCGTGCAGGGCGGCCTTCACGTCGGCCACCGCTTCATAGATGATGCGGTACAGCTTGATGTCCACGCCTTCACGCTCGGCAGCGGCGCGCGCGTTGTTGTCCGGACGAACGTGGAACCCGATGATGATCGCGCCGGCAGTTCTGGCCAACAGGATATCGGTTTCGGTAATGGCTCCCACCCCCCGGTGGATCACCTCCACCTGAACTTCAGCGTTGGACAACTGGCCTAGCGCGTCAGCCAGTGCTTCCGCCGGCCCTCCCTGGTCGGCCTTTATCAGCAGATTCAGATTGCGCTTCTGGCCCGCGGCCGCTTGCGACATGAAATCTTCCAGCGATACTGCGGCGCGCGAAGTCCGCCGGCTCTTGGCCTCGCGGTCCAGTCGCTGGCGTCGTTGAGCGATCTCACGCGAGGCGGTCGCATCTTCCTGAACCAGGAGCTGATCGCCCACTGTTGGTACGTCCCCTATTCCCAGCACCTGAACCGGCATGCCGGGTCCGGCTTCCTTGACGATCTTCCCGCGTTCGTCGAACAGAGCCCGGACGCGTCCGGAGTACATGCCGCAGATGAAGTCTTCACCTACGCGAAGGGTGCCGCTCTGGATGAGCACTGTGGCGACGGGGCCCTTGCCAGGATCACGCTGCGCTTCTATGACCGTTGCTACGGCGCGCCTGTGCGGGTTCGCTCTGAGATCCAGGATCTCCGCCTGAAGCAGCACCTGATCGAGCAGATCCGATACGTTGTGCCCTTTCTTGGCGGAAATGGGTGTTGCCAGCGTGGTTCCGCCGAATTCCTCCAGGACCACACCGTGCTGTAGCAAATCCTGCTTTACCTTCTGCACGTTGGCGGTGGGCAAATCAATCTTGTTGATCGCCACGACTAGAGGCACGCCTGCGTTCCTTGCGTGCGATATGGCTTCGACAGTTTGCGGCATCACCTGATCGTCGGCGGCCACAACCAGGACGACGATGTCCGTTACCTGCGCACCACGAGCCCGCATCGCCGTGAAGGCTTCATGGCCCGGAGTGTCCAGAAACGTGATGGCCCTGCCGCCCGGGAGTGAGACATGATAAGCTCCGATGTGCTGGGTTATGCCTCCGGCCTCACCGGCTACCACGTTCGCCTTCCGGATATAGTCGAGCAGCGAGGTCTTGCCGTGGTCAACATGACCCATGATCGTGACGACTGGCGGCCGCGGCTCAAGCGCTTCAGGAGCGTCCGTAATCTCCGCAGACGCATCTTTGGCGGCGTATTCCTCCTCGCGTGCGGCGCGGAAACCAAACTCGCCTGCGATGAGCTCGATTTGGTCGAAATCGAGCCGTTGATTGATCGTGACCATTAGGCCGAGATTCTTGAGCGCGAACGCGACTATCTGCGTGGCTGGAATCTTGAGGATGTCCGCCAGCTCGCTCACGGTGATGAACTCATTCACGTGAACCGTCTTTCTCTCACGTTCTGCCAGAGCCTGGCGCTGTGCCTCTACCTCCTCGCGGTGCGTAGTGTCATCAGGACGACGGGGCCCGCCGCGGCGCGTTGTAGGCGCTTGCAGAGATGCCATTGTGCGCGAGATGTTCGCTGTCACCGCTTCCTGATCCACTGCCCCACGTCTTCCCTTCTTCCGCTTCCCGCCACCGCCGCGTTTGTCCTCCCGTCTTCCCGGCATGGTTGGAGCCGCTCCCGGCACAGCCGAAGCCACCGGGCGCGGAGGAGAATACGGGGTGCTCGACGAAGAAGGGCGCGGGCGCGGAGGTCCGGGAACTACCGGACGTGGGCGCTGCCATTCCTGAGAATGCCGCGTGCCGGGGGCGGCGGGACGAGCAATGGGTGGCGCCGCTCCGGTCGCAGCAGCAGAAGAACGCTCCGTTGGCAAGTCAGCAAACTGTCGCTCAGCATTCCTGAGCTGATCCTCTCGAGTGATCGCAGCCGCGTCGACTGCGGAATTACCATTCGCTGCTTCCATGAGCGGTGGAGCTGCAAGACCGAACGCCATCGTCGTGGATGGTGGCGCCGCAGCGGCCGCTTGCGCGTCGGCCGCATCCTGCGCTGCCGTGGCCAGAGCGATATCCGCGGCCTTACGTCGGCGGATTCTCGCGGCAGGTGCTGCCGCGCCTGAATCCGGCTCGCGTGAGACCGCGTCAACCGCGCTCCTGGCGGTCGTTCTCGTGCTGGTTCGTTTGACCTTGGGGGCCGGCGGTATATCGCCCGTGGACACTGGTGCGGCCTGTGCGGGCGCTGGCGCAGGGGCAGACCCGCGACGTCTCCGAGCTGAGCCAGACGGCTTTTCGACCCGGGCGCGCTTTTCTCGCTCCCAGCGCGCACGCAAGCGCGCCACCTGGTCGTCAGTGAGCGGGCTCAAGTGGTTTCTGACCGGGATATCCATTGAGCGCATCATGCCCAACAGCTCTCCAGCATCGATTCCGAACTCGCCCGCCAGATCGTGCACGCGAACCTTGATCAAGCCGACCCTCCTTTAGCTGTCTCCGCGATAGCGCGAATACCACGCGCGAGATCCCGGTCAACTATGCCAATCGCGGCAGTCGATTCCCGCCCCGCGGCAGCTCCCAGCTCCGCCGCAGATGGCCCTTCCAGGATTCCTATCCTCTTGGCGTCGAGCAGCGGAACAACCTTGGCACGACTGTGACGCGAAGCATCGGGCGCTACAATGGCCAGCGCAAGCGAGCCACGCCTCGCAGCGTCTCGAACCTGATCCACCCCCACCACGGCCAGACGACCGCGGACGCCGAGACCGACCAGTCCCAACAGTCGCTGCCTGTCCCGATCAGTCGGCTTGGACATCTCTAGGCCGCCGTTCCCTCCGCACTCTTATCCTGCGGCGTCAAATCGTCGGAGCCACCTTCTTCGGTCAGCTCATCGAGCATACCCATCACGCGGTCGGCTTCCTCGGGCGCAATGCCGGGGAGCCGTAAGAAATCATCGCGATCCAAGTCTATAATATCGTTGAGCGTCTTGTAGCCGGCGTCTTCGAGTACAGCAACGGTGGCAGGTCCAAGTCCCTCGATTTCCGACAGCCGTACGTCAGCAGCCGAATCGGGCTGCTCCTCGGGCAAGGGAGCAAAGAGAGGCGTGTCGCCGCCGCGTTCGAGCCACTCGCGACTCGAGTACAGGTCGGTCTTCCAGCCGGTCAGCTCCGATGCGAGACGTACGTTCTGCCCGTTGCGGCCGATGGCGAGCGAGAGCTGGTCTTCGTCCACCACTGCCTGGATCGTCTTGTTCACCGAATCGCTGAACACGCGGGCAACGCGAGCAGGAGCCAGAGCGAGCTTTGCGAACCGCTCTGGGTCCGATGACCAGGGAACGATGTCGATACGTTCACCACCGAGCTCGTTCACCACGGCCTGCACGCGGGAGCCCTTCAGTCCAACGCATGCACCCACCGGATCGATGGAATCATCCCGCGAAAAAACTGCAATCTTGGTTCTGCTTCCAACCTCGCGCGCGGTAGCGCGAATCTCCACGATTCCCTGCTGAATCTCGGGCACCTCAAGTTTGAACAGGGCCTTCACGAACATGCCGTCGGCCCTGCTCAGAACGAGACGCGGGCCCTTGGGAGTTTCCTCGACCCGCTTGAGCACGGCCCGGATCGGCTCACCCTGGTGAAAGTGCTCGCGATGATTCTGTTCGCGGTACGGAATGATGGCTTCAGCCTCACGAAACTTGTTCAGCATGATCACAAGCTTGCCGCGCTCGATCTGCTGGACTTCGCCCGAGAGAAGATCGCCTTCGCGGCCGGCGAACTCGTCGCGGATTCGCGAACGCTCGCGCTCTCGCACGCGCTGAATGATCCGCTGCTTTGCCGCCTGCGCCGCCATTCGCCCGAATTCAGCAAAGTCTATCTCATCCTCCATGACATCGCCGATCTCGAAGGATTCGTCATAGAATTTGGCATCGTCGAGCGAAAGCTCCCGGCTGGCGTCGGTTACCGTTTCAACGATGTTGCGCAACCTCACGATGCGGATGTTGCCGCGGCCCTCGTCTATGTCGATCTCGGCCTGCACGGTTGGGCCATACTTCTTTGCGAGAGCAGCGAGGATGCCGTCCTGCAGCATACTATGCAGCTCTGTCCGATCGAGTTGCTTGGTATTCGTGATCTCGCGAATCGCGTTTAGAATGTCGCCCGAGCTAACCATCGACGCTCCAGTTATGGATCCTACCAGTGAAACGCGAGCCGCGCCTCTTTGACCTCGGCCAGCGGGATGCTTTGCTCACTGCCGCCGCCGCGCGGCGTTCGCAAGACAACAACCTCCGAACCTGGTTCTCCTGAAACTCCTATGATCTCCACTTCTTCACGGCCGCCCAGAGCGTCACTCAGAACCTTGGCACGCCGGCCGACGAATCGCCTCCAGTCAGCGGGACCTCGGAGTCTTCGCTCCACTCCCGGCGATGATACTTCGAGCACATATCGCTCACCCGCAATGCGATCCGCATCCAACCGTGCTTCGATCGCTCGCGACGCTCGGGCACAGTCATCGACAGATACCGCTGCACCATCGTCGCGTTCGATTCTCACCTGAAACATGGGCCTGGACCGCGAACCTCCTCGAACCAGCTCAACCAAATCTAACTGGAGCTTGCTAAGTTCTTCAGTTAAAGCCATTTCGAGTGCGTCGCTCACGTGATTTATCAAGTGCCGCTCTCCGGCCCTTAAAAACAAAAAATGTGGGGTGCCTTCCCCACATTGCCGCCCCGACCTTGGGCGAGAGAATAATCTAGACCGCTGTTCGCAGAGAGTCAAGGAGCATTGGAGAAGGTGCAGCCCTTCCGTTTCGACGGTGCCCTACTCCATTGCAGCTCATGCTTCCGTCTTCACGATAATCCCCAACTGGCGCCCCAGGTCCCGCGCGCGATGAGAGAAAAAGCGATCGTTGTTGCATCCCGTGCAGGAGGCGCTCGCGGAGATGCTTCTGACGCCGGCCTCCGACGCCTGCTGAGACAGAATATCGCGCAGATCCACCGTTCGCTGTGTGGTTGCAGTTCGACCCGTGAGTCGGCCAAAAACGTCCGCCGACACCTCGTAGCACAGGCCACAGATGGCGGGACCAAGATGAATCAGGGTCTCTCTCGCTCGAATACCGCGTTGGTCCAACAGCTCGAGCGCGCATGGCAAGATTCTCGCTGCCGTGCCGCGCCAGCCCGCGTGCAGAAGGGCCACGACACCGGAAGGGTGCCCAATGAAGACCGGTACACAATCGGCGACCGTCACGGCCAGTGCTGTGCCGGGAGCCTGCGCGATATGGCCATCCGCTCCGTTCACCCGCAGCCAGCCTTCCCAGCCGCCACCGTGACCGACGATCCGGGTTCCATGAACCTGCCGTCCGGTCACCAGTCGGGGACCGAACTCTGACAGGCTGTCCGCGAGATCGTACCAACGCTCCATCACCTGACTTGCGGGCTCGTCGCTCTGAGTTCCATAACTTCCGGCTTCACGAGTTGTGGTAAAGGCAGAAACTCCCAACTCGGTAAAGCCCGGCGCCTCTTCACGTGGCGGCAGCATCTACTGTCGTCGTTCCTCCACGCGTTCGATGCGGGCACCGAGGGTGCGTAACCGCTCATCGATGCGCTCGTAGCCGCGATCGATCTGGCCGACGTTGTTTATGGTGCTTCGCCCAGTTGCGCAGAGTGCGGCCAGCAGCATGGCCATGCCGGCACGGATGTCAGGCGACTCCACAGTGGCACCCCGCAAAGGCGACGGCCCCGAAACCAGCGCGCGATGCGGATCACAGAGCACGATCCGTGCACCCATGCTTATCAACTTGTCCACGAAGAACAGTCGTGATTCGAACATCTTTTCGTGCATGAGGATGAGACCGGTGCACTGCGTAGCGGTCACGATAGCGATCGACATCAGGTCCGCCGGAAACGCGGGCCAGGGCTGGTCCTCGAGCTTGGGAACGTGGCCGCCCATGTCGCTGCGAATCTCCCTTTCCTGTCCCGCCGGAACAACGAGGTCGGCGCCATCCTCACGGCACTCGATGCCGAGCCGCTCAAAGCCCAGACGTGTGGAGCGAAGGTGCTCGATACCGGCGCGCTCGATTCTGAGTTCCGAATCCGTTACAGCAGCCAGTCCGATGAACGAGCCGACTTCGATGTGGTCTGGGCCGATGGCGTAGGTAGCGCCCCGGAGCGGCGCGCCTCCATGAATCGTAAGAGTGTTCGTGCCGATGCCTTCTATCTGCGCTCCCAGCGCGCAAAGGAACCGTGCAAGATCCTGAACATGGGGCTCGCTCGCGGCATTCCGCAGAATTGTCGTTCCTGTTGCGGCGACGGCTGCTGTGATGGCGTTCTCGGTGGCGGTGACGCTTGGCTCGTCCAGGAACACGTCGGCCCCGGTCAACCGTTTCGCGCGCAGGGTGATCCGGTTGCCGGCTTCTACGGTCGCGCCCAATTGCTCGAGAGCAAGGAAGTGCGTGTCAAGCCGTCGCCGTCCGATGACGTCGCCGCCCGGCGGAGGGAGCTCCACTTCCCCGCAACGCGCCAGCAGAGGAGAGGCTAGAAGTATCGAAGCACGAATGCGCGCGCAAAGTCGCGGATCGAGCGTCGAGGCCTTGAGCGAACGAGCATGAATAGAAAGCGTGTTCCTCGCAGCCCAATTCGCGGAAGCACCGGCAGAAGCTATCAGTTCAACCAGTGTCTCGACGTCGCGTATTCGTGGAACGTTTTCCAGCGTGACAGGTTCATCGCAAAGCAGTGCAGCTGCCACGATCGGGAGTGCCGCGTTCTTGTTTCCGGATGGGCGGATGGAGCCGGAAAGGCGGTTGCCGCCTTCGACGACGAATTGAATTGCGCTCATGTACGAAGAAAAGGAAGTGGGCTGGGCCCGCGAAGGATGCCCGGCGCGGCGTGTCCAAGTCAAGCACGGCGCTTGACACCGCTGCAGGGTGTGCATACGATGGGCGGTTCGCTCCCTTCGCATCTCCAATCCTGCGCTCATGCAGCTGCTGGTGGCCGTCATCAACCATGAAGAGAAGCTGGATGACATTCTCGCGGGCTTCGTAGAACTGGGCATCACCGGCGCCACGATCGTCAACAGCGAGGGCATGGGCCGCGTGCTCAGCCACGACGTTCCCATCTTCGCCGGCCTTCGCTCGCTCTCCGCCCGCTCGCGACCTACCAACCAGACGCTCTTCAGCGTCGTTCACGAGGATCAGGTTGACGGGGCAATCGCACTCATTCAGGAGGTGTGCGGGAGCCTCGAGGCCCCAGGGGCGGGGATAGTCTTCACGCTTGCGGTGGAAAGGGTTGTGGGCTTGGCAGCCGAGCTCGAGGCATGAGTCGGAGGAGCACCGAGTTCGCGGAATGGCCTGGCCCCGGCTTTGCACTTGATACGGGCCAATGATCATGCTCAGCGAGCTGGCGGGCGCATTACTGCAGGCGCTGCCCGACACGATCGTCACAAAGCAGGTTGTGGAGGAACCCGGCTGGCTCGGGCGGGTGACTTCCATTTCGAGCGGCCTCGTGTCGATCGCCTTGTTGGTGCTCACGGCGTTCCTGGTTCCCGCGGCCTGGAACGTGCGCAAGAGCCACCAGCGCGTGAAGGAGATGCTGGACAAGGTATACGCTGACATACTGCCGATCATGCATCACGCTAGCTCGATCGCCGACAACGTCGATTACATTACGACTTCTGTTCGCGTGGACATACAGCAGGTCAGCCAGACTATCGCGTCCGCGAACGAGAGACTCACCGATGCGCTGGCAGTGTCGGAGCGTCGCGTGAAGGAGTTCAACGCGCTTTTGCGCGTGGTGCAGGATGAGGCTGAGCAGACGTTTGTTTCTACGGCTGCCACCCTCCGTGGAGTTCGAGCCGGCGCCGCGGCATTTGGCGACGAGGCCGCCGGGCTAATACTGGATGACGACCTGGATGACGAGGAGATCTACGATGGATACGACAGTTCGCACGAAGCCGGGCAACGCGAAAGGAACAGGCACGAGAGCACCGGGCCGCGTATCCGCCCGCGGACGCGACCAGATGGAGCCACATGACGAATACGATTTGCTGACTGCGGTAGCACTAGGCATAGTGGTGGGTGCAGGAGTAGCTCTGCTCTTTCGCCGTGGCCCTCGCGGCGGAAGGCCGATAGGGGCGGTCGTGAAGGGAGCCGGCATAGGAGCGGCCTTCGCGGGTCGCTATGGTCAGAAGGGAATGCGTTGGGCTGCGGACCGCGGCGGCGAGCTATGGGATAGGGTGCCCACTGACGAGATTTCAGAGCAGGTGGGGGAGTATCTGGAAGCCGCGCGCGATACAATCAGTGATGCAGTTTCTCAGGAGCTGAGGGATCTGCGTAAGGCCGTGCGCCGCCAACGCAAGCGATTGGGGGTCTGAGGTCCAGAGAGCGCTCCGGAGTGTGTCGGAGTGTCGCGCGCGCCGCAGTTCTCGTCTTAGGCGCGCTCGCAGCGCTAGCGATTCTTCCCGGCGTGGCCTACGCGTGGACGCCGGGGACGCACATTTTCCTCAGCGAGGCAATCCTGCGGTCGCTCGCCCTTCTGCCCCCGGCGGTCGCTGAACTTCTTCACGCGTTTCCTTATGATTTTCTCTACGGCTCGATAGCGGCCGACACAAGCATCGCGAAAAAGTACGCGCCGGTCGGCAGGCACTGTCACTCGTGGAACGTTGGGCTGGAGATTCTTGAGCGCGCCTCTACAAAGCCGCTTAAGGCGTTCGCGCTGGGCTACCTGTCGCATCTCGCCGCTGACGCCGTGGCGCATAACTTTTTCGTGCCCCGTTATCTGGTGATCGCATCGCGAACGTCCGGGCTGGGTCACAGCTATTGGGAGAGCAGGTTCGAGACCCACCTCGGTCCCGGATTCAGCAGCAAAGCGGTAGAAGTGATGGTCCGCGATCACGCCCACTCGGACGAACATCTGGACCAGATTCTGAGCCCGACGATCTTCAGCACGCAAACCAATCGCCGGATTTTTCGCGGCATGGTCTATGTCACCGACACCGAGTCGTGGCAGCGGATATTTCAACTTGCGGCGGACAACAGCCGCTGGGACCTGACGGACGTCGAAGTAGCGGGATACATGGATCGCGCGTTTGACTACATCGTGGATTTTCTCCTTCGTCTGGAGAGCTCCGAGCCATATCTGCTCGATCCCTCCGGCGATGATGCACTCATATCAGCTCTGCGGGTCAGGCGTGCGGCGAGGCTCAGTGGTGTTGAGTTCCACCTGGCCGAGGAAGCTATCAGAAGGTTTGGAATGCCGGAATCGGAGCTCGGTTTTGCTGCTGCCCTTCCCAACCCACTCTATTTTCCCGAGCGCTCTGACAAGAGCTGATTGACTCGCTTGGGGTCGGCGCGGCCACTCGATTTCTTCATTACCAGGCCCACCAGCACGCCCTGCAGCTTCTTCTCCCCTGCCATGAATCGCTCGGCTTCCCTGGGATTCTCCGACAACACCTCGTCCACCCAGAGGGCGAGCAAGTCGCTGTCGCTGACCTGAAGGAGGTTTTCACGCTGAGCGATCTGCTCCGGCCGGTCGCCCGTCTGCGCCATCGTGGTGAAAACGCGCTTGGCTGCGGAATGGCTGATTAGGCCATCGCGCACCAGATCGAGCAGGCGGGCGAGATCGGCTGCGCGGACTCGGAACTCCGCGATCCCCGTGCCGGTGGCATTGAGCGTGGCCAGCACTTCTCCCATCAACCAGTTCGCGACCGTTTTCGGATCGCCGTGCGCCCGGGTCGCACTCTCGAAGTAAGCCGAGATGTCACGACTGGCGGTAATCCCCTCCACGTCGACATCCCCGAGTTGGTAGGCTGCCCTGAATCGCTCCTGTCTAGCTTGCGGTAGCTCGGGCAGCGATCGCTTCACTTCCGCCACCCAATCCTTGCTGAGCACGAGTGGCGGGAGATCAGGTTCCGGGAAGTAGCGATAGTCATGACTGCCTTCCTTCGTCCGGCTCGGGCGCACTACGCCGCGAGCCCCGTCCCAGAGCAGCGTCTCCTGCTCCACCCTTCCGCCGGACTCCAGAACGCCGCACTGACGCTCGTACTCGGCACTCAGTGCGCGCTCAACTCCCGAGAAGGAATTCATGTTCTTCACTTCCGTTTTTGTGCCCAGCGTTTTTTCGCCTCGAGCTTTCACGCTGATATTCGCATCCACTCTGAGGCTTCCCTTCTCCATGCTGACATCACTCACGTCTATGTACTCGAGAATCTGCTTCAGTAACCGCAGATACGAACCCGCATCCCGTGATGAGCGCAGATCAGGGTCGCTCACTATCTCAATCAACGGAACCCCAGCGCGATTCAGATCGATGGCCGTGGCGCGCGAATAACGGTCATGGATCGACTTGCCCGCGTCTTCCTCCATGTGAAGGCGGGTGATACCGATTTTGGTGGATGAGGACGAGTTCCCATCAACCGGAATGACCAGAGAGCCATGCTGGGCCAGCGGGCGGTCATACTGCGAAATCTGGTAACCCTTTGGTAGATCGGGATAGAAGTAATTCTTGCGCGAAAACACGGACACGGGATTCACTTTGCAGCCCAGAGCATGTGCCGCCAGAACGGCAAGTCTTACCGCTTCAATATTCAGCACCGGAAGGCTGCCGGGCAGAGCAAGGCAGACTGGGCACGTGTTAACGTTTGGAGGAGCGCCATACTGGGCCGAACAATTGCAAAACGCCTTCGTACGCGTGCGGAGTTGGACATGTACCTCGAGGCCGACGACCATCTCGTAGTGGCTCTCGTTCATCGATGGGCCTCTACGCCCAGAGCGCGTTCCAGCGCGTAAGCCGCGCGAAACATTGAAACCTCATCGAAGCTGCCCGCGATGAACTGCCCGCCTACCGGCAATCCGTTCACTCGCCCGACTGGAACGGACATCGCGGGAATTCCAGCGAGGTTGGCCGTCGCGGTAAAAATATCGTTCAGGTACATCTCGTAGGGGTCTGACGTTTTGGTGCCGAGCTCAAAGGCCGGCGTCGGGGCGGTGGGAGTGAACAGAACGTTCACGCCGCTGGCGAAAACCCTGCGATAGTCCGCTGCAATGAGTTTTCTGACGTCCTGCGCTTTCCGGTAGTAGGCGTCGTAGTATCCGGCGGAGAGTACATACGTGCCAAGAAGAATTCGCCGGGTGACTTCGGCGCCGAACCCTCTGGACCTGGTGGCCTCGTACATGCCACGCAGACCCTCACCCTCTATTCGAAGCCCATACCGGACGCCATCGAAGCGCGCAAGGTTGGACGAGGCCTCCGCCGGGGCGACGATGTAGTAGACGGGTATCGCCAGCTCCGTGTGGGGGAGCGATACGTCTCGCACATCGGCTCCCAACGATCGCATGACATCCAAGGAGCGCTCACAGAGCGCCGCGACACGAGAATCCAGGTGTTCCGTGAAGAACTCCTTAGGCCGGCCGATCACCATACCCGCGACGTCGAGCGATGCCACGTTGCGGTACGGAGGTACGGGCTCCGAGGAGCTCGTTGAATCGAGTGGATCGCGCCCCGCAATTATTTCGAGTACGGCCGCAGCATCATCCACCGTGGAACCGATAACCCCAACCTGGTCCAGCGACGAAGCGAAGGCCACCAACCCATAGCGGCTTACTCTTCCATAGGTTGGTTTCACACCTACGACGCCGCAGTAGGACGCCGGCTGCCGGACTGAGCCTCCGGTCTCGGACCCGAGCGCCATGCGCACGATTCCGGCGGCCACCGCGGCCGCGGAGCCTCCGGACGACCCGCCCGGAACGCGCGTTGGGTCGATCGGGTTGCGCGCTGGCCCGTAAGCACTGTACTCGGTGGATGAACCCATCGCGAATTCATCGCAGTTCGTCTTGCCAACGAGAATGGCGCCGGCATCCAGCAAACGAGCGATGACCGTTGCCTCGTACGGACTCACGTAGCCCTCGAGGATACGGGAGGCGCATGTGGTTGGGAGGTCCAGCGTCGCGATATTGTCCTTGGCAAGAAACGGTAGCCCGGCCAGCGACCACGGCAAGCCGCCCTTGTGGCGCGTCTTCTGGACCTCTGCCGCGGCGGCGAGCGCCTTCTCGCGGTTCGACCAGAGAACGATGTTGAGACCATCGGCACCCGCGCGAACCTCGTCCATGCGATCGAAGCTCGCGTTCACCGCATCGCGAGCATGTATGGGCTGAGCAGGCATGGGAGCTACTCGATGTCCTCACCCATCGCTTCGTGCGTTCCCAACCGCGGCACGAGCAGGAACCCATCGCGCGTGGATGGTGCGAACGATTCACGCGGGTGGAGAAGAGGAATCGGCATGCCACCATCCTCGCGTAATGGCTGGCCGGGCGATTCTTCGTGAAGGCTTGATGCGATCACCGCACCAGTCTCGACCTTCGACAGCTCCTCCATATGCCCCAGAATGCCGTTGAGCTCACGAACCAGCGCCGGAATGCGGTCCGGGTGGAGCGAGAGACGAGCGAGAAGAGCGATGTGCGTGAGGTCGTCTGGCGTAACGGCCACCTTATACCCACTCCTTCTCGAGGCCGGCATAGGCAATTATTAGCCGCTTGCGACCGATTTCCGCATCATCGAAGTCCACGGTGACCTTGGTGTCGCGCGCGAGGCCCGTCACTTCGGCCACGGTTCCGGATCCAAAGCGTGCGTGCCGGACGCGGTCGCCTTTGATGAACCTCGGAGTCTCCGGCGATTCATCCATCTCCGCTCCCGCCCCGCCCCTCCTGTACGATACAACCTTGCCTGGCCGGCGGGCCGACGGCGTTTGCGGAAGAACGGAGCGCCCCGTGGCACTGAGCTTCAGAGTGGCGCGTTGCTCAACAAGCGCGGGAGGAATGCTTGCGAGAAAACTGGATGGCAGCGATGGCATGGTCTCACCGTTGCGCATGCGGCTGCGCGCGTGAGAGATGAACAGCTTCTGCTCGGCACGCGTGATGCCGACGTAAAATAGCCGCCGCTCCTCTTCAAGTGCGTCCGGTTCATCGTGCGAGCGACTCAATGGAAACAGTCCCTCTTCCACGCCGGTTATGAAGACGACCGGAAACTCCAGGCCCTTCGCGTTGTGCAGCGTCATCAGAACGATCGCATCCACCGTGGGATCGAGGCCGTCGATGTCCGAGATGAGCGATGCTCGCTGCAGAAAGTGTTCGAGCGGCGTGAAGCCAACCTCGCCGCCTTCCTCGACAACGGCCTCTGCGGCGCCCGCGATGAGCTCGCGAATGTTGTCCATCCGGTCAGCCGCATCCGGCTCGCCTCGAACGTGCTCGGCGTAACGAATTTCCTCCACGAGCTCGCGAAGAAGGTCGTCCACGGGCGCATCCGTTGCGCGGGCACGATAGCGATGGATGAGAGCAGCGAACGATCCGAGGGCGTCCTTGGCTGCAGGTCTGAGATCCTGTAGCAGATCGAGGCGCGCGGCGGCAGACAGGAGCGGAATCTTCTCGCGTCGCGCAGCATTGCGCAGCAACTCGATGGTCGCTCCACCAAGACCGCGACGCGGCGCTACGGCGGCGCGGAGGAAGGCTTCATCGTCCGCGGGATTGGCGATGAGCCTCAGGTAGCTCATGACATCGCGTATCTCACGGCGATCATAGAATCGCACGGCGCCAACGATGCGGTACGGCATGTCGTGCCGCCGGAGCGAATCCTCCAGCGAGCGTGACTGCGCATTGGTTCGATAGAGAATCGCGAAATCGCGAAGCTCGCGCCGCCGGTCCAGCCTGCGTTTCGACTCGATCTCGCCGGCAACCCAGTCGGACTCATCTCTGTCGTCGAGGCAGCCGGCAACCGTGACCGGGTCGCCGCGTGGAAGCGTCGGCTTCAGGACCTTCCCGCGCCTGGCGACGTTGGCGCCGATCACTGCATTCGCCACGGCGAGAACCTCTGGAGTCGACCGATAGTTCTCCTCGAGGCGCACCACGCGCGCGCTTGGAAAATCCTTCTCGAAATCCAGGATATTGCGAACATCAGCACCGCGCCAGCCGTAGATTGACTGGTCGTCGTCGCCCACCACACACACGTTGCCGTGGGCGCCACCAAGGAGCTTGATAAGCTGGTACTGGGCGCGATTGGTATCCTGGTATTCGTCCACAAGAATGAACTGAAATCTCGTGCGATAGCCAGCCAGCAGCTCCGCTTCCTTCTGGATCACTTTCACCGGCAGAACAAGGAGATCATCGAAATCCACTGCGTTGGACTCGCGAAGCGCATCGTCGAGCCGCGAATAGACGGTAGCGGTGGCCTTGCTGAGCGGATCGTGGGCGAGCGACGCGTACTCCTCGGAGCCGACCAGCGCGTTCTTGGCGTCGGATATCGTCGCCTGGATGAGCTTCGGGCTCCACTGCTTCGTTGAGATTCTCTGCTCTTCCATCACATGCCTGACGGTGGCGAGCGAATCGTCGGCATTGTAGATCGTGAAACCGCGCGTGCGGCCCGCGCGACCAGCATCCCGGCGCAGGATGCGAGCTCCCACGGAGTGGAACGTGCCGCTCCACATTCCGAGCGGCTCCTCGCCGAGGGCGAGAGATACTCTTTCGCGCATCTCCTCCGCCGCCTTGTTGGTGAACGTCAGAGACAGGATGTGTTGCGGATCCACGCCATGGTGCTCGATCAGCCAGGCGACGCGCCTGGTGAGCACTCGCGTCTTTCCGGATCCGGCGCCTGCCAACACAAGGAGCGGCCCCTCGAAGTGTAATACCGCTTCGCGCTGGGATTCATTCAGATTCTCGAGGAGATCGGCGTTGGTCGTGCCTATGCTCATGCTTCAAGTATAATGTCGAACGTGGCCCCGCGTTCTGCGGGAACAAGTCGGAGTGAGCCTCGGTGATTCTCTTCCACGATACGTTTGGCGAGAGCGAGACCTATTCCCCAACCCTGCTCCTTGGTGGAGAATCCCGGCTCGAAAACCCTGTGCCGGAGCTCTCGCGGAATGCCGGGACCATCGTCCGACACTCTCACGCGCACTCTGCGGCCGACGAGTCGAACCGCGGATATTTCCAGAGTGCCACCGCGGCCGGCAAGCGCGTCGATTGCGTTCTTGGCCAGGGACTCCAGCGCCCACTCGAACAACACTCCGTCGCCGTGAACGATGAGTGGATCCGAATCAACCGTGCTCGTGACGGTCACACGAGAAGCAAGCGTCGGCACACGAGCCTGAAAGTATTTCGCCACGCGTGTGGCGATCTCACCCATGTCTACCTCTTCGCGGCGTGGTGGACGCCCGATTCGTTCGAAACGATGCGCAACACGATCGAGTCGCTCGAGGTCCCCAGTCATGTGTGCGATGGCCGAGGCAACCATCGGCTCGTTCTGCCGCTCCTCGAGAAGCGCAAGCCATCCGCTGAGACTGGAGAGCGGGGTCCCGAGCTGATGGGCGGACTCGCGCGCCATGCCTGCCCAGACTCGCTCGCGGTCGGCATTCCCGCGGATCCTCAGCACGTAGATCCCAGCCGCTACTACCAGAGCCAACAATAACGCCTGAAGCGCGGGAATGACCCGCAAGCTCGTCACGAGGCGGCTGTCGCCGTAATGGACCGTGCCGACACCCTCCTCGGTTATTGGAGGATTCTTGCGGTCGAGGATGGCCACGTAGGCTGCGACCCGCTGGTCATCCAAGGGCGCCTCGAAGGGGAGGTTGGCGTGTGCAGTCGGCCGCCCGCTCGCGTCCGTGACTATGACTGGCACACCCAGCTGGCGAATCTGCCGCGCCAGATCAAGTAGCGCCGCATTGCCAGCGTCTGCGCTCGTGTCTGCGAGAGCACGAAAAACTCGCCCATACATCCGGCCGTACCTTGATGCATCACCACGAAGCTGGCGTACAACGCTCCTCGAGTACCATACGTAGGAGCCGAGTACCAGCGCGAGGACGGCACTCAGAATGAGAACCGGCGCGCCTCGCCGCATCACCTATCCTAGCGACGCCGAGCCGACGTATGGCTGCAGAACGTCCGGGACACCAATGGTACCTCTCGGTTGCTGGTAGTGCTCGAGCAACGCGGCCGTGGTGCGCGCGAACGCAAGCGCTGATCCGTTCAAGGTATGAACGAAGCGTGGTTTCTCGCCGGGCGCCGGGCGGTAGCGGATGTTCGAGCGCCGTGCCTGAAACTCGCCACACATGCTGCACGAAGAGACCTCGAGCCATTTTTCGACGCCAGGAGACCAGACCTCCAAATCGTAGGTTTTCTCGGAAGCGAAGGAGGTATCGCCGCTCGCCAGTAGCTTCACCCGATATGGAAGACCAAGGCGCTGCAGGATCGTCTCCGCGTGCGACGTCATCAGCTCGAGCTGCGAGGCCGCAACTTCGGGAGTGCTAAAGCGAACCAGCTCGACCTTGTCGAACTGGTGGACACGAAGGAGACCTCTCGTGTCTTTGCCGTGCGCGCCCGCTTCCCGGCGAAAGCACGGAGTATACGTCACAATACCCTTTGGAAGCACGGCCGAATCCAGCACTTCGTCCCGGTAAAGATTGGTAACGGGCACTTCGCCGGTCGGAACCAGGAAGAGATCATCGCCCGAAACGCCGTACATGTCCTCCTCGAACTTCGGGAGCTGGCCCGTGCCCGTCATGGACGCGCGGTTAACGAGGAACGGTACCCATACTTCCTCGTAGCCGTGCTCCCGTGTGTGGACATCGATCATGAAAGTCATGAGTGCCCGGGTCAACCGCGCTAACGGGCCGCGCAGCACTGCAAATCCGGAACCCGCGATCTTGGCACCGCGCTCCAGGTCGAGTATTCCCAGACGCTCGCCGATTTCCCAGTGCGGGACGACTCCGTTGGAAGACCGCGGTATCTCCCAGGTTCGCAGGACGACATTGTTCTCTTCCCCACCGTCGGGCACTTCCGGCAACGTGATGTTCGGAAGTTGCAGCAGAATCGCCCCAAGCTCGCCCTCGGCCGCGCTCAGCTCGCTCGAGAGGCGCGATATCTCCTCGCCGAGCACGCGAGTGCGCTTGATGATGTCGTCTGCGTCTTCGCCGGCCTTCTTGCGGCGCGCCACCTCCTGGGTGGCCGAGTTGCGAGCAGCCTTCCTTTCGTCACCTGCCTGAATGAGCAGCCGTCTATCGCGATCGAGCTGTTCGGCGCGGTCTACGAGCGGACCCATCTGATCGATCTTGCCGCGGCGGCGCATGGCGTCGCGGAACGCGCCTAGGTTGTCGCGCAGAATCCTGATGTCGTGCACGGGTCAGAGGGTGGGAATACCGTCGCGAAAGGATCGAAAACCACAGTTGGGGTCGACGCGCATCACGAACGTAACGGTTCGCGCCACGGTATCGATGGCAGTGATCTGAAGCTTGGAGAAGATGTACGGATTGAGCTCAGGCGGGCGGCACGCGGCCTGGATGGCACGAATAACGAGTACGTCTCCGACCGATATAGGGGTAGGAGTCATCGCTTCGGAGTATCCCTCCGGGGGAGCCACAAGAATGGAGTCGAGGTGCTGCGTGCTCCGCTGAATTCCCGCGCGGCCCAAACTGGATATGGCCTGAGCGGGATAGAGCACCGCTTGGCCCGAGCTCGTGATGTCGAATACCACGTCGAAGTTACTGCCTGGCTCGGCACGCACAGCCTCGTGACGCAGGGTATTGAGCGCGGTTCGCGCGCCGATTGAGCTGCCGGAAAGTGCCGAGACCGTGATCGTATCGCTCACAACCTCGAATCGGGCGTTGATACGCGTGGGATCACCGCACGACCAGAAAGCGACGGCCACAGCGGCTATGGAGGCGCGAAAAACAGGATTCATCGGAGTGTGCGGGCGGGCAGAAGGCGAGAATGGCCTGCTTCGAAGAATACCCCCGCGTTCAAGTGACTTCAAGCGACCACGGCAGCTTGACTTGCTTCATCGTGATGTCTAGTGTCCTGTACCCCCCGCCCGTGACCGAGTCGGGGAGATGCAACACTGAGTTCCCCGCATACATGCCGGAGCTAGCATGCACACAATCCGCGACCTGGTAGGAGCATTGGCCCATCGCCAGGGCGTCGACGCTGTGATAGTTCTGGGCCGCGACGGGATTCTCATCGACAGCGAAACCTTCGAAGGTGGTGCCGTGGACACCGAGAGCATCGCTGCTCTCATCCCTTCTGTCATCGCTGCTGCGGATGACGTAGGAGCGTCAGCCGCTCGCGGCCAGCTCCTCACGGCGATACTGGAGTACCCGCTCGGCATCGGCATGATTTCCGTGCTGACTGGTGAAGCGATCCTACTGGTGCTCGTCCATCCGGGAGCGAACGTCGGATCGCTGCTCTTCGAGCTGCGCCGATACCGCGAACAGATTGCGGCTCTGGTTTGAGATGGTGGTCGATTCAGAATCTATAAGCCCGGTACAGGTGCTCGTTGCAGACGACGAGCCTCATATTGGCCGCATCATCAAGATGAAGCTGGAGCAGGGTCCATTCACAGTGACTCTGGCGTACGACGGCAGCGAAGCGCTGGATATCCTGGAGCAGCAGCAGGATCTCAGGCTCGTTATTCTGGATTTGATGATGCCGCGGCTCACGGGGCTGGACGTCCTCGCGCGTATGCGCTCAGACGAGCGTTGGAAAGCAATGCCTTGCGTCATCCTCACTGCTGCAGGCCAGGAACAACACCACCGGCGCGCGATGGAGCTCGGGGCAAGCGATTTTCTCACCAAGCCGTTCAGCCCAAAGAAGCTATACGCCAAGGTCGCGATGCTCACCGGCCTGGTCGCTGAAGAGTTGGGCACTGGGGGAGGAGGTCCGGACCGTTGAGTGACGCACCAGCCGCTCATTGGGCGGTGATACTCGCCGGCGGGATCGGCTCGCGCTTCTGGCCTGCCAGCACTCCAGTTCGACCGAAGCAGCTTCTCCCGCTCGTAGACGACTCACCGCTCCTGGTCAACACGGTTACCCGACTGATTCCGCTTGTCGGAGCCAAGCGGATCCTGATCCTAACGAACGCGTCGCTGACTCGAACGATCGCATCGCTTCTTCCAGACATTCCACCAGCGAACATTCTCGCGGAGCCCCGCTCTGCCAGCACTGCACCGGCACTGGCGTGGGCAGCATCCGAGATAGTGCGGCGAGCCGACGCGGGAGAGGGCGGCGGCAGAGAGGCAGTGATGCTGTGCGTGCATTCAGACTGGGCCATCGGTGACGCGGAGGAGTTCCGCTCGACGCTGTTGCGCGCGGCAGATGTAGCCGCTCGCTTCGCGAGCCTCGTGACGGTGGGAGTGATCCCAACCCGCCCGGATACCGGCTTCGGGTACATCCAGCCAGGAAGGGTTCTTAACGGCGAAGATGCGCGGCGAGTGCGGCGCTTCGTCGAGAAGCCCGACCGGCCGCGGGCACAGAGAATGGTGCGCGCAGGCTATCTGTGGAACTCTGGAATATTCGTCTGGAGGGCCGGCGACTTCCTGGATGAGGTCCAGCAGGTGGCGCCAGAGGTGGCGACAGCGTTGCCACAGCTTGCCTCTGGCAACGTCGAGAAATTCTTCGAGAATGTGACACCGATTTCGGTCGATGAGGGTGTCCTTGAGCGAAGTGAACGAGTGCTGGTGCTCCCAGGAGATTTCGGATGGGACGATGTCGGAACCTGGTCCGCCCTCAGGCGAGTCCGCACCCTGGACAGTGAAGGCAACGCATCGTCCGGCCCAGTGCACTTCGTGAGCTCGAACGACAACGTCGTGCACATAGAGGCTGGCGGGAATCCAGTGGTTCTTTATGGCGTGCACGACATGGTGGTTGTGTGTACCGCCGGTCTGACTCTCGTGACGACAACGGAACACGCGACTAACCTGAAAAAGCTCGTAGAGTCCCTTCCCGCCCATCTTCGCGAGGGGGCATGACCGATCTCTATCTTTACGACGACGCTCAGGCCAGGCAATTCGAGCCCTACAGCCTGACGCGTCCCCTGTCCGAGATGCGTGCCGGTGTTGCCCTGCTGCGTGAGCGGTGGGAACGCGTAGCTGGAATTCGTGTCGCCGGCATGATCGCCGCCGACCACCTTGCCGACTTCGATGAGCTGGGTTCGCCTGGATCATGCCGCGGTACTCTGCCCGCGGGATCGCTCGTGGCGAACTCACGTTGCGTAGTATCGCTTGGAACCAGTCTCGGAGAGGGAAACTCCTGGCAGTGCGCGGGACGAGTAGCGGCTTTGCGGCTGCAGCGCGACGTGTCTCTCGACGAGTTTCGCGGTGGAGACGTATCGCTCGACGAGTTGGTGGCTCAGGCCTCGAACGTGGTGGGCACAGGAGTACAACTGGCGGGGCGGTGGCTCGCGGAAGTCTGGAGCTTCATCACGGACCTGGCTGCGCAGCTGAACGACGATATCGGCACCATCGGCCCGAAGCTGACATGTTTCGTGCCTGAAGGCTCGATCCGAATCGGCGCGTTGCCGGTGTTTATCGAGCGTGGCGCGAACATAGAACCATCCGTCTGTCTTGATACGACCGCCGGTCCCATCCTCGTCTGCCGCGGTGCCACGGTGCGCGCTTTCACCAGGCTCGTCGGCCCGTGCGCGATTGCCTCCGGCTCCACGGTGCTCGGAGGCCGCGTGGCTGCCTGCTCAATCGGCGAGCACAGCGTGGTGCACGGGGAAATCAGCGAAAGTGTCGTGCTCGGATACGCGAACAAGGCACACGACGGCTTTGTGGGTCACTCCTACATCGGCCGCTGGGCCAACCTCGGAGCCGGCACCATCACCAGCAACCTGAAGAACACGTACGGCTCAGTGTCACTGTGGACGCCATCCGGGTTCCGGGACACGGGCGTCACCAAGCTCGGCACTTTCTTCGGAGACCATGTGAAGACGGGTATAGGTCTGAGACTCACCACCGGCAGTGTGCTGGGCGCGGGTAGCAATGTGTACGGCAACGCCATGCCGCCCAAAAGTGTTCCGGCGTTCTCCTGGGGTGAAGGTGATAATCTCGGGACTTACGAAATGGATAAGTTTCTCGAGACCGCTCGCCGAGCCATGTCACGCCGTGATGTAAGGCTCACGGAACGCGCGTTGCGGCAGTTCCGACTGGCCCATGATCGGGCGCGAGCGGAAGCGGCTGGAGGCGGTAGGTGAGAGTCTGGGTTCTCGGCAGTGGCAGCAGAGGGAACGCGATCCTCCTGGAATGTGGCGACACTCGAATACTGATCGACGCCGGATTTCCACCGCGCGTGCTAGCCGAGCGTCTACTGGCGGCTGGTGTGGAGCCCTCGTCGATCTCCGATTGCGTGCTTACGCACGAGCACGCGGATCATGCCTGCGGCGCGTCCGCCTGCGCGCTGCGCTGGGGATGGCAGCTGCACGCCACGCGCGGGACGCTCAGGGCGTCGCAGTCGCTGCGGGAGAGCGGAGCAAATCCCATGGATCGCGAAGTGCCACTGACACTGGGGCGACTGGAGCTGCGAGCTACGGGAGTGCCGCACGATGCAACCGAGCCCGTTCTGATCGTTGCGACGTCGGCTGTCACGGGCGCGCGTGTGGCGATAGCGTATGATCTTGGCCATGCGACAGCGGCTGTTCGTGACGCCTTGTGCTGCGTGGACATCTTAGTGCTGGAGTCCAACCACGACGAGGGAATGTTGCGTGCGGGCCCGTACCCACCGTCGGTTCGCCACCGTATAGGGGGACCGCTCGGCCACCTCGGCAATTCAGCGGCTGCCAGCTTATCGGCCAAGTGTGTGCACCGTGGGCTGTCGCACCTGGTGCTGGCGCACCTGAGCGACCGATGTAACCAGCCGGGACTGGCGCTGACGGCGATGTCCATCGCGCTCGCCCGTACTCGTTTTCGCGGAATGCTGAGTGTGTCGGAGCAGAACACCGTACTCGGCCCGTTCGGCCCCGCGGCCGGATCGAGTGCAGTGAAAGCTGAACAGCTTTCACTGCGCCTGTAGCTCCGGCTGAAATCCGCAACACCAGTTGGTACAAAAAGGAGAATGGGGACCAGAACCGCGGCCCCCATTCCCTAATCCCTAATCCCTAGTTCTTAGTACATCCCGCCCATGCCACCGCCGCCACCGCCGCCAGCAGGCATCTGCGGCTTGTCTTCCTTCTTCTCAACGACGATCGCTTCCGTCGTGAGCAGAAGTCCGGCGATCGACGCAGCGTTCTGAAGCGCTGTGCGAGCGACCTTGGTGGGATCGATCACGCCGGCCTGCACCAGATTTTCGAACGTATCGGTGAGAGCGTTGTAGCCGTAAGCATCGTCCTTCGAGAGTCGAACCTTCTCGACCACGATGGAGGGCTCAGCGCCAGCGTTCTGAACGATCATGCGCATCGGCTCTTCAATGGCCCGTCGGACGATCTCAACGCCGATCTGCTCCTCGGAGTCCTCGAGCTTGAGCGTCTTGAGCACCTTCTGAGCACGGATGAACGCCACGCCTCCGCCAGGAACGATTCCTTCCTCGACGGCCGCGCGAGTAGCATGCAGCGCATCCTCGACGCGTGCTTTCTTCTCCTTCATCTCGCTCTCGGTAGCGGCACCGACGTTGATAACCGCGACGCCGCCGGCCAGCTTCGCCAGCCGCTCCTGCAGCTTCTCCTTGTCGTAGTCCGACGTCGACTTGTCGATCGCGTTCTTGATCTCCTTGACCCGGCCCTGGATGTTGTCGTCCGTGCCGGCGCCATCAATGAGCGTCGTGTTGTCCTTGTCGACAACAATCCGCTTGGCCTTGCCGAGGTCGGTGATCACGGCATTCTCGAGCTTGAACCCGACTTCCTCGGAAATCACCTGGCCACCCGTGAGAACCGCTACGTCCTGCAGCATTGCCTTGCGGCGATCGCCGAAGCCAGGCGCCTTGACGGCGCAGATGCGCAGCGTGCCGCGCAGCTTGTTGACCACGAGAGTCGCAAGCGCCTCGCCCTCGATGTCCTCGGCGATGATGAGCATCGGCTTGCCGAGCTGAGCAACCTTCTCGAGAATCGGAAGCAGATCCTTCATCGACGAGATCTTCTTGTCGTGGATGAGAATCAGAGCGTCCTCGAGCACGGATTCCATCTTCTCCGGATCGGTGACGAAATAGGGCGAGAGGTAACCACGGTCGAACTGCATTCCGTCGACCGTCTCGAGTGTCGTCTCGAGACCCTTTGCTTCCTCGACCGTGATAACGCCGTCCTTGCCGACCTTCTCCATCGCCTCGGAGATCAGGTCACCGATTTCCTTGTCGTTGTTGGCCGAGATGGAGCCGACCTGAGCGATCTCCTTCTTGCCGGCCGTTGGGACGCTGATCCGTTTGAGCTCTGCAACGACGGCAGTAACAGCGTGATCGATGCCGCGCTTGAGCGCCATCGGGTTGGAGCCGGCCGTAACGTTCTTGAGGCCTTCACGGAAGATCGCCTGCGCGAGAACGGTCGCCGTGGTGGTGCCGTCGCCGGCCAGGTCTGATGTCTTCGTCGCGACCTCCTTCACCATCTGAGCGCCCATGTTCTCGAGCGCGTCCGCGAGCTCTATTTCCTTGGCCACCGTAACGCCGTCCTTCGTGACGGTGGGAGCGCCGAATTTCTTATCGATGACGACGTTCCGGCCCTTGGGCCCGAGCGTCACCTTCACAGCTTCGGCGAGCTGATCGACGCCGCGCTTGAGAGCCGCGCGCGCGTCCGTGTTGAAATGAAGTTCCTTAGCTGCCATTGGTGTCAATCCTTTGAGTTGTCTGGTTGTTGAAAGGTGAGACGCACTGGCTGCGGCGGACGGCGAAATGACGTCCTCCGCGTCACGCGTCAGCCTACGATAGCAAGGACATCCGACTCGCGGAGGATCAGAACCTGCTCTCCGTCGAGCGTGACTTCGGTGCCGCTGTATTTACCGTAGAGCACCTTGTCGCCGACCTTGACATCCATCGGCACACGCTTGTCTTTCTCGAAGCGGCCAGGTCCGACGGCAACAACTTCGCCCTGCTGCGGCTTCTCTTTGGCAGTGTCGGGGATGTAAAGCCCTCCGCGCATCTGCTCCGTGTCCTCGAGCGCCCTAACGACGACGCGATCGGCCAGCGGACTGATCTTGACCGCCGTGGCATTCTTGGTGGCCATATGGTGCAACCTCCTGTTATGGGTTCGTTTTCTCGCGTTTCAAACCAGGCGAGGTGGTGTTAGCACTCTCTGACTATGAGTGCCAACACGGAATAGTAAGCCTTCTCTTCCATGGCGTCAAGGGGTTCCATCGCCTCAGCGCCACCTACGTAAGTTACTATCTTACCATATTTTAGGTTACGGCCCTAAACCGGGTTATTAACTGCCGCCCCGGCCCGGTTGTTCGCTTGGGTTGGTGCCGAGTAGATCGTAGGCCAAGCGGAGGCCGTGAAGGGTCAGAAAGGGCTCAACCTCTTCGACTTCATGGCATAGCGGCGCCACCGTTTGAGCCAGGCCGCCGGTTGCTACCACCTTTGGAACTTGGGGACCGGGCCATTCGCTCTTAATACGTCGAACGAGTCCATCAATCGCAGCTGCCGCGCCAAGCATCACTCCTGCCCTGATGCATTCCTCGGTGCGCCGCCCGATGGCGCGTTCAGGCGCCACCAGCTCGGTTGCTGGCAGCTTGGAAGTACGGCGAAACAAGGTTTCAGCGGATGTGGTGATGCCCGGTGCGATTATTCCGCCGAGGAATCTGCCTTCGGCTGTGATGCAATCGTAGGTCGTGGCGGTGCCAAGGTCCACCACGATTGTATCGCACCCGTACAGCTTGGACGCCGCGAGCGTATTGATGATTCGATCGGCCCCGACCGTTAGTGGCTCTTCCACATCGAGCACGATGGGAAGCGGCGAGGTTGCATCCACGACTAGGGGATTGACCGCAAGCCACGCTGTGCACGCTTCGCCAAGCGGGCCAGTTACCTGTGGGACGACGGACCCGATCGCGGCGCCATGAATGCTTGCGGCACTGATATCGCGCGACTGGAGGAGAGCACCCAACAGCAGGCCGAACTCATCGGGCGTGCGCTCGTTGCTGGTCATAAGGCGCCAGTGCACCTCCAGTGACTGGCCGTCAAACAGACCTACAGTGGTCTCGGTGTTGCCGACATCGAATACGACGATCACATGTTCTCCAGCACAAGGGATCCTGTCCCGAACGCCATTTCGCCGAACGCGGACGCAACCAGCAGCCGACCCCCCGAATCGATGCCGCGAACTGTACCGTTCGCCGGTTCGATGCATCGCCGGCCACGCGCAAGGTCGCGAGCAGCCCATGCTGCAAGCTCACCCGGTGTCAGTGAACCTGTCTTGGCGGCTGCCGATCGGATTGCCGGAACGAGCTCGCTCAGAATTTCGAGGCGACTGTGCGAACTGTCCACAGCGGCGGCTCCCGCCAGGCCGGCGGGAAGTCGCGTGTTGAGCCCAAAGCCGATTGCCACCCAGTCGATGCTGTCGCCCCGCCAACGCGTCTCAACGAGAATTCCACCGAGCTTTGAACCCCCGGAATACAGATCGTTCGGCCATTTGAGCTTGATGCGGTCCTGTGTGAATCGCTCCAATGCGAGTGCAGCAGCCAGTCCCAGGCGAATCGCAAGACCATCCAGAGATTGTGAGTCAACTGGCCTTTCCACGATTGTCAGCCACAATCCCTTCCCCCTCTCCGAGGTCCAGCTTCGACCGTTGCGGCCCCGCCCCGCAGTCTGTTCCTCGGCCAGCACGATAGTGCCGGCAGTCGCGCCGGCGGCCGCCAGCCGGTGAGCTTCGTCGAGCGTCGATTGCACGGTGTCGAACAACACCACTTGGTTTACGCCGATGGCGCCTGCCAGCTCGGCCTCCGTGCAGCCGTCGAAGCGAGCAATCTCAGCCACGTGCGGCCACGACAATGAGGACGAGCGCGCCCACGACAAGGCGGTAGATAGCGAACACGCCGTATGTATGACCGCTCACGTAGCGCAAGAGGACTGAGATCGCAAGCCAGCCACTAATTCCGGAAGCGAGAATTCCGGCGAACAACGGCGCGTCCAAGCCCCTCTGAGCGACCGCATCGGGCATCTTGAGTACGATCGCCGCAAGCGTTATGGGCATGCTCATGAGGAAGCTGAAACGAGCGGCGCTGGCGCGATCGAAGCCAGTCGCGAGGCCCGCACTAATGGTGGCGCCGGAACGGGAAACGCCTGGCAGCAGCGCCACCACTTGCGCGAGCCCTATCACGACCGCATCCGTCCAGCGCATTTCTTCGAGTGAGCGTAGTTGCGAAGACTTCCAGTCAACGAGCCAGAGCACAATGCCCATGGCCATCATGAGACTCGCGATCAGCGCGGGCGCGCGGAAGTGCGTCTCGGCGATGTCGTCGAGCAGGAGGCCGGCCAGACCGCCCGGAATAGTCGCTATCACGATGTAGCCGAGCCGCCGTGACTCGAGTGTATCGGCGCGCCGCCTCGCCAGCGTCGCCCACGCAGCGCGAGCCAGGTCCGCCCAATCCCTGCGAAAATACCAGAGCACAGCAGCGAGGGTACCCGTGTGGAGTGCCACATCAAACGCGAGACCTGGTGCCTCCCAGCCCAGAAGCCACGGGGTGAGGGCAAGGTGAGCCGAGCTGCTCACAGGAAGAAATTCGGTCAGTCCCTGGATTATGCCAAGTGCGATGGCCTGGAAAACGGTCATCGCGACTTCGCGGAGGTCAACACGAAGGCCGCCATGGCGCACAGCATGGCGACTTTGAAAAGCGCCGGCGCTCCGCGCTGGCCGCGGAGCGCAA